>CBDUPW010000065.1:0-28466 GCA_965369205.1 uncultured Polyangiaceae bacterium | reverse complement strand
GTCGCCCTGGCCGAGCGCCTCGTGGCCAAGGCACGTCCCGGATCCCCTCTGGTCATGCAAGGTGGCGAAGTCGACGACCTGGATGCACTGCCACTTCCGGCTTTCGACCTCATCAATGTTGACGCCTACTTCGCATTCCATCAAAGCGTCGTGCAAAGCTTGGGGCGTGTTGACTGGGCGTTCCCGATTGATGGCGGCGCGCTGCCACTGCTCACTAGCCGCGGCTGCCCGTTTCGCTGCATCCACTGCTCATCGAATCCCGGCCGCAGCGCTGGGGCTCCCAAACGCCAGCGCCGACTCTCCCAATCGAGACTCGACGCGCATCTTGACGCCCTGCAGGCAGCCGGAGCGAGCAAGATCTTTGTTCTGGACGAACTGGCGAACGTGAACGAGGCGCACTTCGACCACTTGCTCGACGCCATCGACTCCCGGGACTTGTCCCTCGAAATCCCTAACGGCTTGCGCGCAGACTACGTGCTGGAAAAGCACCTCGAAGTGCTGCAAAAGCGCGCGACTACCCTGAGTATCAGCGCCGAAAGCGGCGTGCAGCGCGTGGTTGATGCGGTGGTCGACAAATGCCTCGACCTGGCGAGCATTCCTCTGGTTTGCGAGCAGGCCCAGAAACGCGGCCTCGCGACGCTGGTGCACTTCATGATCGGGCTACCCGGAGAAAGCGCCACCGAGATCAACGCGACGCTGGCCTTGGCCCGCTCGCTGAAAGAACGCTTCGACGCGTTCCCAAGCGTGCAGTTTGCCACGCCGCTGCCGGGCACGCGCCTCGCCGAGCTCAGTGCGCCGGGTCGGCGCCGGCTGGAGGTCGCGTCGGATTGGGGCCCACGCTTCCAACAAGTTCCGAGTGCGAGCACGCACGCCGCCGCGCCAGATGCGCTGCACGCCTTCAAGGAGACCTTCGACCTGTGGATGGGAGCTTCCGGGGGTCCCAAAAAGGCCATCTTGAATGTCACCTACCGCTGCAACAACCGCTGCACATTCTGCGCGGTCGGCACACGCACGCAGCTAGATGGAAACTTCGAACGCCAGCGGCAGTTGCTCATCAAGTACCGCAAGGCCGGCGTTTCACTCCTGGACCTCGATGGGGGCGAACCCACCCTCAATCCAAAACTGTTTTCTCTCATCCGTTTCGCGCGGCAAGCCGGCTACGAAAAGGTAAACGTCACCACGAACGGGCGCATGGCCGCTTACGACGGCTACGCAAAGCAACTGTGCGGCAGTGGTGTGACGAGCATTCTGTTTAGCCTTCACGGGCACACGGCCTGGCTACATGCCGCCAATGTGGGTGTGCCCGAAGCTTTCGACCAAACTCTGGAGGGGATCCGAAACGTACAACAACACGCCGGAGGCTCCCTGGAATTGGGCGCCAACATCACGGTGACGCTCTCCAATCACAAACACCTGATGGACATCGCCGAGTTGGTGCATTCCCTGGGCCTTCGCTGGCTGAACATCCAGTTCTTGACCCCCTTCGGTCGCGCAACCAACACAGTCGCGCCGGGCGAACGCGCTGCAGCCGCAGAAACCATGCGGGTGCTCGACGCTTTCGATGGGCGCATGAAGCTCGCGGTGATCAACGCGCCGTGGTGCTACTTCCCCGGGTACGAGCGCTTCGTGGTCGGGGACATGCTGAAGCTGGAGCGGCATATGATCTTCGTCGATAACGAGGAAGTGAATCTCTTCGAGTACCTGAAGAGCGAGCGTGAGTTCCGAGAGGAGTGCACGCCCTGCCCGCGCCGCATCTTCTGTGGTGGCTTCTACCGCACCCAAGATGTGGCAGAGCCCACCTGGTTGATCGAAAAGGCGGACCTCCTGCGCCCCGTCGCAAAAAATGGACTCACACCAGCGTCGAAACGGCGCGACCGAGCCGAGTCTTGATGTTTGGGGTCGCGACGCTACCGCGCGCGGGGCGGCTATTCTCCCGGTGCAGCACGCGAGACGAGAGCGCTATTCTCGCAGCGCGGCGCGGGAGACGAGGGCCGGCGCGAGGGCACTGGGTCGACGGAGTCGTTCGGGCACGGGTTCAGGCACGGACGCGCTGAGTACGTGCATCAGGTTCAGGGTGGCTGCGAGCAGAAGCGCCGCATTGACTTGATGGGCCGCGCCGGCCCACACCGGCACGGAAAGCAACACCGTCACCACGCCAAGCACGACCTGTAGAGCCACGGCGATTGTCAGTAGGGACGCAGCGCGCCGCAGGCCCAGCTGGGGCGGAGCGCGAAAAGCCCGCAGCGCCAAGTAGCCGGTGGCAAGGGTCACCAGGAGCGCCAATACGCGATGCTGGAAATGCACGGTCACGGCACTGTCCACGAAGTTTCGCCACATGGGCTCGCCCGCGAAGAGCCCGGGGGGGACCCAATAGCCCGCCATCAGCGGGAATGTGGGAAACGCCTGCCCAGCTTTGAGTCCGGCGACCAAGCCGCCGCATAGCACCGTGACGCAGACCAGAAGCAAGTAGCCGAACACGTGCCGCCGCAGCTGCGGGTCCATGTGTGCGACGCGACGTGCACGCCCCTCGCCAAAGCTCACGGCCAACGCCTGCCAAAACACGAGGCCGAAGATCAAGAAACCGATCCCTAGATGCAGAGTCAACCGATAGTGACTCACTTGCGGCAGGTCGACGAGGCCGCTCCGCACCATGAGCCAGCCCACCACACCCTGCAGGCCACCCAGCGCGAAAATCCCTGCGAGCGCCAGCGTGCGCCTCCGCGAGAGGCGACCGGTGAGCCAGAACGCGATCAGCGGCAGGCCCACCAGCAGCCCAATGCCGCGCCCCAACAACCGGTGAAAATACTCCCACCAGAAGATGCTCTTGAAGGCCCCCAGCTCCATGCCGTGGTTCACCAGTTGGTATTGGGGGCTTTCTTGGTACAGCGCAAAGACGCGTTGCCATTGGGCGGAGTCTTGCGGCGGCAGGGCGCCGATAATCGGCTCCCACCGCACGATGGAGAGTCCCGAGCCCGTCAGACGCGTCACACCACCCACGATGATCATCGCGAGGAGCAGCGCGCACGTGAGCCAGAGCCACGTGATCACGCCGCGGGAGGCAGTTTGCTTCGAGGACATGAAGAGGTCTTCGCACGCAGCCAAAGCCGGGGCGGCAGCAAGCTTGTGCCAAGCCTGCGCGGGGGCAAGCGCAAAGGGTAATTGTTCGAATTCACTCGCTTTTATCTCAAAGCTCGTGTGGGCGCTGGCCGCACCGGAGCGTGGCACCTAGGCTCCCAGCCGCCATGCGCGTGATCGTCATTGGTGCCGGAATTGCCGGACTGAGTACGGCCTACGCGCTGCTACGCCACGGCGCGCGCGTCACCGTAGTGGAGCAGGAGCCGCAGAGCTTTTCCCACAGCTCGGGGCGCAACGCTGCGATCTTCCGTCCCCTCGAAACCTCTCCGTGTATCCCAAAGCTGGCGGCCCAAAGCCGCGCCCTGCTCGACGAGCTGTTCCAAGGCGACGCTTGGCTTGCGCAGCGCGGTCTGCTGCTGGTCGCCGCGGCGGAAGCTAGCCTCACCGCACTGGCGGGCATTGCCGCCGTCGAACAACTCCCGTGCGAAGCCCTTGACGCCCATGCACTCGTTCACATGGTTCCGGAACTGGAAGACGGACGCGCGCAGCATGGCCTTTGGGTCCCATCGGCTGGCGTCGTCGATCCCCACGCCATCTGCACCGAGCTCGAGCGAGCTTCAAAAGCCCTTGGCGGACAGCTTCGCCTGCGCACTCGAGCGCTCGACCTGCGTCGCGAGGGCGAGCGCATCGTTGGCGTCGAACTCGACGCGGGCGCGCTTACGGCCGATGCCGTCGTACTGGCGGCCGGCGCATGGTCCCAAGAAATCGCGGACCGTGCACATCTGCCCTTGGCGCTCACACCTATTCGCCGACACTTAGCCCTGCTGGAGAACGCCCCCGCGATGAATCCAGCGCAGCCCACGGTTTGGGACGTCGAGCTTGAGACCTACTTCCGACCGGAGTCTGGTGCGGTGCTGGCAAGTCCCTGCGATGAAACGCCATGGACTGCGGGCGTCCCGCCGCGAGATCCGGCAGCGCTCGAGCT
Organism: uncultured Polyangiaceae bacterium; assembly: GCA_965369205.1. GTDB lineage: Bacteria > Myxococcota_A > Polyangia > Polyangiales > Polyangiaceae > JACKEA01. The sequence continues at coordinate 24,406 of CBDUPW010000065.1, read as the reverse complement.
GTTGGCGGCGCGGCTCACCCAATTGGCGCCGGCGCTTGCCGAGGCCCGGGTGCGCACAAGCTGGGCTTGTCTGCGCACTTTCGCGGCGGACCGCGCCCTAGTGGTGGGTCCTGACCCCCGCGCGCAAGGTTTGTACTGGATCGGCGGATTGGGCGGCTTTGGCATGAGTACGGGCGTCGCGCTGGGCGCCCTCGCCGCAGCACGCCTGGCTGGGGATGCGCCGATTTGGGCGGATGCGCTCTTGCCCGAACGCTTGACACAAATGGGCAGCGCGGACGGAACCAGCGCGGGCCTTGACTTCGGCACTGAAGAGCGACTGACTTAGCCATGCCCCTTCGCGAGTTGAACATCAAACAGACGAACGAGATCCTAAACGCCATCCTCGAACACGAGCTGGCTGGCGTCGTCCGCTACACCCACTACGCCCTCATGGTCATCGGTCCCAACCGGATCCCCATCGTTCAGTTCATGAACGCACAGGCCCAGGAGTCGTTGCTGCACGCGCAACAAGCCGGTGAACTGCTCACCGGGCTCGAAGGGCACCCGAGCATGCGCATCGCGCCGATCGTCGAGACCAATGAACACTCGATTAAGGCGCTCTTGCAGGAAAGCTGGAAGCACGAGCTGGAAGGTGTCGAAGCCTACAAGAAGCTCCTCGACGTGGTTGAAGGCGCGAGCGTGTACCTGGAGGAGTACACCCGCGGAATGATCGGCCAAGAAGAGCGCCATCAAATCGAGTTGAAGAAGATGTTGCGCGACTACGGTCAGGATTGACGTCCGCGCGTCAGGATCTGAGCGCTGTCAACGCGTTGACACCCGATTGCACTGAATCCATCCCGTAGTTACCTGCGTGGGCACAGCTGACGACCCGCGGCATGAAACCTGCTTCGTCCACCCCGACGTGCCGAAGCTACTGACCTTCAACTGCCACGAACCCTACATCCACTGCCTGGCCAAGCTCGGCTGGAACATGGTCGTCGTCGACGGACTGCCCGGGCGGAGCGACAGCCACTGGGACCGCCGCAGCCGGCCGATCCCCGCAAACGCACGCGTGGTCAGTCTGGGCGCAGCTCTGGCCCTTGGGCCCTATGACGCGGTGATTGCCCACAATCTCAGCGACCTGCTTAGCGCGAAGGATGTCGACGCTCCCCGGGTCTTTGTGGCCCACGTGAACCTGCGTGCCCGGATGCGCGAAGAAGGCGTCGCCTTCCGTGCTGCCGAGATGGCCGCGGAGCTACGCAGCTACCTGAGCCACACCGGAGGCATCGCGGTAGGTGTCTCCGAGGCAAAGCTTCAAAGCTGGGGGCTGCCCGGTCTCGTGGTGCCTCCACCGGTCGATCCCGACGAGTACGGCGGCTACACCGGGGCGCTATGCCGAGGGCTACGCGTCGCGAATAGCGTCAGTCTGCGACGCCGACGCTTTGCCTGGGACAGCCACGAGGAAATCGTGCGCGGTTTCGACTTCAAACTCGTTGGCGACAACTCCGACTTGGGCACCAGCGTCGCGCCGAGCTTCGAAGCGCTGCGGTCCTACTATCGCGAGCATCGCTACTTCGTGTACACGGCGCATCAGTCCGACGAAGATGGCTACAACTTGGCGCTGCTGGAAGCCATGGCGAGCGGGATGCCCATTGTAGCGACGCCCCATAGCAGCCTGCCGGTTTCCCACGGAGTATCGGGCTACGTATCGGGTGACGTGCAGGCGCTGCGACGCGGCATCGAGCGGCTGCTCGACGATCCGGAGCTCGCCGCGGCCATGGGGGCGGCCGCTCGGCGCGAAGCCGTGGAGAAGTTCGCCATTTCCCGCTTCGTTGAGCGCTGGCATTCGGCCCTGCGCCTAGCCGCGTCCACCCGTTCCCAGCGCGCCGGCCGCCAATCCGTGGCTTGAACGGGCGTGTCGGCCCAAGCCCCAAGCGTCGCGCCGCAAAGACGCGCACCCGGGAGTCCCGGGCGAAACCTAGGCGCGGCCTGGGGCCGTTGGCGCGACGGTACACAGCCACACGCGCGCCGGTGAGCGCACCCGCGCAAGCAACGGGCTGACTTCGGAGATATCGACGGTTTCGGCGCTCGCGAAACCGGCGTCCCGGAAGAACGCGCGCACGTGGTCGTGGCTTTCGAAGTCGCTGCGCAGGCCGCGCCCGCGTGTCGCGACCCACACGGCACCGCGCAGCGCTCTCGCGCCCGCGGCCACCGCCGCGCCTCCTTCAGCAGCACGCAAATCACAGGCAAAGGCGCCGCCTCCCGCCCGGGCCAACGCCTGGCATACCCGGCGGACGATCTGCTTGCGTTCTTCCATTGGGAAGTATCCCAGTAGCCCTTCCGAAAGCACGACCGGGCGCTCCGCGCCGACCAGCACCCGCGCGAGTTCGTCCACGAGTCCTTCCGAAAGTACGTCCATCGAAACGTGCGACAATAGCGTCTCGGCGCGCGCGCGCACGGCGGGCGGAACTTTATCGGAGACAATGCGGCGCTTGGCCCTCACCATTTCCGGCAAGTCGACTTCGACGTAGCGCACACCATGATCCGCGGCCCAGGTCAGCCCTCGGCGCGAGAGCCCAGCACCGAGTTCGACGACGCAGTCGGGGTCGCCATCGTGCAGGACCTTTTCCAAGGCGCGGTGCCGCATCTCCAGGTACTGCTCCATGCTCGGATGCGTTGCCGACAGCGTCGCGAGCCACTCTCCGGCCAGGCGGAACGCCCAAAACAGCCGGCGCCCTGTTCGGGTCGCAAAGTACTCCGCGTGCGGCATGCGCAGCCGGTGCCAAACGTAAGCAGTGTAGTGAGCTGTGGGGCCGATCTTGGTGTCGCGCTCGGACATCCGCATCACGATGCGGCGCTTTCAGCAAGGACACAAGCATCGTGAGGCCATGCCTACCCTCGATCGGTTCTCCCGAGTGCGGACCTTCGTCCCGTGTCAGAGTTAAGAGCCAGGGGCAGGTGCCAGTGCCGGGGTCAGAGCCAGCTAGAAAAAGGATCTCCGTGCCTGCACCGGCGTCGCAGTGGTGTACAACGGTAGCAGCGAGATGGCGGAGTCGGATGTCTTTGTCTGGGTGGCCGGCGAGCTTGAGCGCCGCACGCACCTGTCACGCCTTGAGGCTCGGGGCACCGTGCGTTTGGTGCTCAAGGACGCGGGCCTCGATCCCACCAGTGTGGCCGCCTATCAGATGGACGTGGTCTTGACGCGTCTGATGGCCGCAGCGCTGAGCAAGCGCAAGGTCAGCGACGCCGCGGTCCTATGCGCTGCGCTTGCCCAAGAACTGAAAGAATCCGCTGCTGGAAGTTCTCCGTTGCGCGAAACGGCCTACGATGTCTTCGAACGACTTGAGGGCGGAGGGAGCAAGACGTGAAGTACGTCATCTTGATCGGGCTCGGGCTATTCCTGCTCACCTCGCTGGTCGTAGGCATCCGCCTGGTGTTTCTGTACTTGCGCACGCGCAAGCTGCCGGAGCTGCTAATGGCGGTGGCATTGCTTTGCACTGGTTTCCTTGCATTCGCAGTCGGCACAGCGAGCAAGATCCTGATCGATGGCACCCCAGCGTTGCGATCGGGACTGACGGTGCTCGGCTTGAGCATCGAATACATCGGGGACGCGGCGCTGGCACTTTTTGCATGGCGAGTGTTCCACGCCGACAAGCGCTGGTCTGTCGTGTTCATCACCGCACTCGCCGTTCTGGGCGTTGGCGCCTTCGCAGGAGAACTCTGGACCGGTGAATACGTGCGCTATTCGGACTCGGAACCCATCACCGGCCTGTGGGTGCCTTTCGCTCTCCTGGTGCGAGGCATGGCGCCGGCCTGGCTCGCCTTCGAGTGCCTGCGGTTCCACGCACAGCTCCGCCGCCGAGTGCGCATCGGGCTGGCAGATCCCCTGGTCATGCAGCGCGTGGGCCTGTGGGGCGTGGCCATGACCGCGTCAGCAGGAGCCTACGTGGTGCCCATAGCGCACCGACTCGCTTATGGTACGGGCCTACGCGAGCATGTCTGGGCGATCAGCATCGTGTCGGCGCTGGCCATGGTCACTGCCCTCAGTGTCGGACTGGCGTTCTTTCCCCCGCGCAAATATCGAGAGCGCATGCGGTCTCTGTCGCCGCCGGACTGAACTCGCGACGCTGCAAATCTGCGACAAACTGGTACTGAGACCGCGTCCTAAGCGGAAATCGGAATGTCGAACTCGCGCAGCGGAGCGCGCACGACGTCTCATCCGCCCAGTGTCACACGAAACCCGCGGCTCATTAGGGGGATGCGGGCAAGGAGCGCATGTCGATGCGACGAGACGTCGTCGCCCGCGGTCGGATCTCTACTGTGAAGCTTCGCTCAAGGACGCCGCTTGTCGCGGTCACTTGATGGTCACCTGGCTCCAGAGGATGTCGCACGATGGGCGTCGGGCCGAGGTTTCGTCCGGCGATCACCACGCGACCACAGGTCGGTTCGCATGCCAGGCTTAGGAAACCAGACTCCCTTGCTGGCACAGCCGTGACAACGGGATGCACCAACGGCGCCGACGGTTCGGGAGCGGGGGCGTCCGTCGTGGCGGTGCGGTTCGGTGCCGAGCTCGCCGCTGGCGCAACGAAAGGGTCGAGCACCGCAAACGCAACCGCAAACAGCAGCAAGCATGCCGACGCGCTGGTGAGTCCGATCCACGTATTGCGTGAAACGCGTGCCGGCCCGCGGGCGAGGGGCTTCGGCGCCTGCGGTGCAAAAGGGCTCATCGAACGCATGCTCGGTACCGGTGTCCAGCGCGGTGAGTCCCGACGCTTTCGACGCTGTGGCGGCGGATCGCCCTCTTCGGCAACACCACGCGCCGCAGCAGGCGGGTCGGCTTCGGCAGCGACGTGGCCCACCTTTGCCTGGGCAAAACGCGCCTTCGGATAGCCAGCGGCGCGCGCTCCGACCCAGGCCATGAGCGCGTACATCACGGCCTGGTAGATGCTGATGGCGTGGCGGTGGAATTGGTCGACAACCAGGAACGTCACGAGCACCACCACGAAGGCGATGCTGTCACTGCGCGTGGCCGCAGCGGGTTGATATCGCTGCGTGATCCGAAACCAGGGTGCAGCGAAAAACAGCGCCATGGGCGCGCCAAACCAATACAGCTTGTCCTGCCACACGTATTCGTTCTTCCAGGTCGTCTGATGGAACGAAGTCACGCCGAAGACGTCCTTGAACCCGATATCCAAGCCGTAGATCAACCCGTAGTCGATCTCTTCGAGCAGCAAGAGCAGCACGTAGGCCGTTACCACAGCGGCCAACGCTCGCGCACCGCCGCGGCCCCGCAGCACGCGCACCGCCTGCACCCACGCGACGAGCGCGACGAGCAACGCAACATGCGAGCCTTGTTCGATGGCGCCCTCTGGCACTTGTCGCGCCGCTTTGAAGGCATCATGCGCCAGGATTGTCCCAAGCAGAAATAGCGCCGTGACCCCCAGATCGAGGAGGATCATCGGATGGATTTCACGCAGCTTCGCGGGCAACTTCATCGCAAACCCTCACCGTCCGCTCGAGACAGACTATACTGCGCTAGGTGCGTTCGTGAAGTTAGCCCTGGTATACCCTCCGTTCTTCGCCAAAGCGTTCAACGAGAACCTGGCCACCGTCGACGACGAGTTCGGCCTCTTCCCCCACATCGGCTTCGGCTGGGTAGCGCGCGGCGCGCAGGCGGCTGGCTGGGACGTGCGGCTGTGGGACGCCCCGGCCACGAAAAAAACCCTGGAGACGATCACTGCCGAGGTGGAGGCGTACAGCCCTGATCTGATCGGCTTTTCGTCCCACGCCGCGCAAACCATCCACGACATGATCCCTTGGGCAAAAGCCATCCGCGCGCGAACGGGCATCCCGACGCTCACGGGAGGCTACGAAGCCAAGGTCTACGTCGAGGAGCTGATGAGCCACGGCTGCTTCGACTTCTTGAGCGGCGGCGAGGGGCACATCTTCCTGCCGGAGTTCTTGCCCGCATTCGAACGCGGCAGTGGCTACGACCGCGTTGCGGATCTGGCGTACCGCTCTGGCGGGCAAACACGCGTCACCTTCCCCGGCAAGCGGCCGCTGTTTTCCGAGTTCCCCACACCTGATCGCAGCATCTTCGACAACTCCCTGTACTACTCGCACATTTCGCAGCGCAAGCACTTCACCATCGGCATGAGTGAAGTTGGCTGCCCGTATCCGTGCACCTTCTGCTGCATGCGGCAGAGTGGCTACCAAGCGCGCACCCCTGAGCAGGTGCTGACGGAAATCGAGGAGTGCATGGCACTCGGCATTCGCGAGATTGATTGGTTCGATCCGCTAATGTTGCACGACCGAGAGCGTGCCATGGCCATTGCCAAGGAGATCAAGCGCCGCAAACTGGATGTGATTTGGTCGTGCCGCTCTCGGGTCGACTCGCTCTCGCACCACAGCACAAAACGCGGACCCGATGAGGAGTTCATCCAGACGCTGGCAGAAGGTGGCTGTCGGCGTATCTACTTCGGCGTGGAGGCCGGGGACGACGACGTGCTGAAGGGCATGATGAAGGGGCAGTCCACGACCGCGGAGTTGCGAAAGACCCTAGAGTGCGTTCAGGCAGCCGGCATCATGTCGCTAGGTTTCTTCATCCTGGGCGCGCCCGGAGACACCAAAGAGACGGTACGCAAGACCGTAGACTTTTCAGTCTCACTGCCCCTCGCCTACGCGCAGTATCAGATCGCGATCATCAAGCCGCATACGGAGCTGGAGCGAAAGTACGTCGTCGACGCCCTCGGGATCGACTATTGGCGTGAGTACGTCAAGGGCACGGTCAGCGAGCATCTGTTGCCCACGCCGTGGACCGAGCTGCCGCGAGCCGCTTTGGAAGACGAGGCTCGGCGCGCCTACTTCAAGTTCTACGCGCGGCCCCGCTACGCACTGTCCATGCTGCGTCGCATCGAGTCCTTCGAGGAACTGGCACGCTACATGCGCGTTGGCGTTCAGCTGGCGCTGCGCCCACTGCGGCCGAAAACGCACGTCTCGACTCTGAAGCGCTACGGCCGAGCCGCGCTGGCTTTCGTCGAAGCGGCACTGACCGTAGCGAACCCGGGGGCACGGCACGCGGTGTTCAAGAACGGCGGCGGACTGGCTGGCGCCCTTTCCCTCGCACGCGGAGAGCTGCGCCGCCCTGGTCCCGAGCCCACCCTGTCCACCGAGCGCGTTGCGGAACTCGGCATCGCACCGCCGCCGGCCGACGCGCACATCGAAAACAAGTACGTTCCGTTCTTCGACAAGTTGACCCAGTCCGGTCTGCTGCCCTTGAAGAGCAAGCCAACCGCGGCGAAAGTAGCGTAGTTTCCCTCAGACACGCGCCGGCGCGCTGCGCTACGCTGGGCACGTGGTGACGCGCAGCCTCCGACGCAAGCTCCAAACTGCGGCACGCTTCACTCTCGCCGCCACAGGCAGCAGCCGCCAGTTGCTCGGTGTGGGCTGGGAGGTTACCCGAGTGTGCAACGCGCGCTGCCCATTCTGTGCGCGCTTCAGCGGACCGAAGGGACCGGATACCGAGCGCTCGCTCCGGGTCATCGACGAGCTGGCCGTCGCTGGCTGCCAGCGCGTGCATCTGACGGGTGGGGAGCCCTTGCTGCGGGACGACCTGGCGCAGCTTTTGGATCGGATCCGCGAGCGACACATGCAATCGAGCGTGAACACGAACGGCACCTTGCTAGCAGAGCGCGCGGACGTCGTAGCAGGCGCGGATACCTTCTTGCTCAGCATCGACGGTCCCGAGGCCATCCACGACGCCTACCGCGGCCCGCGGGCCTTCGCGCGGTTGATGCGTGGCATCGACGTGCTGCGAGCCAGTGACAAGCGCTTTGCCTTCTACGTGGCGCTGTTCCGACGAAACCTGGAGTACCTGGAATTCTTCGTAGACCTCGCCAAGAAAAACAGCACCTACCTGGTGGTGCAGCCCGGCTTCGTGCATCGCTTTGGTTCCACCGATCCCAACCCGGAGACGCCGGAGCTGCCGGCGTACCGCGCAGCGCTGCACCGCCTCAGAGAGCCCGACTACCGGCCCTACGTGTGGAACTCCGACCCAGGGCTGGACGTGCTCATGGAGTTTCCGCGTCCCCAGCCGCTGCGCTGCCACGCGGGTCGCGTCACCTGCCGGATCGAAGTGGACGGCAGCATGTATCCGTGTGCAGGCAGTCTGGACGATCCGCGCTGCGCGCCCGCTCCCAACGTGTTCACCCTGGGGGTGGTCGAGGCATTTCGCCGATTGTCCAGAATCGACTGCAGCCGCGGCAGCTGTTGGGCAGCACACAGCATCGAAAAGAATCTGATCTTTGGGGCTAGCCCCGGCGCGGTCTGGAACTTGGCGACGCGGGACTACATGAGCGGGTCGAACGACCGCTGAGCATGCCCAAGACGCCGCCAGCGAAGGAACCCGCGCGAGACGCTCCGATGCGTCGACGGCTCTGGGCCCTGGCGTCGCTGCTTTGCACGGCTAGCGTGCTGGCGCTGGTCTTTTTCCGGGTACCCGTGCACGGCGTGCTGACGACGACTGCGCGCGCAGATCTGGGCGTGCTCTGTACTGCCCTACTGCTATCGCTCTGGCTCAACACGGCCAGCTCCGCCCTCGCCTTGCGCGGCTGCGTACGTGCCTGCGGCGCAGAACTCAGCCGGGCCGAAGCGCTGCGCGCAACGCTTGGCAACTTGTCCCTTCACAACGCCCTTCCCGCAGGCAGCGGCAACCTTGGGCTCGCAGCCATTCTCGTGCGCAGGCAGGCCGTTTCCTTGGATGCTGCGCTGCGCGCGACGGTCATCACGCTGTGGCTCAAGCTGTGTCTGCTGCTCTTGCTTGGCTGCGGAGCGAGCTTTTTGCTCCCCGTCGAGCCTGGGCTCCGCGTGTCGCTCGCCCTGTTGGCAGCCGCCGCCCTCGTTGGGGGATACCTGGCGCAGGTCTTCGGGCCGCCGCTTGCGCAGCGTGCGCCCTGGCCCAGGCTCCAGCGCGTGCTTGCACTCGTGGGCGGCGCGCAGGTCGCGAAGCGCGGCGCGTGGTTCTGGGCCACACTGCATACGTCCGTGGTTGTCTTCGGCGAACTGGTCGTGTTCTTCCTGGCACTGCACGCGCTGGGCGCGCCCGTCGCGTGGCTCGAAGTGGCCGCACGGCTGCCGCTTGTGCTCATTGCAGCGAAGCTGCCGGTCACCCTGCTCGGTCTCGGCACGCGCGAAGCTGCTGCGCTCGTGCTGTTCGCGGGATTGTTACCCGCAGCCGACATCGTGGCCGGGACGTTGCTCTTCCTCGCCCTGACGCAGCTCTTGCCCGCGGCTCTCGGCGCGCTGTTCCTGCGCTGGTCGCCCTTCGCCCGGGCGCACTAGGCCGGAAGACCGCAAGGCGTGGGGTCGATGACGCCGAACGCCGGCACACAAAAAAGAAACCAACAACTGCCGTGTTGGGCCTGCGCCGGGGTCAAAAGGCGAGGGCCCGTAGCATTCTACGGGCCCTCGGGAGCTCCAGCCGTCAAGTGCGTCACTTGGGAGCGCGCTGGATCAGATCCGCCAGGGGAGCTCCGTTGGCCGCCATTGCAGCGAAGAAAACGTGGGCACTGTCCACGTCGAAGTCGCCCACCTGGTAGTTGGTGCTCTTGGAAAGATCGACCACCACCGTGGGTGTCCCGCCGGTTTTTGGAATGCGGGAGATGGTGTCCGCATCAACGTTAGCAAAGTAGAGGTTGGTGCCGTCCGCAACCAGTGAGCCAGACTTCTGCGCGCTTGTTGTGTAGAGCTCCTGCGCCGGAGCGGCGCCCCCGGGGAACTTGGTCAAGTGCAGCGTGCCCTTGTTGGTATCGGTGCCGAGCACAAACACGTCGCCACCATCCACAACCAGGGAAGTCGGTGACTGCGCCACGCTGCCGACTAATTCCTCTTTGTTTGGCAGCGCGCCAATGGCGATGCGATTGAGCGTTCCGAAGTTGGTGGCCCAATACACGTGCGTCCCGGTCACGCCGATGCTGCGGATGGATTCCGGTGGCTCGTCCACGACGAGCTCGAAGTTGGCGCCCGAGGTGGGATTCTTCGCGTAGCGACAGATCCCTCGATCGAAGAAGAACTCGTCGCACAAGAAGTAGAGGTGCGTCGCGTCCACGGCGATCAGGTTGTCGCCCGCTGTGGCGTAGATGGCAGTGCCGGGGCCAATCGCGTCCAAGAAGTCCTTCTCCGGACCACTGGGAAGCGAGACCTTGGTCGCACCGCCGCCTTTCCAGCCCGGCATGATCTGCGAATACCAAACGTAGGCGTCGGATCCATCCACGAGCAGGGTGCGTGCGGCGCCGTGAATGTAGCCGGCACTGGTGCCCGTAGGGATGGGCGAGCCGCTGGTCCACGTCGTGGATTTGGGATTGCGCAGCAGCGACCCATAGCTGAGGGATCCAGACGAAAGATCGCCGGTGGTGGCCCAGTACACGTCGTTGCCGGAGACCTTCACCGAAGTGAAGTACAGACCGGCGCCGACGGTGTCGTAGCCAGTGCCGTTGCCGCCGGTTCCACCGGTGCCTGTTCCACCGCTACCGGCTCCACCGGTGCCTGTCCCACCGGAACCGGCTCCACCGGTGCCTGCGCCGCCTGCGCCGGTCCCGCCGCTGCTCGTGCCGCCGGTTGCGGTGCCTCCGGAACCGGTCGCGCCGCTGCCAGCGGAACCCCCGGTCGCCGCGCCAGCACTGCCGCCGCTCGCAGAACTCCCGCCCGTTGCCGCGCCGGCAGCGCCCGATGCGGCGCCGGTTCCGTTGACGCCTTGATCGTTCTCGCCCAGGTCCTGTTCCAAGAGACAGCCGTTCAAGAGCAGTAGCGAACTTAGAACCATCGAAAGCTTTTTCATTTCCATTCCTCCGCGAGCCGATTTCTTTTTGCGCTCGCTTCCCACTTGGGGGCAGCCCCCGGGATCCGTCACGGCTGCGCGACAGATTTTTCGACAGCACCTTTGAGCAGGCTCTTCGGGTACGCCTGCTTGAACTCTTCGGCCTCGCGCGTGGCGCGCGTGCGATCACCGCTTAGCAAAAGCGCCTGCACGCGCAAGCTCGCGCGTTCTTCCGCGAGCCTGCCGTTGGGAAACTGTCCGGCATGCCGGTCGAGCGCGGCGAGCGCACCGGGCCCGTCGCGCTTCGCGAGAGCAGTCCGCGCCGTCGATAGCAGCGCGCGCTCTTTCCCTAGGTCGAGGTCGCGACCGGTCGTTTCTGGCTTGGCACTGGCGGGCACGCCCGCGATGTGTTGCGCGAGCGGCGCTTCGCGTTCGAGATCTTCGGGTGTAATCGACGACTGCGGCGCGACCGCTGGAGAAGACGCGGGTGCATGCACGACCACAATCTTTGGGGGCGTGCGCTGGATGCTCGGCAACGCCGGCGTGGTGGCGCGCATGGCGGCCACGCCGGCGGCGGCTCCTCCGGCGAAGGCAACGGCGGCGATCAAGAGGGGCTTCGCAAGCAAGCCGCCCAGGCCTTTCGCCGCTGCAGTAGTTGCTCCCGCCACAGCCGTCGCGCCCGATCCAGCCGTCGCAGCCGTCGCAGCCGTTGCGTTCGCCGCGGTCGTTGCAGTCGGCAGCGGGGCGGGAGGCGGCATCGTACTCGGGGAAACAGCGCTTGTGCCGGCATGCGGCAACGCGGCCTGCGGCGCGGGCGGAGCTGCTCCCGACGGCGCTGGGCCGGATGCACCGCCGCCGACCGCGCCGCCAACGTCGCCACTCCCGCCGCCACCACCGCCGTTGTCGCCACCTTCTTCACCGCCGCCGCCGTCTGGAGGGATCCCGATCGACGCGCTGACGCGCGCGAAGAGGCGCTGCGTGAGTTCTTCACTTGGACCTGGGCGTTCCCGTTCCGCGGCGAACAGCGCTTGCAGCTCTGGGGGCAATGGCTCGAGCTCGGTCATGCGGCGCCTCCGGGGGTCTGCAGTTGGGCTACTGCTTTGCGAAACTCGTCGCGCGCGAGGCGCAAACGCGAGTAAGCGGTATTGACCGGGATCTCGAGTTCCCGCGCGATGTCCGGAACCGCGTGCCCGTCGATGTCGTGCATCATCAACACAACACGCCGCTCCAGCGCGACCTGCTCCAGTGCGCGCAACGTGAGATCTCGCGCCTCGATCCGCCGCGCGGTGCGATCACTATCTGGGCTGTCGACGTCGCCATCGTGGGCCGTGCGCTCATAGCGGTTACGCGCCAGGCGTCGGTAGTCGGAAGCGGTGCGGTACGCGAAGCCGCAGAGCCACGGCCGGATGGGCCGTGAACCGTCGTAGTCTCCGAAGTGGCGGTACACGGCAACGAACACGTCGTGCGCCACATCCTCCGCGTCGCGCTCGGGCACGCCCAGGCGCTCCAACGTTTTCCAGACGTAGCCAAGCTCCGCACGAAACACGGCTTCGAATCCCGGATCGACCCGGGTCGCCTGCGCGCTTTGGACCACAGCTGACATTTGGGCAGAGGCGGAAGGATCCGTCACGGAGCATCGAAAAAGCTTTTAACCGCTGGTAACTATTGCGCTTTTAGAACCGAAAGCGCGCACCGCCGGCAAAACCCCCGCTCAGCGTCGGCGTCGTCCAGACGTCCTGGCCGTCGATCTTCAGGGTGGTGCGGGTCAGGTTGGCGTCAATGCCGCCGTGGGCGACGAAGCTCAAATAGCGGTCCCGGGGCACTTCGATCCCGATGCGCGCGCCCGCCGAGGCGTGCAAAGTCGTCGCCTTGTTCGGGCGCGAGACATTTTCGCCAGTGCCCTGCAGCGCGCCGATCGTGGCCGTGGGACAGAGAAATAGCGAGTCGACGTGTAGGCAGGGCACCAAGGTCGCGGCGATCAACGACGCGCTGACCGTGCCGCGTGCGTCGTTGTCAGAAGCGGAGAAGGTCGCGCGCCCGTCGACCCCGATGGAAAAGCTGTCCAAGCCTACGCCACCATGCACCCAGATCCCCGGCGCCAGCGCTGGAGCCACTCCGGCGGCGATCAGACCGCCCCCGGCGACGCGGATCGCCATGAATGTTGGTGGCGGCGACGGCGGCAGGCGGTCTAGTTTCGGTTCAACGGAGGCGGGCGGGGGCGGCGACGGAGGCGTGGCTGTTTCCGGCTCGGGGTCGGGTTTGGGCTTGGGCTCGCCGGCTCGCAGCGGGTCGATGGCAATGGCCACGGCCAAGGCCAGCGTGCGCGCCAGCTCGCCACAATCCCCAGCAGCAGCGCTCAGCTCGCGTTCACCAATCAACGCGCCGGTTTCGTCTTTCAATGCCAGGCTTGCGACGAGTGCGCCGCCTTGCTCCGCGATACGTACGCTCAGGGTCTCTTTCGCGGAGTCGCTAAACGGCACGTAGCCCAGCTCCGCAGCCACCGCTTCGCTGAGCTCGCCGCGCTCCGGACAGGTGGTCGCACCCGCGCCGAGTGCGTATTCGAGGCGCACGCTGCGCTTGTCCTGGGCCAGCAGCGTCGTTTGCCCCAGAAAAAACGCGACAAACAACGCTCTGCTGCAAAACAACCGCATGGCACGCAGACTGGTGCCTCCCAGGGCCGATCGATTCATGCGCGCCGCGAGTCTTAACCGAATGTGAGACGCTTCGCTACTGCCGGCGGCAGGCCACACCATGTCCGCGCCAAGGCCGCACCGGCGGACGCTGACGTTGAAGTGACAGCGCTGATTGGATCATGGCGGGATTGCACATCTTGGATGATGCGCCCAAGTGCAGCGAGCACAGGCGTCTGGTCGCGCGAACGCTTTCGTCGATTTGGACTTGGCCCACTGCGCTATGATCCCGTCGATGCCGCCGAGGATGTTCTTCGTGACGCTACTCGCTTTCGCCTCATGTCAGGCGTCCAAGCCGACCGGCGACACGCATTCAGCTTCCCGCACAACGGCTCCCAGCATGACCGGAAACAAGCCCAATCCCTCTGCCAACCCCTCCGCGCCGCCGTCCGTCGTCGCGTCCGCCGCAACCCCGGGCGCCGGCTCTTGGTGGGTGCCGGGAAACGAATTCGAACCCCTGGAGTCCGTGGCGGCCACCCGTTCTGCGAAAGCTGCGGGTCTGAAACAAACCCTCATGGTCCCGCACCCGGTGAAGTGCCCGAGCATCCCGAGCGCTGGCGTCGATCCAAAGGGTTTGCGCGCCTCAGGCGTGTTCGCTCCGCTGCTAGCAGACCCGAAAGCGTTCTTCGACGCTTCCATCGGAGTTTTGGAAGCCATCGCGCTGCTCGGCCCAGCCGTGCTCTGCAATCATCAGCCCAAGTCCGTCTTCATGAATCTGCATCTCGCACCCGTCGCGGGAGCCCAAGGAGTGACGATCGAAACTCAGGACGGGCAGCTCATCGGGATCGTGATCGAGTACGAGCCTCCGGCGAAGATCGACTTTGCCGCCCTCAGCGTTGCCTTTGGTACAGCTCGCCAAATGCCTCGAACTCCCCACGGCCCGTACCCAGGATCCGACGCCTTCGATCTGAAGTCCGCGACCCACGAGGGCACGATCTCCATCGGTCGAATCGAACACGAAGATCCGCCCAACGCGACGCGGGTGCATCGGATGATCCTGCGACGATTCGGGCTCCAAAAGCCGTAGAAACGCACGTGGCCTCTAGCATCCAATTCAAACAAAAAGCTGCGCGGGCACTTGCTCAACCAGATGGTTGAACATACAATCAACCACATGGTTGAACGAAGCGGCTCCGGGAAGGCCACCAAAGCGCGGGAAGAACGCTTGAACCGCGTCTTCCGCACCCTGGCGGACCCCTCCCGGCGGCGCATCATCGCGCTGCTGCGGGAGGCCGGGGAGCTCAAAGTCGGGGACTTGGCCGAAGCCTTCTCCATGAGCCTGAACGGCGTATCGAAACACCTGAAGGTACTCGAAAAGGCCGGACTGATTCAGCGGCGAGTCGAAGGACGCGAGCATTGGATCCGCGTGAACTTCGAGGCGCTGCAAGAGCCCTATGAGTGGCTGCACTTCTACCACCACTTCTGGAGCGGTCGGCTCGACTCGCTCATCGACTACGTCACCAGCAACAAGGAAAAAATTAGATGAACCGTCCCTTCGAACTCACCGTAAAACGAAAGATCCCTGCACCCGTCAAGACCGTCTTCGAAGCGTGGCTGACCGCCGACGCCCTGAAGAAGTTCATGTGCCCAGCGGACAACATGAGCGTGCCCAAGGCGGAAGTCGACGCCACGGAAGGTGGCAAGTTCTTGATCGTGATGCAGGCGGGCGACAAGGAAATGCCACACAGCGGCCAATACAAACGCATCGACAAGTACAAGGAGCTGTCTTTCACCTGGATCTCGAGCTACACCATCCCGGACAGCCTGGTCACGCTCACCTTCAACGCGCTGAGCGACCGCGAGACGGAGCTGACCCTGCACCACGCTGGCTTCCCCAACGAAGAGTCCCGCGACAACCACAACGGCGGTTGGACCAGCATCATGGAGAAGCTCTCGAAGCTCGTTGCCTGAGTCGCAGCTTCGGAAGCTCGCGAAGCGCGTTGGGGGTTACGGCGCCGGCTGGGAACCCACCCAGCGCGCGGCGAAGTTCGCTTCCGGATTCGCTCAAGAAGGGGGCTCCGCCCGCGCGTCGCACCCTGGGTCCCCGCAGCCCCAGATTGCGACAATTCGTGGCCGCCGCGACCCAGTCGCCGCCCCGAAATACCTGGAAAACCCGCCGAATTTCCCTGGCACGGTGGCTGCACTAGGCCGCGCGCAATCAGCGCGACCCAAGGGGGGCGTGCGCATCAGGAGATACGAAAGATGACTAGCATTCGACTCGCAGCGGCACTTGGTTTCCTCACTCTCGCCAGCGGCTGTTCGGCCTTGGGACAATACGGGAGCATGATGGCCCAGCCCGCTGCCACGCCGGGCACACCCGGCGCGGCCACACCGGCGACGGCGGCAGCACCTTCGACTTCACAGATCAACGAAGCCGCCGGTGACGAAAGCAAAGCCAGCGAGGCTGCCAAGGGGCCGTCTACCGTGAGCGTGACGATCAAGAGCTCCTGCAGCAAGACCGTGCGCGTGTTCTACGGTGAGAAACCCAAGTTCGGCAGCGGCACGTACTCCACGGTGAGTTCGAACTCGCGCTCCAGCCACACCTTCAAGCCCGGCGATCAGATGTGGATCGTGGATGACAAGGACAACGGTCTGTCCAACGCTTCCGTCAGCGAAGGCACGAAGGAAATTGAGATCCTCTCATCCTGCTCCGGGATGAAGACGGGTTGAAGCGCCGAGCGAGCGGCATCCTTCGCGCTCGGCCGCATCGTCCAAGCTACAGCCCGAGACAGCGTCTGCCTCACACAAGTAGTGCTGGCTCTGGCCGCAGCCGACGGCGGTGAACTCGGTGTCCGTGCGCTGTTCGACCTGCACGCCCGTCGGGCAGGAAAGCTCCGTGGCTGCGCGCTTTTTCACCACGGCGCGGGCCGGGAAGTAGTCCGCGGACTCGCCGGCGCAGCCCTTACCAGTGGCAGACACGGGGAAAACCGTCATGCACCCGCCCAGCAGCGTTGCAAGGCATGCGGCGCCCAAGCTGGAAACGACACGTGGTGTGCGAAGCTGCAACACCGGCGCAAGCTACGCCTGCGCCGAGGCCTCGGGAAAGTTCCTGCCGGCGCCCGCAGGTCAATGTTATCATTGATAACATTGTGCCCGCGCGGAGGCTCGCACTCGAAATCCAATGGTTGGACCGAAACACGGCCTCGGGCGTACTCTGCTGGAGTGAAGAAGCTCAACGCACTCACCGGCTGCGCGGCGCTGCTCGCGACGCTCAGTCTACACCGCACCAGCCACGCGGACTTGCCCCCGCCGGACGGTACCAAGTTCGTCGGCTACAGCTTCGTGCTCGAAAACGTAGGCGCGTTTCCGGACTTCGTCGTCTTCGCCTATCCGTGGAGCTTGTCGAACGGCGCGCCGACGCGGGAGCACATCCGCATCGGCACGGATCGTCCCGTGCAGCTGGGGCGGCGCAGCCCCTCGCCGAAACTCTACGCCATGCCGCGCGGCGCCTACGAGGCGTGGGAGAAGACCTTCAAGCCTCAGGAAGATGGGGCGGAAAAGGCCCTAGAAGCTCTGGTGAAACGTGCCGACGTGATCCTATGCACCGGGGCGCCCACGCCGCGGTTCTCGCTTTCCTCGGACGACAAGCGCGGGGAGATCCTGGAGAAGCTCCGCGCAACGAAGATCGCGGCGGGTGTGTGTGAGATCTCCACTGCGCTGACGCCCACGGCAGAGCCCGAAGCAACGCCCACTCCGACAGCTGCTCCGACACCCGTCGCCCCGGATGTTCCACCCACTACCAACCCGACGAGTGCTCAGGATCCGGCCGCACCGCCGGGCAAGAGTGGCTGCGGCAGTTGCAGCGTCGGCAGCGCGGACGGTGCAGACGCACTACCGGACGCGGCGATTTCGGCAGTGGTGCTCGGCGCGCTGTTCGGGCGCCGCCGTCGCCGCCGCTGACGTGGTAGTGGAGTGGCGGCGCTCGACCGAGAAGACGTGCGGGATGGCGCGGTGGCGCGCCGGCAGTGAGCCCAGGCTGGACCCACCGCCGCGTGCGGCTATCGCTACTTCGTCTCCGCGCGGGCTTCGCCCTCGATGATGTGGAACTCCACGCGGCGATTGTTCTGCCGGCCTTCCGCGGTGTCGTTGCTGTCGATGGGCTTGGTGGGTCCGAAGCCCTTGGAGGTCAGGCGCTCCTTTTCGATGCCGTTGTCCGTGAGCCACTTCACTACGGAAGCCGCGCGGCGACGTGAAAGCGCTGTGTTGTAGCCAGCTCCGCCGCGGTTGTCCGTGTGGCCCTCGACACTGATCTTCTTGATACTGGGGTAGCGCTTCAAGATGTCGAGCACCGCGTTGAGCACCGGATCGCTCTCTTTTCGGATCGTCGCCTTGTTCGTGTCGAACTCGACGCGCTCGAGGATTTCGATCTTCGTGCCCACGATCTTGGCCTTGGGGCAGCCGTGCTTCTTTGGATCCTCGCTGGGCGGTCCGGCCTGGTCGGGGCAGGCGTCTTCAGGATCGATGATGCCATCGCCATCGGTGTCCTTCGGGGGCGGGCAGCCGTTCGTCTTCGGATCGTCCGTGGCCACGCCCTTTTCATCGGGACAAGCGTCTTGTTCGTCGACGATGCCATCGCCATCGCGGTCCCCGGGCGGTGGGCAGCCATGTTTGGCCGGGTCTTCGTTGGCGACGCCCTTCACATCCGGGCACGCATCGACTTCGTCGAGAATGCCGTCACCGTCGCGATCCTTCTCCGTGGGCGCCGGGCAGCCGTGAGTCTTGGGATCCTCCGTGGCAATGCCGGGCACTTCCACGCAGGCGTCGTCTGGATCGTAGATGCCGTCACCGTCGGTGTCCTTAGGTCCGACCACGACTTCGGTCTTCACCTCGGGCCAGTACTCAAGACTGGCGAGCACGCGCACCTTGGGTGAGCCAGTGCCCCGGGTGATGCCAGGCCCTGCGCCGAGCCCGAAGCGCACGTCGCCCGCGGTGTAGTGACCGCCGAAGAGCACCTCGACGGGCGTCGTGCGGCGCTTGAATGCGCCGTCACCGCCGTCGCTGAGCACCGTCGAGCCGTACAGCTCTGGTCCGATCAACAGCTTCTTGTCGGCGAAGCGCAAGCCAGCCGCGGCGCCGAACAAGAGCTCACTGCCGAAGGCGTCGCGGCCGAAGTTTTCGTTCTGGGCGCGGTAGTTGAAGGACGCACGCGCAGCATAGGCGAAGGGGCCAACGTCGCCCGCAGCGGCGAGCCGCGGCGTGATGCGCGCTTTGCCGTCGCTGGTGTACGCAGCCCGATCGCCGGTGGGCACGTGCACCTGGGTGCCGAGGGCCAGCGTGAAGGGACCGCCGTATTCGCCGACCAAGCGCACGTCGGCAGCGAGGCGCAGATCACCGACGCCGCCGCCCTCTTTGCCGTCGATGAAGTTGCCGTCGAGCACGCCCGTATCACCGGAGTTCCAAACCGTGACCGGCATGCTGACCGCAAGCCGCAAGCGGTCCCACAGCACCAGGCTTCCGCCCAAGTGCACGAACATCTGATGCTGCACGATGGCCGAAGCTTCGTCGCCGTCGGCGTCGTACAGCACGAGGGGTTTGTAAGCGTAGTCGCCGACTGCGCCCAGGGCGAAGCGCATGTGCCCGCGCAAGTCGAGGGTGTCTTCCGAGAACCACTCGCTGCCGCGTTCCGAGGGTTGGAAACGATTGAGAGCAAATCCTTCTGCCTGTTGTGCCGCCGCCATGGGAGCGGCGCAGAGGGCGGAGAGTCCGAGGAGGGAAGAAAGTACGCGTTTCATGAGTGCACCTACATCAGCGGGAACTTGGGGTCGGTCCTAGAGTCGGGTTGGCGCGGCGCCCACAAAGCGCCGCGCCGCGTTGCTATCGGCTGCGCCCTCGGCTGCGTCGGCGTCCAAAGCCGAGTGCGGCCGCAGCCATCGCGGCCAGCGCCCAGGCGATCGGTGTGTTGGAGTTTCGCGGCGTGCTGCAGCTGCAGCCGCCGCCTTCCAGAGCGAGACCTTCCGGTGCTGCTGCGCTGCCGCCGCTGCTCGTCGTGCCGCCGCTGCCCGCACCGCCACCCGCGCCGCCGCTGCCCGTGGGTTCACACGTGCCGATGCTGGTGTCCGTGCTGCTACAGACCTGACCGCTCGGGCAACCCGCGCCGGGGCCCACACCGCGGCAACCGCTGACACACTTGTTGGTGTCGGTGTCGCAGACCTGGCCGTCGTCCGCGCCGCCGCACTGGTCGTCGCTTGTGCAGCCGTCGTCGATGGGATCGTTCGGATCCGTCTCGCCAGGATCCACCGCGCCATCCTTGTTGGCATCTTCAACGCCGTCCTTGACACCGCCGCCGTCCGTGTCCGGATTCAACACGCCCGTGGTGGTGGCGCCAGCATCCGCGTCGGCCTTGCACAGGTTCTTGCTGATATCCGTGGCGGCATTGGAGCAGTCGCGTCCGGCTTCGGTGCCGTCGAAGAGTCCGTCGTCGTCGGCATCTTCGTCCATGGGGTTGATCTTGCCGTCGCCGTCGTGGTCGTCGCTCGGGTTCGGCTCGTCACCGTCAAGCAGCCCGTCGTCGTCGCTGTCCGCGTCGTTCTTGTTCGTGCCGATGGAGTCTTCCAGCGCATCCGAGAGCCCGTCCCCATCCGTGTCGACCACGCTGGCGTCGTCGGCGCCATTGCCTCGCGTCGGATCGGTTTCACCGGCATCCACCACGCCGTTGCGGTTGGCGTCTTCAGACCCGTCCCGCACGCCGCCTCGATCTGTATCCGGATTCAGCACGAAGGTAGTGGTCGCGCCACTGTCACCATCGGCAATGCAATGGTTCTTCGTGGTGTCCGTCGCGGCATTGTCGCAGTTCTGCCCCGCTTCGGTGCCGTCGTAGATGGCGTCGTTGTCGCTATCGACGTCGAGCAAGTTGATCAGCCCGTCGCCATCGGTGTCGTGCCCCGGGTTGTGCTCCTCGCCGTCCAGAAGACCGTCGTCGTCCGTGTCGGCGTCCGTGGGGCTCGAGCCCAAGCTGTTCTCGAGAGCGTCGGAGAGCCCGTCGCCGTCGGTGTCGGTCACTCCGCTGTCGTCCGCGCCCTGCCCTTTGACCGGGTTGGTCTCGCCGGCGTCGACCACACCGTTGCGGTTCGCGTCTTCGGAGCCGTCGGAAGCGCCGCCGCCATCCGTGTCGGCGTCCAAGGGGTTGGTCTTGGTCTGGCCCTGGTCGCCGTCCGCGATGCAGGCTTTGGCTTTGAGATCCGTCGCCGGGTCGCTGCAGCCTTTGCCCATCTCGGTGCCGTCGAAGAGACCGTCGTCGTCGCTATCCGGATCCAAGGCGTTGATCAGGCCGTCGCCGTCGTGGTCGTCGCTCGGGTTGGGCTCTTCGCCGTCCGGAACGCCATCGTCATCGGAGTCGGCGTCGTTGGGATCAGTGCCAATGCTGATCTCGAGCGCATCGGACAGGCCGTCGCCGTCCGTGTCCACCACCGTGCCGTCGTCCGCGCCCTGCCCTTTGACCGGGTTGGTTTCCGTCGCGTCCTTGACGCCGTCACGATTGGCGTCCTCGGAGCCGTCGCGCACGCCGCCGGCGTCCGTATCCGCCAGCAACGGGGACGTCTTCGTAGCGCCCTTGTCTCCATCGGCGATGCAGTGCCCCAGCTCCGTGTTGGTCGCTGCGTTGCTGCAGTCCTTGCCGGCTTCGGTGCCGTCGAAGAGCGCGTCGTTGTCGCTGTCCACGTCGAGTACGTTGATCAGCCCTTCGCCATCCGTGTCGTGGCTGGGGTTGTGTTCGTCGCCATCGAGCAGGCCGTCGTCGTCGCTGTCGGCGTCATTGGGATTGGAACCCAGGAACGCTTCGAGGGCGTCGGAGAGGCCGTCCTTGTCGGTGTCCGTGACCGTAGCGTCATCGGCTTGTTTGCCACTGGTTGGATCCGTTTCCCCGCTGTCGACCACGCCGTTCAGGTTCGCGTCTTCGGAGCCGTCGCTAGCGCCACCGCCGTCCGTGTCGGGGTTCAAGGGGTTGGTCACCGTTGCGCCCGCGTCTCCGTCGGCGACGCACGCACCGGCAGCAGGGTCGGTGGCGGCGTTGCTGCAGTCCTTGCCCATCTCGGTGCCATCGAAGACGCCGTCGTCGTCGCTGTCGGGGTCGAGAGCGTTGATCAGGCCGTCGCCGTCGGTGTCGACGCCAGGCTGGACTTCCATGCCGTCGAGCAGACCGTCGTCGTCGCTATCCGCGTCGTTCGGATCCGTACCGAGCTTGATCTCGGTGTCGTCGTCCAGGCCGTCGCCGTCCGTGTCGACGCAGCCATTGGTCAGGCTGCCGTCGCAGTCCTCGTCGATGGCGTTGCCGCAGACTTCCGGGCCCGTGGCCACGCAGGAACAAACGTTCGTGGTGGTATTGCAGGTTGGCGTGAGGCCGCTGCACTGAGCGTTCGTGGTACAGGCCACGCAGGTTCCGCTGCTGGCCTTGCACACGGGCGTCGCGCCGCTGCATTGGCTGGCATTGGTCGCGCTGCACTGCCCGCATGCGCCGCTGGGCAGGCATGCGGGGGTTGCGCCGCCGCACTGGGTGTCATTCGCGCAGGGCGCGCAAACGTTGGTCGTTGTGTTGCAGACGGGCGTCGTTCCGCTGCAGTTGGCGTTGCTGGTGCACTGCACGCACTTGTTGGGGTTCGGCGTGGTGAAGCAAATCGGCGCAGACGCGGGACAGTGCGTGTTGTTGGTGCACTCCACGTTGATGGGCGTGGGCGGGCTTCCGCTACCGGAGCCGTTGCCATCCGTGGGCCAGTTGTTGGAAGGCGCGCCGAGCAGCCCGGAGCCCGTAATGCTGGCTTGGTTGTTGATGACTCCGCTAGCGCCAGTGTTCACCGTGACCCGGAAGCGCACGGTGGTCATACCGCCGATGGGCATGGTGCCACCCTGTGTGCCATTGGCACCGGTACCAAGACGCACGGTGATCACTCGGGTCCCGGCGTTGTATTCGGCTTGGTCCGCGTCCGCTGGGTCCGTCTTCGCGCCGGTGTTCGGGCCCGTCGTGATGGCGATACTATTCGGAACGTAGGTCACGCCGACGGGCAGCGCGTCCGCGAGGATCGTGTTCACGGAAGTATCGTTGCCGTTGTTGACAACGTTGATGGTGTACTCGAGCACATCGCCGGGCACGGTGCTGCCGCCGTTCACGTCGACGACAGTCTTCTCCGAACCCGTGAAGTCGGGGCGAAACGTGGAGATGGACGTGACAAACGCGCCTAGGAAGTAGACGTCGCCGCTGCTGTTGGCCTGGATCGCTGCGGAAGTTTGACCAGCGCTGACGCGGCTGGTGATGTCCACGATGTCCATGTCGAAGCTGCCCATGCTCTGGGCGCCGCCCGTGAGCTGCGGTAAGTCGCCGACCACCGAGAGGGGCGTGCCTAGATTGGAGCGCGTGCTGTTGAAGAAGTTCGTGAGCGGGTTGGTGGCGTCGCTCAAGCGGTCGCCGTTGTTGAGGGGGGCGCTTGGGCCGAACAGCAAGGAATCCCCCGACGCTTGATTGTCGCCTTCGTACGTGATCACGCCCAGCTTGGCGGTGAAGCCGGCGTTCGGAACCAAGAACCCTGACAGGGTCGCGTTCTGCGTGGTGCCGCTGTTTACCAGGTCGAGCCCGTCAAAGAGCGCCAGGTTGCGCGGCGCCTGAGTGAAGTCTTCGTAGAAGACCACCATCCACCAGGCAGCGAAGTTCACGTTGTCGTTGGTATTGACGAAGCCCTTGGAGTTGACGCCACTGATGCGATAAGCGCCGTTGCCCTGCGCAGCGACCAATGCCGTCACGTCCGCAGTAGATTGGTACGCGTTCTCGCTACCGATGGTGAAGGACTGATCGGCGGTGATGGCCTGGGAGAAGCCGCCGGGCCGATCAAAGGTCACGGCGGTGTCCGCGGCCCCGGTGGGGCTTTCCGCCGCCCAGTACAGACGCGCGTAGGTCACCGTCGCGCCGGGAGGTAGGGTCAGTACGGAGGTGCTGCGCGCTTCGGTGATGCCGATGCTGGTGTTGGCCTGCGCTTGCCCAGCTGCTGGCGACTGAGACCGCCAAAACAGATCCGGCGCCGAGTCCCCGTTGCTAGAGCTGCCGGCGCAACTGACGGTGCCCACGACCGGGGCAGGGGTACCGCCATCACAATCCTGCCCTAAGGTATTGCCCACGAGCAGGAAGTCGCCGCGTTGATTGACTTGTTGGCGCAGGGTCGGCGCCGCGGGCGTGACTTGCGCAACCGACAGGCAAGCAAGAACAAAAAAGCAACTATGTAGGTGTTTGACGACGCAGGTATGCCGCATGGTGCGGCGAGTCATAGCAAGCGACGGGCCATGCCGGGTTTCCGGCTGAATGGTCGTGCTGCCCAGACGCCTCGTAGTGTGCGGACAACAGCAGGTTGTAGTCTGTAGACCGCAGTCCGCCCTCCCGTCCCCGGGGAACTCGAGACGCAGGTCCGGCTACGTGCAATCTGCACGGACCGCTCCGCCTACCCCGCGCGCGCCCCTTGTGCCCGTGAATACGCGTAGACAAACCGCGCAACTGGTTGGCCTACAACTACGACACAGTCGCCCACCCCGCGGGTGGGCGTCGTCAACAATTCGCGCAACTGAATCTTCAGTGGGCCGACCAATATGCCCACCCGCCCAGGGGCCTTTCGTCTGAGGCGGGCAGGGGCCCGGGCTGCTGGCAAAGCGCGTGATGTAAGAAGCGCTTGCCGGAATGCGCTGCAAGGCCAGCGTGCTGCCAAGCGTGCTGCAATGCCAGCGGGCTGCAAGTGCGCACAACCTCCTTCGAAGGCGGAGACCGGCGCTGGCGTCAGGGGTTGTGCACGGCGGCGATGCGTCCGGGATTGCGAATGGCAGCGGCGCGTCCAGGTTTGGGAATGGGAGCGGTGGGCCCAGGTTACGAAAGCGCCGGCGACCGCCGTCGCTCCGAAGGTTGGGGCTCCGAGGCGGGCGGGCCTTTGAAGAGGCCCGCTGGATCCGCCTCTCCGCC
>CBDUPW010000064.1:0-28755 GCA_965369205.1 uncultured Polyangiaceae bacterium | reverse complement strand
GTCCATGGGCTAGGGATGTTCGTGCCGCCGGTCTTGACCCAGTTATTGCTCCCCGCGATCAATGCGCTGCCTTGGGTCCACTGGGCTTCGACGGTGCGAACGACGTTCACCGTTCCGCTGCCGGTAGCCCAGAACACATTGTTGTGCATCTCCACGCTCTCCAGGCCGTGGAACAGGCGGAACACGGCGCTGCCTCCCGGCTGCGTGATGACCGTGTTGTTGACAAAGCGGTAGCGACCATCGGTCTCTCCCGTGCCGTCACCACCGAACCGCACCACGTAGCTCGCCTTGTCTTTGACCAGGACGTTGCCGACGACGTCCGAGTCCTCGCGTGCCAACGCCGGGTTGCCTCCGTCCGGACCGATGAGTTCCAGTTCGTGGTAAAGCGCGCCTTCGATCCAGTTGTAGTAGATCTCGTTGCGTTCAGCCCGTGACTTCACGTTGTTGCCGCCGTTGGCATCATGCACGTAGCAGTACTGCATGCGGAAGACGCTCTTCGGGTAGGTGGCTTCATCCGTGGCCATGTAGATCTGATGGTCTTGAGTGCCGCCGCCGCATTTGTAGACCTCGACGTATTCCATGAGCAGTGAGCCCGAATCCTGGTCCGCGCCGAGCACACCTTGCTTCGGGCAGTCGTGCACCACAGAACCACGTAGGGTGATGTCGTGAGCATGGTGAAAGAAGCAGCGCGACGACCCACCGGTGATTTCAAGGTTCTCGAAAACGTAATAGTTGGCCCGAGCCTCGATGGTATTCGTGCCGCCGCTGATAACCGGGCGCTTGCCGTTTTTCGGCACGCCCCGAATCGTGATCTTCGACGCCGCCGTCCCCGCCTTGTCGAAAACAACTCCGCCGGAGTAGGTCGCGTCCCCGTCGACTTCCACGATGTCACCGGGCTTGAGCAGGGATGCCACGGCAGAAAGCTGTTGGTACGTTTGGGTTGGCCCCACTTTGTAAGTCGCGGCGCCCGCCGTGGCCGACGCCAGCGCAGCGGCACTTGCCAGCAAATTGCACACTAGGAAACGACGCATGGAATACCTCCCGCCCGCTATGGTATCCGCAAGGCTCGGGCGGAACAAACGACGCTGCCAACCGGGGCCTACGGTCCATTGCTGAAAGGGAAATCGTGAAGACGAGAATCACTGAGTTATTCGGCATCCAGCACCCCATCATTCAAGGCGGCATGCACTATGTTGGTTTTGCGGAACTGGCGGCGGCAGTGTCGAATGCGGGGGGCCTCGGCATCATCACTGGGTTGACTCAGGACAGCCCCAAGAAGCTGGCAGCGGAAATTGCCCGCTGCCGCGAGATGACCGACAAACCCTTTGGAGTGAACCTGACGTTTCTGCCCGCCTTCGCCGCGCCTGACTACCCGGGCTACATCGACGCCATCATCGATGGCGGCATCAAGATCGTGGAAACCGCAGGACGAAATCCTGAAGAATACTTGCCAAAGCTCAAGGATGCCGGCGTCAAGATCATCCACAAGTGCACGTCCGTACGGCACTCCCTCAAGGCGCAAAAGATCGGTTGCGACGCGGTCTCGGTGGACGGCTTCGAATGCGGTGGGCACCCCGGCGAAGACGACATTCCGAACATGATCTTGCTGCCCCGTGCAGCCGACGAGCTCGAGATCCCCTTTGTTGCGTCCGGCGGCATGGCCGACGCGCGGTCCTTGGTCGCGTCTCTGGCTATGGGCGCGGAGGGAATGAATATGGGCACGCGTTTCATCGCGACCCAGGAGGCTCCGGTACACGAAAACGTGAAGCGAGCCATTGTCGCAGCTTCTGAGCTCGATACGCGCCTGGTCATGCGGCCGTTGCGCAATACCGAGCGCGTGATGAACAACGCCGCGGTTGAGCGCATCCTGGAAAAGGAACGCACCCTGGGCAAGGATTTGCAGATCCAGGACATCATTCAAGAAGTTGCTGGTGTGTACCCGACCATCATGCTCGAAGGCGACATGGACGCGGGCGCGTGGTCCTGCGGCATGGTCGCTGGACTCATCAACGACATTCCTACGTGCCAGGAACTGATTGACCGCATCATGAGCGGCGCCGAGGAGCTGATCCGTCAGCGTCTTGCGGGGCTGCTGACGAGTTGAGATCTGCCCAGCGACGCGGGCTCAGCGCTTGAAGTTGACCTGCGCTTCTTCCACCCGGAAGTACACGGTCATGTGGTTTTCCACACGCTTCGTTACCCGCTTGGCATCGACCAGACGCTGCAGCGGCCGGCTCAAATCGTAGACCCGCAAGTCGAGGCGGCTCGCTAGCTCTTGAATGGTGATGCCTTCCGTCGGGCTGAGCTCCATGTGCATGCGCTCGGCAAGCACGTTGATCTCAGTGAAGCTTCGGCTTCGAATGGAGGGCGGGCCAGAATCTCTCACACCTCAAATATTACTCGAACGCGCGGCCCGGCGGTATGCGCAGCGTCATTCAGGTCGCACAGCGTGAGTGCTTGGCATACATCCGCGCACTCAAGGTGCCTCTTGCTCGAAGGGCACGGGCACGAGTTCTTCGGTGCCATAGTGCTCCAGGTACGCCGACCAAACCCCGGTGCACACTCGATCGTAGCGGCATTGTCGGCACTGCTCGGCTTTGTGTTTGTCGCTCTCGAGGGTCAATCCAGGTGTATTCTTGGCCTCGAGATTGAGCGGGCGAAGGGCAGCCGGGGTCACGCACAGGGGCAACCCGCAGCGAGATGGGATGTTCAGTTCGATCCCCGTCACCTGGGCGGCGTCCGCAATGCCTGGAAGCGCGGCCTGAAGCGCTCCAAGGCGCGGCAAAAGCTCCAAACGCCTGCGGCCGTCCCCAACCGGCGCCATCGGGCTCAGCGTCACGTGATGCACGCGGCCGCCGTAGCGCGCACCGAGGGCCGCCAGCAGATCGGGAACTTCATGCAGATTGTCTCGAGTGGCGACCGTAACCAGATGCAGCCTGGCACCGGCGGACAGGACGTTTTCGATCCCATCTTCGGTTTTGGGCAGCAGCGCACGCTTTCCGACTAGCCTTTCAAAAGTTGCGGCATCTCTAGTGTGGAAGGAGATCTCGAACTCGTCGACGCCCGCGGCTATCAAGTCTTTGACGAATCCCGCCCGCGCGAGTCGCGTGCCGTTGGTCTGCAGGCGCAGGCGTTCGTAGCCCAGCCTCCGCGCTAGACGAATATAGTCGAGAAGCCGGGGGTCGAGGGTCGGTTCACGCCCGGTGAACAGCACGGCCCGGTGTCCTGCGGCGTATTCGACGCGCAGGGTTTCCTCCACCGCCGCCGGCCCTGGCAGTATGGTCTCCGAATCCTCCGGAGTGTTGCAGAACACGCAGCGTTCGTTGCACTCGCGATTGATTCGCAGCTCCAACCAACGATCCGGAATTCCCTGAAGCACCGCGAGGCGCAAGGTTCGTGCCGCCGCAGTTGGCCCGAGTGCCTGCTCTCGCTCCGTCAGGAACTCAGCAAAGCTGCGTCCCAACCGAGCGGCCTCGGTGTCGGGCAGCGAGCGTGACGGATAGTACGAAACCGAAAAGGACGGCGTGGTGCACAACGCCGCGCGTCCAGGCACGCGGCGCTCTAGAAATAGCAGCAAGCTGCGACCATCTGGCGCGCCCAGTTGCACGTCTAGTGCTTGACGCACGCGGTCAGGTTCGACCCGCAGGATCTGGAAACCGAGGAAGACATGCCCGCCGATCTGGCCGTTCAGGAAGTCTTGGATGAACGCCTCGCCGTCGTACGCCACGCCTTGAGTCGTAGCGCGCCCCTATCGCTGCTAAAAGAAGTCGCGTGGCATTTCCCAAATGGCCGGCTCGATTGCGTTCAGGCGTACCTCCAACGGACGGCGTTTCCCCTGCGGATCCCGAGCTGTTCGGACTACTTTCCGGCCGGCGCAGCTTGATCAAGCGCGAGTGTCTGGACGGGCGCGACGCCGATGTGGCGGAAAGCTGGCTCGCAGCTAGGGCGCTGTCCCTTCGGCGCATTCCGGCTCCAGCTCCGGATGGCCAGACCGTGATTTTGGCGGCACGCGACAGCGACGCGCTGCACCGAGGCGAAGCGCTGGAACTTGAAGCCAGACGCCGCGACCCAAGGGCCGTCGTCGCACTCGGCCACCTGCTGGGCTACCCCGCCTGTTGCATCGAGCGATTCTGTTCCTTGAGCGTGCAAGACGATGTTGCGCTCTTGGAGGCGCTGCTTGACGGCGAGGCCGCAGCTGCGCCGCCAGAGACTTTGTGGCTGGTGGGCCCGCTCTCGCTGATTTCGCACGCGCCCTGTTCACTGCGCTGCGCTGCCTCTGCAAGGTTGGGCGCGGATTTGCTGGCCGCGCTGGATACGGCCTATCCGGGCTACGCGACCCGCTGGCAGGAGCTCGCCAGACGGGTGCACGTCATGAGCTCAACCGGCGGCGCGCTGCTCTCGCTGCGCGTTTTCAATCAGCACATCGAACACGCCGTGTGCTGGCAGGTCCCGGACGCGGATGCCGCGGCCCACGCAGATGCGCCAGAACTTGCCGGCGCAGCGTTCGACGCTTCGACCTACCGCTTCGTGGCGGATCATCGGGGCTGAGGGAAGCGGTAGGCTCGCCGGCCCGGCCTGTCTTCGCGGCCGCACTAGCCCGAAGCGCGCGATACCGCCGGCTGCGGTGGCCCGCGATGGATCAACGCAGAGACAAGCAGCAGCACAACGCCCATGACCACCCAAGCGTCCGCGACGTTAAACACCGGCCAGTACTCTAGGTGTATGAAGTCGACGACGTAGCCACGCAGCAGTCGGTCCGAAACGTTACCGATGGCACCGGAAAGCACGAGCGCGTATGCCGACGCTTCGAGCAGCGGCAGCCTGCGCGACAAGAGCACGAACGTCACGAAGGTGATGGCAAGCAATCCGGCACCAACAATGAGCCAGAACTTCCAAGCTTCTGGCACATGACGGAGGGCGTGGAATGCCACGTCAAAGTTGCGCACATAGGTGAGCGACAGCACATTGGGCAGAACCTGGATCGGATCCGCTCCCTGCAGCTGCGACTCGGCCCAGTATTTAGTGGCGTGGTCGCAACCGACCATCGGCACCACGGAGAACATCAAGAGAAGTAGGCGCAGGCGCATCGTGATGTCACAACACGCAACGCCGCCGAGTATTCCCGAGGAAGGCTGGGCATGGGCTTCGCTTCCGGAAATGGGCAGCGGCCGCAGCGACCGCTAGTTCTTGAACGCCAACCCTACTGGCAGCAAACGGTGACTGGCCCCGCCGCGCTAATCGTACCCATCGGGGCGCCGCCCCCAGGAATGCAACTGGGCGCAGTCGCGGTCACCTGCACGGAGCGCTGCGCGGGTGGACCCGAGATCTGCAGACAGCTGCCACCTTTGGGCACCGCATTGCCGCTGCCGGCACAGCCGCTGGTCGGATACTCCTCGACGCTGACCGTGCAGGGTGCGCTGTCGTCGCAAGTGCACGCGCTGCAGCCTCGGGTGTCGTTGACGCTCGAAAATAGGTTGAGCACATTCGGGTACGCGCCAGGGCACGCCACGCTCCCCTTTTGGAACACACACCGCTTCGCGTAGTTGGCGTCCGTCTTGGGGACACACAGGTCCCCACTGCATCCGGCTCCTGGACTTCCCGCGGTGCACAACGCGTGGCGCGCCGCGACGCTCTGCGGTGGCAGCGTCGGCGTGCCCGTTGCGGAAGGGGTGCAGGTCAAACTGCCGGAAATACCCGTCACGTGATTTGCGAAGGAGGGCACGGTGACGGTGACATTCGTGCAGCCGGCACTTAGCGGCGTGTAGCTCCCCGCGGTCGTGCAGGTGCCACTCTGATATTTGACCAGCCCCAGACACGTGGGTGAACTCGCTTCAGTGCACTGGCACCCGACGGATCCACAGTCCGCTCCTGCGGCCGTCAGCCCCTCGAACAGCGGGAGTTGGTCCAGCATTGGGTCGCTGCATGGCGGGGCTGTCTGGTTCCCGGTTCCGGTCCAGAGCACGGCAGGCCCCATGAAACCGGCAGGCGCAGCGGGCTCGCAGACAAACCTGTCCTGGCACTCAGGATCCGCGCAGTCGACTTGGGCATTGTTGTCGTCATCAACGCCGTTCAGGCAATTCTCCGCTCCGGCGACGCCACCGGTTCCGGCAGCGCCGGTGCCAGCATCCGCGCCGCCCGAACCGGAGGCGCCGCCAGACGCCTGGTCGTCGAACTCTCCGTCGATGCCCAGAATCGTGGTGCAGCCAGCGAGTGCAAGCACGATAGCGGCAGAGGTGAGGAACCGACGCATGCGACGCGGCAACTCTAGCGCACCCAGCGCCTTTCTGGTGGCCGAGTCGTCAGGGGTTGACCAGGAAACCTCGCGATTTCTCGAATCTAGATCGACCGGGGCAGGAAGCGGAAGTCGCGCGTCCCGAGGGACAGCGGCGAGGCTTCCAACGCGATCCCGCGTGCCACACACGCTTGGACAAGCCCACCCAACGCTTCTCGCGCGCGCCCGAGGTTTTCCAGCCCAAGCGCGTCGAGTGCAAACTCAACTCTGAGCGAAGCGCCAACCCGAGCGCCCAGGTCTGCGTAGCGCTCAAACTCGCCGATGTTGCGTTGGTTCATGGGCGCGCGGATCTCGAGGGCGACCCCATGCCGAGCGAGCGTCTTGAGTCCATCCAAGGCTTGCTGCTGCGCACCAGGGCAGCGACTGATCGCGTCGGAGTCAGACTCGCTGGGAGCGAAGAGTTTAACACTGACGCCGGAAAGCCCCGCACGGACACACGCCGCGGTGAACGCTTCGTAGCAGAAGCGCCGCGCATTGCTGACCATGCCTACCGCGCGCCCATCTGGCCCCCGCGCAGCCTCGAGCAGGTCCAGTAACGATGGATGCAGCGTCGGCTCCCGCCCAGCGAAGAGCAGCGCTTCACCAGAACAGCGTGCGGAGCGCACGCGACCGAAAACGGCGTCTTCCGCGTCGGAAAGGTAGTGGTCGCGATTCGGACAGGCTTCGCAACCGTTGTTGCAGCCGCCCGCAAATAGAACTGGCGCAGCGGGCAACGTGCTGGCACGGCCCAGCCCCGGCGGACGCTGGTCATCGTGCAGCAGCGCGTCAACCGCAGCTTTCAATGCCGCGAGATCCCTGGACAACTCGGCGCGCCCAGCAGCGCTGGGGCGCTTCGCGTACTGCGCGGCTGCGAACAACTGGGATAGGGCAGATCCGCTACCAAGCTGTTCCTGAAGCAGCTCCGCGTTTTCGGTCAGGCGCGGGGTCCGCACATCCAAGAACCGCCAGGGAGTCTCGAGGCTGTATCCCTTGCGGCGCCCGGCCCCGGAACCCAGCTCCGCCCCCACGCTGAGCGCACCGTCGCGTTTTGCAGCGTAGGTGATGGGCAGGTCCGCATAAAGGCGCAACCGATTGCGAAAGGGCTCGTCGAAAAGCTCAGCCAGCCCGTGGGCGCGCATCACGTGCGCACTCTCGAGTACGTCCTCGGGCGACGTCCACGGGTTGAAGAGTACCAAGCTGTGTCCTCGAGCCCGGGCGTAGTCAAAGCTCTCGGGAAACCCGGCTTTGAGGCTGCGCATGCGTTCTACGCTCTGCACAAGCTCTGTCACTTGCACTCGTTTGTTGTAGCGGTCGAGCTCGCGCTGACTAAACGACTCGAATCCGACGAGATAACACTCGAGCACTTGTCCCGCAGCCCGCGCCACGGTTAGCGCTTCCGTCAT
The DNA here is from genome assembly GCA_965369205.1 of uncultured Polyangiaceae bacterium. Lineage (GTDB taxonomy): Bacteria > Myxococcota_A > Polyangia > Polyangiales > Polyangiaceae > JACKEA01. The sequence goes on along the minus strand of CBDUPW010000064.1, from coordinate 21,081 downwards.
TGCCTCAGTCTCTCGGAGCAAGGCTTCTGCCCTGCACGGGAACAGCCAACGCAGCGGACGCATGCCCGCGGCAGCCGCGGAGCGCATCAGCTCTGACAGATACCGAAGCGGGGCCTGGTCCGAGATGAGCAAGGACTGAAGCTGTGGCAATGCGTCCGCGAAGTACCGCGCCTGCTGGACGATGCCGCGGACCACGTCGGCGTCGCCCCGCACTTGGTAGTCGCCGCCCATGGGGCAGAAAGCGCAGCCCAGTCGGCTGAGACCGACGTGCTCGGGCGCCTCGGCACCCGTGTAGTGCGGCAGCAGGTACGGGTCGCGTGAATACGGGCACCCCACATTGCCAAAGACGGTCTTGTGCGTCGCTGGCTGGAGCGCGCGCAGCGCGAGCACCTGGTGGTCGACGACGGGATCGAACGGCCAGCTTTCGTCCGTAGCCACAACCTGCGCGCAGGGGACCAGAGAATCGCCGCGGATCCGACACAAGCCGGGCACGTCCGCGAAGGAGCCGGAGCCAGCGCTCGAGCGCAGGAATGCGCGGAAACCGTGGCGCAGGTCTGAACTCGACGGGGTGCGCGCGACACGACCGCGGCTGGTCAGCCCAGGCAACGCGCCGAGAATGAACTGCGCCCCGGGTGCTGGGTCCAGAGAGTCGCCACGGGTCACCTGAAGCAGGGTTTTGCCCGGCGTGGCCGCGAACTCTGCTAGGGAAGCGGCGTCGACGGCGCGTTCGCACACCAGCAGCTCCGTACCCAGCTCCGCAAGCCAGTTTCGGAACAATTCGCGCACGCTGGCGTCCCTGCCCGCGTCACCCCCGTCGAAGAAGACGTGCACCACTTCTGCAATGTGTCCGCTGCGACGCGCGTCCGCACAGAGCAACGAGACAAACGTATCGTCAAAGAACCCGTAACGCTCCTCGCCATGAAAGATGACAAAGGCGATGCGCATGGCGTTATTTCGCGGCCCATCCGGCGATCTGGGAGTTGATCGGATAGTAGGGCGAGCGCGCCACGTACTCGTCAACGTGTACTTGAGAAAACCCAGAGCCCTCGATTAGGGCTCGGGTATTTCGGTTCGGCTCGCAGCCCTCGAAAAGCACCCGCCAGGGCGGCGCCAGGGCGCCTTGCACCAAGCGCCGCGCGCTACCGGCCGGTGCAGCGACATGCTCCAGGAACACGAACTTGCCCCCAGGTTTGAGCACTCGACGCACCTGAGCCATGACTTGCTTGGGCGCACGTACGGAACACAACAGCAGCGTGCCCACGACGGCATCCACGCTTGCATCTTCCAGGGACAGCTTCTCAGCCCAGCTCTCCACAATTTCCAGGGAGAGATCGTAACGCCTTGCTGCGCTGCGTAGAGCGTCGTGCATGAACGGGCTCGGCTCTAGGGCGACAACGTGAGTGCCCGGCGCGTAGTAGCGGAAGTTCGCGCCCAGACCCGGGCCAATTTCCAGGATCCGCTCTGGCAAGTCTGCAAACATCGCGCGCTTGCGCTCGCCCAGCGCGCGATGCATCGGGCCGTCCAGGCGCGACAGACACCAGCTATTGAAGTGGCCCAATGCCGTTTTGAAAGAACCGCGCTGACTCATGATGCGCGACCGAGCTTCACAAAGACCAAAGACCAACCCACCAGAAACGCGACGCCCCCGAAAGGCGTGATCATGCCGAAACGCGTGATGCCCGTAATGGCCATGAGATACAGCGACCCCGAGAAGAGTACGACGCCCGTGAGCATTGCGCCGGCGGGCGCAGACACGCTCCGTTGCTCTCCGTGCGCATGCAGGGCAAGCGCAAGAATGGCAGCCGCGTGGATCAGATGGTAGAGCACGCCAGTCTCGTATGCGGAAAGCAGCTTGTCGGGCACCTTGCCGCGCAGCCCGTGCGCGCCGAATGCACCGAGAGCAACCCCCAAGAAGCCAACGACGGCAGCAATGCGGATCCAAGACATGGCTCGCACACCCTAGCGCGCCACCCCTTGCGGCGTCAGGGATAGTATCGCGCCGCGCCGTGCATAGGCGAAAGCGGACAGGCTTCGTGGACCATGCGCGGGCTACAGCGGCTGGAATTCACTGTCACCGAAAATGGACAAGTAGTCGGCGCGGATCCCACCACAACCAACGCGGCTGCGGCAGCTCTGACAGCGCTCCAGGTACTGACCGCCTTCAATCGGCGACTCTTCCAGGAAGAAGCCGTAGCCGCCGGGGTTGGCAACCCAAAGCGACAGCGCCTTGGCGTCGAAAAGGCAGGCATGGTGGTTACTCGGTACGACACAAGGCGGCGTGTGTAGCGAGGTGATAAACTCCGGCTCGCTTGAGAGCCGCAGATCCATCGCTCGGGCGATCTCGGGCATGACTTCCGACAGTCGCGGCACCTGAGCAGATAGGTCCTTGTCGCCCTGGTCCGTGGCCGAGAACAACCAGACGTTGAAGCGCGCGAGTCCCAGCTCGAAGTAGCTCTGCACCATTTCGGCAAGCTCGTTCTGGTTACTGCGATAGACGAGCAGGTCGCCTTCCATGCGCAGACCACGCCGCCGCACTTCGGCGATGCCTTTGCACATGAGCTCATGACAGCCTAGTGTGCGCGTGAGGCGATCATGAGACGCGGCTGACGCGCCTTTGATTGCGAAATTCACTTCGGTGACGCCTGCGTCCACGATCTTGTCGGTGAACTCTGGATAGGAAAGTAGCATGCCATTGGTTTGGAGCTTGATGCGCTCGTAGCCAAGTTCGCGCGCCTTGCGCACCATGCCGATCAGGTCCTTGCGCAGTGTTGGCTCGCCGCCGCCGAGCCAAAGCGAGGTTGCGCCTCGCTCGCGAGCAGCGAATAGCTCGGTGACGACGTCCCGAGAGGACATGCGTTGAGCCCCCTCGTCGCTCACGGAATAGCACCCAACACAACGATTGTTGCATTGGAAGTCCGCACTGATCTCCAGCCAGCGGAGGCGACGTTCAACCATCTGTTGCAGTGTAGCCTGAGGGTCTGCGCTATGCTGATTTCACCGTGAGCGACGAGAGAATCGACAGCATTCGGTTGCCGGCACAGTGCGATCTTTCGTGCTGGTTCTGCTCGGGACCCCTCAGCGCCACGGCCACGCAACCGCTGCCGCAGCTGCCGAAACCCGGTGACGGCGCCACGACGCTTCGGGTGATTGGCTGCGACCCCATGCGCCGCGCAGATCTAACCACGTGGGTGGCCCGCGCCAAGGCGGCCGGCTACAGCCGCGTGTGCGTCGAAACCAACGGCGTGCGCCTAGCCGCAACGGGTGCGGCGGCTGCGCTGACGCGGGCCGGCCTCGACGAGGTCGTCGTGACTGGCTATAGCGACGACGCAACCGTTCATGACCGTGTGTGCGGACGCAGCGGAGCCCACGGGCGATTGATGCAAGGTCTGGCGGAAGCGCGAGCCGCGGGCTTGGGGGTTTCTCTGCGCATCGTATTTCTCGCCGCGGCGAAGCAGGACGCCGCCGCTCTGCTCAGATCTGCAAACACACAGGCAGGCGGGGTGGACTGCGTGGAGCTATCCTTGCCGCGCGCTGTGCCTCCCGGGTCGGAAGCCCTCGACTTTCTGTGCGAAGACCTGGCGCAACTGCGCGGCCGCCTGCTGGCGGCTGTGCAGCAGACCCAAGCAATCGGCGCAGAGCTCCGGTTCGCACCGGAAAGTGGGATCCCGCTGTGTGCGCTGCCGGAAGCAGCACGCGAAAAAGCGGTCGTGCAACGGCGCGCGCCGGGCATGGAACTCTCCACGGCTTGTCAAGCCTGCGGCGCGGCGGCGCAATGCGGCGGTCTGCCAGCATGGTACCTGGAACGGCATGGAGACGACGCGCTGGTGCCTCTGGCGGCGCCCGTTGCCCGCGGGACACCGACGCGCACGGACGCGCACCCGGCCTTTCACAAGGACGCAGTCGCGAAGCGCCCTGGGCGCTTTCGCCTAGTCCTGGTCAACCTCTCCGAAGCAACCTGGGGCTATGGTCCCGGCGCGTGCGAGTACCTCCGCGCAGCAGTGCTGTCTCAACCCGAGCTCGCCGAACGGGTCGACGTCGACATCTTGTTCCTGGTGGGCCTGTCGGATAATGCCGCGGCCGACGCCATCCAAGCGGCGCAACCAGACCTGGTCGGTCTATCCGCATACAGCTGGAACCTCGCGCAGTGCGGCGCCGTCAGCCGACTGTTGAAAGCGCGAAAGCTAGCGGCCCCCATCGTGTGGGGAGGCGTGTCCTTTGCGTTCTTGAAACAGGACGCGAGCTGGTTTTCTTGGTGGGACGCGGTGGACGCCATTGCGCATGGCTCCGGAGAGCACACCCTGGTCGATCTGACTCGCGCGCTACTCAGGCAGAACGTGCCACGCCGGATCCCCCGAGGGATGCCCGGCCTTTTCACGGTGCACGACGGCCATGTGGAGCACGGCCCCCCTGCCCTCGTTCCTAACTTGGACGACTTTCCCTCGCCGTACTTGCAAGGAACCGTGTATCGCGTCGCACGCCCCACCATCGAAATGGCGCGAGGGTGCATCTTCAGCTGCGCGTTTTGTAGCGATGCCAAACAGAGTCGAGAGGGCAGGATGCAGTTGCGAGGCAGCGATCGCCTCGCGTCGGAGATTGCCGCCGTGGTGGCGTGGCCCGAGGCCCAATGGATTGATGCGGGCGCCAGCACCGCCAACGTGACGGACGCCGCATTCGCCCGCACTTGCGAGGCCATCCGCCGCGGCGATCCGAACGGGAAGCTGCGCTACGGTTTTCAACTCTATCCGTCTCTGGCACGCGACAGCCAACGCGAAGCGCTGCGTGGCGTGCCTGTGGGTGCGCTGCATTTCGGTGTGCAATCGCTCTCGCCAGACACTTTTGCACCCATGAAGCGGGGCACGCGCCTGCAACACATTGAGCGCGCCCTGAAGACGTTCTCCGGCGCCGGCCCGCTCGAGCTGTCGATGATCCTGGGGCTTCCGGGGGAAACCCTCGAGTCATTTCAGAGCAGCTTTGACCGGGTGCTTTCCTTCGATGCCGCGCGCATTGTCGTGAATCGGCTGTTGGTCCTTCCCGGCACGCAACTGCACTTGCATCGTGCGGTGCACGGACTGGGCGTCGACGCGCAGCGATACTATCGCGTCACACATACGAGCAGCATGTCTGCCGCAGATCTACGCCGCGCCCAAGACTACGTCATTGAACGTACACTAGCGCTGCCCAGGCTGGACGACGCTGGCGAGGCACGGGTGCGCTGGGTAGGCTTCGACGTGCAACAGAGCTTCGCCGCGCCGCCGGAATACGCGGGTCGGATGCAGTGAATCTCCAGTCTGTACCCCGAAGCGAGACGTGACCCACCGCCCACCACGCCCTTCATTCCCCGAAGACACGCACGAGTTCAAACTGCTCGGGCAAGTCGGCGAAGATCTGAACGAACTGTGTTTGGCACGTGCTCCACAGGGCGCCCACGCTGGGCGTCTCGTGCGTATCCAGCGCGGATAGCCGCTCGTGCACGCGACGCAGATGGGGCTCCAGAGGCGGATGTGCGATGGGGTCGTTGTCGTAGCGGGGCGCGAGGCAGTTGACGTCAAAGTGCGCCGTGCGAAACAGACTCGGGGCGCTTGGGTCGGTGGGTTCCACAAGCAAGTAGAGTTGCGCAGGACGTTCACTGCCGTCTTCGTAGCGCAAATGCACGCACACAAAGCCTAGGCCGCCATCGCTGTCAGCGTACCGTTTCGATCCACCCACCACGACGTCGCCATGGCCGGGGCCATCGGTGCTGGCGACTAGGTTCTTGCCCTCGGAGATAGAACGACTGCGCCGAGCCAATGCGCGTTCGCTTGCGTCTGTCAGTGAGAGATTCTGCACCAGACCACTGGTGAGGATCAGAAAGGCTTTTTGGGGTTTCAAGCGGGTGTCTTCGCGCAGCAGAATGCGCTTGGATTCCCAGAAGTAGTCGTCGCGCCCCAGGTTCTGCTGATAGTAGAAGCGCACCATGCGCAGCAAGTCACCGAATAGCTGACGGTGGTGCGTTGTGTAGCGCTCAAGAGCCGCCTGCTCCGCTACCCTTGCGCGCAACACCTCGCTGACCAGACTTGCGGCATGCCGCGCCGCATGCATGGCTAGGAAGACTCCGGTAGAAAGCACCGGGTCAATGAATCCGGAAGCGTCACCGACCGCAAGGAAGCCTGCACCGGCAACTTCGCGCATGCGATAGGTGAAGTCGCGCTCGTGGCGTATGGGAGTGACACGGCGCGCGGCGCAACCGAGCACTTGCATGAACGCTTCGCTTTGGGCAACACCTGCTTCAAAGGCGGCGTCCCGCGCCGACGGGTTATCCGTCCCGTCGAGCCGCACCATGCCGACGGAGACCCTGTCATTCGCTAGGGGGAATAGCCAAAGCCAATATCCGTTCTCGGCGACGAAAAGCGCTTGGTTTTCTCGAGGCGGCGGAAGGCGTCCCGCTCCGGCGTAGTGCGCCCAGGAAGCTTGATGCCTGAGTCCGTCGATGTGCTCGCGCAGCTCGCGGCCCTTCGACAGTAGCGCGTTCTGGCCGCTTGCATCGATCACGAAACGCGCGTGCACGTCCTGCTCTGCGTCCGCGCCGCGCACTTGGATGCGCGCGCCCACGACCCGCTGCCCGTCGAGTATCGGCGCACAGGCTCGCGTCTGCTCCCGCACCGCTGCGCCCGCGCGCTCAGCGCAACGAAACAATATCTCGTCGAACCGTGCTCGCTCTACCAGCCAGGCGTGGTCGAATTGATCGGTGTCGGAAAACCACAGATCCCACGCCGGCGTGCGCCCCCACTGCCAGTGGGTGGTGCCCGTCTTCTTCGAGAAGCCGGCGGATTCGACCTCGGACAGCGCCCCCATCTCTTCGAGGATCGGCACGATGCCGGGCAAGAGGCTCTCTCCGACGTGCATGCGTGGATGCGCAGCGGCCTCGACAAGCAGCACATCGTGGCCCGCCTTGGCCAGCAGCGCCGCCGCAGTGCACCCAGCCGGCCCGCCGCCGATGACCAACACGTCGTGAGCCATGTGGTCCCGACCATAGCAGCCCAGGCTACGTCTCGGTACGGCCAGGCCAGGGCGACGGCACGCCCCGGCCAGGGCGACGGCACGCCCCGGGCTGGCGCTACGACTTGGCGTAGTGCAGCAGCCACTGGTTCGCCGTGGATGGAGTCACGTCTTGCCGCGACAGCAGGCGAAGCGGCATTTCCGAAAGCTTTGCGTGAATGTCCTCTGCGCTCGCGTTCTCAAAATGCTCGAACGAAGCCGAAGAATGCTCTGCCCGGCGCGCTTGCGCCACAGAACGCACGACCCCGAAAGCAACGTTGTCAACGATCAGCAGCGTCCCGCTCGGCTTCAGACGCGGAAGCAGTTCCGCGATAGTTCCAGCGGGGTCCGGCAAATGGTTGATGCTGCGCAGCAAAAGCACGTGGTCGAAGGTCTGCGGCACTTCGGGCACGCCCGGTGACAGGAACGCCCAGGGGCGGCGCTGCAAGAGGCGCTCCCGGGCGCTCGCGTCAGGTTCGACGCCGTAGTACTGGACAGCGCCCTCTACGGCCGCAGCGGCGAGTAGCTCCGCGTAGGGCGCGTGGCCGCAGCCGTAGTCCAGGACCGCTCCGCGCAATCCCCTCAGGATCTCGCCGAGCGCAGCTTCCTCCCCGACGAAATCCGCGCTCGGCCCCTTGGCGAACGCTCCTGCGCATTCGGAGGTGAGGTCACAGATCTCGCACTCGGCGGCCAGCTTCAGTCGCTTTAGGTCTTTGGCGAAGTCGTCGAATCGGCTCTTGCTAGAGACGTCCAAGTAGATCTGGCCAACGCCATGCTTGATTTCATTCAGCTCTTCATCCGAGAAGTCGGAAGAGGAAGTCTCGAATAGGCGCATGCGCCCCGGCAGTCGCAACCAGAGGGTCCGGGCCCGGCTCGGTACCTGGCGCAAGGTCGCGTTGTCGACGAGCGGACAAGGCGCTCCCTGTGCGCGGTCGACATCCCGCACCGGCACGAAATGGAAGGAGTTAGACCGGGGGCCGGTGCTCACACCCGCCCCAACGACCATGACCCAGGGCTTTGAGTCAAGCTCAGCTCGCCGCTCCCCGCTCTTCAATCGTCACGCCTAGGACGTAGTTGGCAAGTTCGTCAGCGATCAGGGCTTCGTCGTTCTCGGCCTGCACGTCAACGTGCCACTCGACGGGCGTCTCGCTCCGCGACAGTTTTGCGTGGGCCTCGAAGGCCGTGACCGCCTGTTCCAGTGCCGCGGCGACGTACAGTTCCTTCTTGAAAGTCAGCCGTGTCATTTCTTGTCTGCGTCCGGATCGGGCTTGGAGTCGCCCTTGCTAGCTGCGTCCGCTGACGCCTCAGGGACGTCCTTCTTCTTGTACTTTTCTTCCCAGCTCATGGCGATGCCCAGCGGGTCCTCGAAGGCGGTGTCTTCGTCGAGGTCCATGGCGAGCAGGTCGTCTAGTCCCGGTGGCCCTGCGGCGCCGCTGAGAGCGGCCGTCGTGACTTGTTCGATCAGCTGGCGGTTTTCGTCCACAATCATCCGACGCCATGCCTGAGAGAGCAGCTCATTCTCGAACTCGCCCGCGTAGGCGTCAGCGTCAGCCTCGACTCCCTGCTTGGGCTTCAGACGCACGCTCAGACGCCCCGGGCTGGGACGGTCGAGCTTCACGTAGCAACGGTCGATGAACACATAGGCAGCGCCATAAATCGCATCCTTTGGATACAGGCTCTCGTCCAGCTCGATCAACATGCCTTCCGCGTTAGATGTGTGCTCGACAGCCATGTCATGTTGATTAACAGAGCCCCGCGCCCCTTGCGAGCCTGTCACGGGGCGACGCGTAGCCGCGGGCCTAGCCGGGGCGCTTCCGCTGGCTCTTGGGCGCGCCCGGTACCCGCGAATAGTTGCGGCGAGCCGGCCTTTCCGAGGTTTTCGCCGCGCACGACCACCAACCCCAGGGCCTGCGCCCGCGCGATTGCGCGAGCCATGTGGGGTTCGAGCAGCTCTGGCGAAACCACGAGGCGGTCCTTGTTTTCCGCCGCGGCGCCCAGGGGGTTGACGACGGGCAAGTGCAAGGCGCGCGCCCCGAGGGTGTGCACCACGTGTACGAGTTCTGCGAGATGCCGGTAGTTGGATCGCGTCACGACGGCAGTGACGCCGAAAGTGAGACCGGCAGCGCGCGCACGGCGCAACCCTGCGACCGTTTGGCGAAAACTACCCTCGACGTTCGTGTGGTAGTCGTGCATCGCTTCGTTGGCACCATGCAAAGAGACGTCCAGCACGTCCACTCCGGACGCGATGAGCGAGTGGGCATAGCCCTTGACGGCTAGCCGTCGCGCGTTCGTTTGCACCAAGATGGACCATGCGCCACGCTCGCGTACCGTTCTGGCCCAGGCAGGCAGTTCGTCGAAGAGCGTCGGTTCGCCCCCCACAAATGCCACGCGGTCACCGGTGACGACCTCCTGGATCTGCCGATTGATTTCCTCTATTGGGGATTCCGGCAAAGACGCGCGCAGCGTACCTGGAGCACAAAACAAGCACGCGTTGTTACACCGAAACCCGACCTCGATCCTGCGCAAACCGTATCCTTCCCCTCCCTGAACTCCCCGTAGCGGGAGCGAGCCGCGGCTACGGCAAACGACTGCGCGCGAGACCTCGGCGCTCACGGGCACGCAAGGTCGCGAAACCCGACGCGTCCAGATCGGCTTCGTTGCCGCGGATCACATCCGCAATCGCCATGGCGGCAAGGCCGTGGTTTTCGCGAGTCCTCAGCTGGCCGTCACCGGAGTTCGCCAGATATACCTCGAAGTGCTCGGTTTGGCCGGGGCCGCGTGGTGCACCTAGCTCGGGATCCCGCGCGCATACGTCAAGCTGGAAAGGCGTGCCGGAAGCGTCCTGCAACACGATGCTCACGGCTCCATCCGCCAGCGCACCCAGTTCGATCAAGCGCCAGCTCCCGAGCGCGTCTCCTGCCCCTAGAGGCGACAGGAGCTCTGACGCAAGCTTCGTTTTCGACATCTTCGCTGCGGGCTTGGCCTTGTCGGCCTGGGCAGAAAGCGGCGGCAGCACGATGGCGCTCACGCAGGCTGCAGCCCCAAAACGTCTCCGGCTTAGGTTCGATCTGACCATGTCGCGTCCGTATGGTCTGACATGGAAGGGTGCGGCGTCAACTTTGGTCGACAAAAGCGGCGGGTGAGACGGCTGCAGAGACGGGGACACACGCGTGGCGCGGCGCGAACATCGCAGTTATGGTCAGCGCGTGGCCGCATCCGACCGCGACGCAATCTTGGCTCGTCGTGCTCTTTTGTTGGGCGCCGCGCTCGCCGGGATCAGCAGTGCAGGTCGAGCCGCCCCCGAACGCCCCCCCTGCGCGCCGGCTACAGACCCGAACCCGCAGGCGCTCCAGGAGGCACAGTCGCTATTTGAAAGCGCGCTCGGCGCGTCGGATGCTGGCGACTTCCAAAGCGCAAAGTCCCAGTTCGCTCGGGCGTTCACCCTCAGCGGCAAGCTGGGGGCGCTCTACAAACTTGCTCTCGCACATCGCGCCCTAGACGAATTCTCCGAAGCCGCGCTGCAACTCGAGCGCGTCATCCAATGCGGCGACCCAGGCCTGGTCTCCTTAGCCGAAGCAGATCTGGCCGAACTGCGGCGCGAAGCGGGCCAACTGGTACTCGAAGATGTGCCCGAAGGCGCCGTCATCGAACTCGACGGACGCGTTCAAGATGTCTTCGGTGCGCCCATCCTGATCGCGCCCGGGCAACACAGTGTTGTCATGACGCGGCCGGAAAAGCGTCCTGCAACGGTCGCATTCGTCGTGGCCAAAGGAGAAACGTTCCGCCTGAGTTTGGCGAATGTGGCAGGCCCGGATTGTGACAATGACCCGGGACTATGCATGCCGTGCCTGTCACCTCCTCCGCCGCCTCCCGCGGTCCGGACCACGCACCTCGGCATCGAAGCGGGCTACAGCACTTGGATCTCGCTAGCCCGGGATCGAAACACAGCTCGGATTGGTCATGGGCTACGCGTAGAGCCCTTCGTCGTGTTGCCGATGTCTGAAGACAAAGAACTTCCGCTCTCGCTTCGCTTCGCTGGGCTGGCGGCGCCCGCTTGGACGCCCTCCGGAGACTTTCTGCCCCTGGGCGCAGACGTGGCACTGCGTTTCCACGCGGGGAACTTCCGGACAGGCGGGGGCATTGCCGCCGGCTACCGCCTCACCAACGCTGAACCACGGGAAAGCAACGTGCTTTCACCCGCCGCGGGCTTGTTCCTCGAGCCCCACATCGACTTTTTGGCGGTGCGACTCTTCGAGCCAGTGAATCTCGGACTGCGCATCGGACACCACTTCGCCAGCTACCGCAGCACTCAGCAGAAGACCTTCGGTCTGGGGCACGTAAACGTCGGGCTGTGGCTCAGCCTGAACCTAACGGCTGATTGCGACCACGACGGCTACAGTGATGCCTGCCCCGGTCGCGGGGTGCTCAGCGGCGACGAAGAAAACGTTGCGCGTCGCTTCCGACGCTGACGCTCCTCAAACTTCGAATACGAACTCGTCGTTCTTGATGGTCACTTTGATCGTGGTGCCCTCGGGATACTTTGCCGACAGGATCGACTCCGCCAAGGGGTCCTGCACCTGCCGGAGAATGGCGCGGCGTAGTGGGCGTGCACCCAGGGCAGGCTCGTACCCCAGGTCGACGAGCCTGTCCTTGGCAGCGTCGTCAAGAGAGAGTTTGAGCTTGCGGTCAGAGAGCATGCGCTCGAGCTTGCGCAACTGAATATCCACAATCAGCCGCAGATGCGGCTTCATGAGTGAGCGGAATACGACCACATCGTCCACGCGGTTCAGGAACTCCGGCCGGAAGAACTCCCGCAACTCGTCGAGCAATACGTCGCGCAAGGCCTCGCGTCCCTCTTCGTTGTCGAACAGCTTTGGATCCGCCTCCAAGATGCGCTGGGATCCGATGTTGCTCGTCATGATCACAACGGTGTTGGAGAAGTCCGCGAGCCGTCCGCGCCCATCCGTAAGCCTACCGTCGTCCAGTACTTGCAGCAGCAGGTTGAAAACATCTTGATGTGCCTTCTCCACCTCGTCGAAAAGCAGCACGGAGTACGGGCGCCGACGCACGGCTTCGGTCAAGAAGCCGCCCTGCTCGCTGTCGGCGTACCCGGGCGGCGCCCCGATCAATCGCTGCGCCATATGCCGCTCCATGAATTCGCTCATATCCAGGCGGGTCAGGGCGAGTTCGTCATCAAAAAGGAACTGCGCCAAGGCCTTGCCCAGCTCGGTCTTGCCCACACCGCTCGGTCCTAAGAAGAGGAACGAACCGATGGGTTTGCCCGGGTCCCGCAGCCCAACCCGGCCACGACGCACTGCCCGCGCAATCGCGCCGACCGCATCGTCTTGTCCCACCACCCTCTGTTCCAGACGCTCTTCCATTTTGAGGAGCTTGTCCGCTTCACCTTCCAGCATCTTCGCGACCGGGATCCCGGTCCAGACCGCCAACGTCGCCGCCACGTCCTCCTCGGTCACCTCTCGAGACACGTCCAGCGCGCCGGTGGTGCGGGCTGCGGCTTCCGCGGCGCCATGGCGTTTCTCCAGGTCCGGCAACGTGACGTGCTCGTACTCGCCCAGCTTGGCGAAGTCTTTGGCCTCACGCGCTGCATCCCGCGCGGCGCGCACGGCATTGAGTTCGCTACCCAGCGCTCGCACGGCGGCAACCGCGCCGCGACGGGACTCCATCTTGGCGCGCATGTCGCCCACCTTGGGCTCAAGTTGCTTGGCCTCTTCTTCCAGCTTCGCCCGCGCAGCCTTGGTCGTTGCGTCGGAGCTCTGGTCCAAGGAGTGCAACTGGGCCTTGATGGATTCCAGGCGCCGAATGGCTTCGTCCACCTCGGCGGGCACTCCGTCCGTCTCGACGCGCTTCGCGGCGGCCGTCTCGTCCAGCAGATCAATGGCGCAGTCCGGAAGAAACTTATCCTGCACGTAGCGCTTAGCGAGGCGCACAGATGCGACGATCGCGCTTTCGGTGATTTGAACTTGGTGCCGTTCTTCGTAGCGACTTGCGATGCCGCGCAGGATCTCGATGGCGCCTTCCACGCTGGGTTCTTCGATCGGCAGATTAGTGAAGTACCGCAGCACGCTGGGATCTTTGTCGGCGATCTTGCGCAGCCCTTCGGGCGTCGTGGTGGCCAGCATGCGCAGCTCACCCCGAGCCAGGGGGGATTTCAGCAGATCTCCGACGCCGCCGCCCGTGGGTCCCTGGGCAAAGAGCTGTTCCACGCTGCGCACAACGAGGATCGGCATCACACCTTCGGGATTACGCAAGGACGCAATCAAAGCACGCACGCGCTCGTCGACGTCGCTGCGCAGGCGCGTCCCCGCGACCAGTGCGGCCGCGTCGAGTTCGAGCAAACGCACGCCTGCCAAGCTGGTGGGCACATCACCGGCTGCAACGCGCTGGGCGAGCGCGCCCACGACGGCGCCTTTGCCGACGCCCGGCTCGCCGACTAGCAGGGGATGGCTCTTCTGCCGCCGCTCCAAGATCGTAAGCAACCTGCGCACTTCCCCGTCTCGCCCAATCACCGGGTCGATGCGACCTTCGCGAGCATCGTCGATCAGGTCGTAGGTGTAGCGCTCGATATTGCCGCCAGTCGCCGGACTGCGGCGCTGGTGGCGCGGCACGGAATGCAGCGCTCCAAGGTGCGGGCGCAGCGCGCCTGGGCCAATGCGATGGGCAGCCAAGAGCTCTCCAGCGCCTCCTCGGATCTCTTGAGAGAGCGCGTTGAGCACGTGCTCGATCTGCACCGCGGACGCGTGGTCCCGCTCGGATTCGCGCTGGGCGCGCTCGAGCAGATCCAGCATCGCCGCGGAAAGATAGGCGGGCTCGTTGCCCTTCGGCAGCTCGGTGACTGCGCGCTCGGCGCTGGCCTGTAGCTCCACCACTTCAGCTCCGGCCGCTCGAAAGACCGCGACAACACCGGGGTCGCGTTCCAACGCACGCAGCAGCAAATGAAGTGGCTGCACCTCTGCGTGTTTCTTTTCGTCGGCCAGCGCTTGGGCGCTGGCAACGAGGGCCCGGGAATCCGGCGCGTAGCGGTCAAGGGAAAGAGTGGTCGTGTCAGCGCTCGCCATGGGGCGAGCACGCTACATCGACCACCGCTAGGTTTTCACCCAGCCCGGAGGACCCAGCGCGAGGGGGCTGGCGCTATTCCAAAAAAAACCTAGAGTATCCGGTACTTTGGCCGCAAAAATTGTGATGTACCGCACCCCCTGGTGTCCCTATTGCGTGCGGGCGGAACAGCTGCTGCGGCAAAAGGGCGTGGCTTTCGAGCAGATCGACGTGTCTGGCGACCACGAGCGCAGGAGCTGGCTGCGCGGGGCGTCCGGCCAAAGCACCGTTCCGCAAATCTTCATTGATGACGCGCCGATCGGTGGCTGCGACGAGCTGATGGCACTGGAGCGCAGTGGCCAGCTCGACGCACTTTTGGGCGGGCGCTGAGGCGAAGGCTGGCGCCATGACTGGCTGCGCGATACAAATCGATGGGATGCGGCGCGCTTCACTCATGCTGATCGTCGGATGCTCGGCATGCTCGGGCGCCGCGCCCGAAGCAGATCCGCTATCGCAGCCCATCTCGCCGCAGGCCCCCTCGGCATTTGACACTGGCGCGCACGTCATTGCCGCCAGCACGCTTGCGAGTCGACCGCATCGCGCCGGTGAGCCGATGGGGTTCGTACGCCGCCGGCCCCTACAGCCTGGCGCCGAAGCTACGGCAGATCGCACACTGCGTGTGCTGGTGGTGCCCGCACTGTTTTCCGATTCGCCTCTGCCTCAGGTCACCCAAGAGCAGATCCGTGATGCGCTCTTCGGGACGAACTCCCTCGCAACCTATTTCGCGCAGCAGTCTCGGGGTCGCCTTGAGCTAGACGGCGTCGTGACGGGCTGGCTCCGATCCAGCACGTCCCTGGCCGATGCGGTCGGCAATGAACATGGCCTCGGTGCGGACGCGAGGCTGGGGCAGCATCTTGAGGACGTGATTACCCAAGCGTCTGCCCTGGTCACCGTGCCAGACTTCGACAACGATGGACCCGACGGTAAGCCCGGTTCGGCAGACGACGATGGTCGGATCGATCTCGTCGTCGTGCTCTTCTCGGAACTCGGGGCGCCCTGCGGCGGCACCGGACCTTGGGGGCACCGCGCGACGCTGTCCTACTGGAACGGCGGACCGTTGGTCACGAGCACTATTGGCAAGAACGGCGCGCCAGTGGTTGCAGAAGACTACGTGCTCGCTGGCGCAACGAGCTGCGGCACAAGTCCCCGAGACGCCATCGCGGTGCTCGCTCACGAGCTTGGCCACGCGCTCGGCTTGCCCGACTTGTACGACATCAGTTTGGGCTACCAACCGGATCAACGGAAATGGATCCTTGGTTGTTGGGATCTGATGGCGGGTGGCGCCTGGGACTGTCCGACCGTCGACGGCCTGCCGCCACCGCTCAGTGCGTGGTCCTCAAAACAGCTGGGCTGGTCGCGAGTGCAGCGCTTGCCGCTGCGAGCTCAAAAACTCGATTTCAGCGCGGGTTCCGCTTTTGCTGTCGATTCACAAGACGGTCATGAAGTGTGGCTCGAACAGCGTCATTGGGACGCGGCACCTGGCTGGGCCCCCGGCGGCGGAGTGCTGGCATACCGAGTGGCCTCGGCGTCCGGCGGCCGACCCGTCGCGGTGTTCGAAGCGGATGGCGATCAGGCGCTGTCCAAACCAGCGCTGGCCGGGGGAGATCGCGGTCAGGCAACAGACGCCCTCGCGCCCGGCCAGAGCATTCAGACGGACGCTTTTGCCCTCAGCGCCAGCCTCGGGTCTGTCAGCGTAATTCCTTAGCTCCGGAGCGTGCTGCTCTGGACCTGAAGGATTGTTACTTATGAGACAGCCCATTAGTCTGCCGGCGTGCCGCTGCTGAACGAACTGCCCTACGAACTGTTGTTGTTCGTCGCTGTTTCCCTGGGGCTGGCATTCGGCAGTTTTCTCAACGTCGTGATCCACCGCCTGCCGCTGGGTCTGAGCGTGGTGCGCCCGGCGAGTCGCTGTCCGAGCTGTGAAAAGCCGATCCGTGGCTACGACAACATTCCGGTCCTTTCCTATGTACTGCTCCTGGGCAAGTCGCGCTGCTGCAAGACGAAGATCTCCCCGCGCTATCCGCTGGTGGAGGCCCTGGGAGGCTTGACGGGATTTGCAGTCCTGCAAATGCGCATCATGACCCTGCCCGGCAACGTGCCAGCCTGGCTCGCCGCGCTGCTGTTCGCGCTCTACCTCTGCCTGGCCCTTGGCTTGATCGCAGCGGCATTCATCGACCTCGAGCACATGCTGGTGCCCGACGCGATCACCTTCGGAGGTACCGCGCTCGGTATCGTGTCGGCGTTCGTACGCCCCGACGTGCCCTTCGTGCACGCCCTCGTGGGTGCCGGCGTTGGCTTCGTGATGATCTGGCTGCCCTTCGATGTGCTGTACCGCGCGATCCGCGGCCAACCCGGAATGGGGCTCGGCGATGCAAAACTCACCATGCTGGCGGGAGCGTGGTTCGGATGGCCGGGTGCTGTGTTTGCGCTGCTTGCAGGAGCAGTACAAGGCACGCTAATCGCGATGCTGGTCATGATCACCCGGGGCAAGATCGACGAACCCGAAGCTGTTCGAAAGGAACGCGAAGCCATGCACGCGGAAGTGGAGGCGGCGGAGGGCGAAGAGCAAGAGCGCTTGCTCGCGGAGTACGAAGCCGACCCAATATTCTACGAACCCGAGCGAGGTCTCGGGCGTGCTCGCATCCCCTTCGGACCGTTTCTCGTGCTTGCATTGCTACAGTATCTGTTGTTCGGAGCGCTGATCCAGGAGGCCGTGTGGCAGTGGTTGTTCGTGGTGTAGCTGCGATCTTGTGTGCGCTTGCGTGTGGCGCGTGCAGTCGCGACCGCATCGGTCCGCCGCGCGGGTCCCATCTGGACATCTGGCCGAGCGACACTGCGGAATTCCCACCGCCCCCCGCGCGGGCTGAAGTCGTCAGCACCAATCCTGGCGGCAAGTGCGTCTGGCTAGACGGCCACTACCATTGGGAAGCGCGACGCTGGGAGTGGAAGCCTGGGGGCTGGCTGGTGCCACCCGAGGGCTGCCACTACGCGGCGCCGAGCCTCACTTGGTCCACGGGCCGCGGGCAGGGCGCACTGCTCTACACGCCGCCGCGCTGGTACCCAAAGGACACCTCTGGACTCAGTGACCAGGAGATCCTGTCGCGTTGCGCGAAACCCGTGGTCTGTTCCCCGCCGGCCCGGCCCTACAAGCCGCGCTAGGGCATCCCTTCGATAAAATCACGCTTCGTGAATGCCTGCGGAGGTCCCCGCAATCGGCTAAGGTCCCGCTCCATGACCGCTCACGTGTTTCGCGAGTATGACATCCGCGGAGTCGCGGATCGTGACCTGACTGACCCCTTCGTGCGCTCCTTGGGCGTGGGCCTCGCGCGCATGTTGCGGCCCGACAACAAAGAGCACGAACACCCGCGCATCGTCGTCGCGCGGGACTGCCGGAAATCCGGACCACGCCTGTTCCAAGCGTTGCTCCACGGTTTGGTGGACGGCGGAGCAAACGTGATCGACGTCGGCGTCGGACCCACCCCGCTACTCTACTTCGCTGTGCATCACCTAGACGCCGACGGCGGCATCATGATCACCGGAAGCCACAATCCGGGAGAAGACAACGGATTCAAGATCATGCGCGGCAAGGCTTCGTTTTTCGGGGAGGACATCCAGAAGCTGCGGCAGCGTGTGGACGAGAACACGCCGCCGGTCGGCCCAGAGGGCTCTTTGGAGACCGTGCCTGTTGAAGATGCCTATCTCGACAAGCTGCGTGACAGCGTGAACATCAAAGATGACGGCATGCAGGTCGTGTTGGACGCTGGGAACGGTTCAGCTGGCCCACTCGGTTTGCGCGCATTGCGCTACGTCGGCATTGAACCCATCCCCCTATTCTGTGAAATGGACGGGTCCTTTCCGAATCACCATCCAGACCCGACGGTTCCAGAGAACCTCGAAGTATTGATCGATACCGTAAAGAAGCGCGGGGCGCGCGTCGGGGTTGCATTCGACGGCGATGGCGATCGCCTTGGCGTGGTCGATCAAAGCGGAGAGATCATCTGGGGCGACCGGCTTTTGGCCCTATTTGCGCGATCGATATTGAAAGACAATCCGGGAGCAGCGGTGATCGGCGAAGTGAAGTGCTCCCAGAACGTCTTCGACGATATCGCCCGCCATGGCGGGCGACCAATCATGTGGAAGACGGGGCACTCGCTGATCAAAACCAAGATGAAAGAAGAGAACGCACTGCTTGCGGGGGAGATGAGCGGGCACTTCTTCTTCGCGGATCGCTACTTCGGATTCGACGACGCAATCTACGCCACCTTGCGTCTGCTCGAGATCTTGAGCGAATCCGGGAAGACCGTGAAGGAGCTCTTGGCAGACCTTCCGTCCGGCGTCAGCACTCCCGAGATCCGCGCAGCCTGCCCGGACGCCCTCAAGTTCAAGGTCGTCGAACACGTCAAGGAGTCGCTGCGAGGCCAAGGCGAGCTCACCGAGATTGACGGCGTGCGCATCACCTACCCGGACGGCGCGTGGGCGCTGGCGCGCGCGTCGAATACCGGCCCGGTCATCGTGCTGCGCTTCGAAGCGCCGAACGCCGAGCGCCTTGAAACCATCAAGAGTGCTGTGGAAGCCGCGGTGCAAAGCGGGCTCCGCGCACATTCATGAGCACGGGCGCGCAAAAAAGCGAAAGCTGGACCATTGAGCGCGTCGTGTCTTGGGCGACGGAGGACTTTCGCGCCCGCGGCCTGGAGAGCCCGCGACTAGAGGCCGAGCTCTTGTTGGGTCACGCACTCGGGCTCAGCCGCATCCAACTCATTCTGGAACGCGGCAGACCACTGTCTTCGGCTGAGCTTGCGACGTACCGCGACCAAATCAAGCGACGCCGCGGCGGAGAACCCGTGTCCTACATCTTGGGCAGCCGAGAATTCTTCGGACTACCGTTTCGGGTCACACCGGCAGTCCTGATCCCCCGACCGGATACCGAAGCACTGGTAGAAGAAGCGTTGGAGCGCACAGAGTCTCGTTCGATGTTCGGCAACCTGCTCGACCTGTGCACCGGGTCAGGATGTGTCGCCATTGCCTTCGCGCGCGCGCGGCGAACGTGGAAGATCCAGGCCACTGACAGTTCAGAGGCCGCACTCGCGGTCGCACGGCAGAACGCCCTGAACCTCGGTGTGTTGCCGCAGGTGGAGCTCCGCGGCGGGGACCTGTTCCAAGCGGCTCGATGCGCACGACCCTTCGACATGATTGTCTCAAATCCGCCCTACATTCCCAGCGCGGACGTCAAGCGGTTAGACAAATCCGTCGCCGGGTTCGAGCCACGCACAGCCCTCGACGGTGGGCGCGACGGCCTGGAAATCCTTCGCCGAGTCGTCGCCGAAGCCCCTCCCTTTCTTCGCGCCGAAGGCGCCCTGGCCGTGGAGATCCAGTACGACCAAGGGCCGCGGGTGCAGCAGCTCTTTCTGGACCACGGCTACGAAGATGTGCGCATTCGCCGCGACTACGGGCGTCGCGACCGCGTGGTGAGCGGGCGCCGGCCAAGGGCGCTCGGGGCCTGATATTCCTACGCATCGCCCGGGAAGGCACGAGCCAACGCTGGAGGGCCCTTCCTGAGGAGCGCCTTCCCAACAGCCGCTCAGGGACCGCCGTAAAACGCTAAGCGAAACCCGGCGCTGGCGGATTGCAGCTCCAGACTCTGACTGAAGAAACGTGTGTACTCAACGGTCGGCCCCGCGGAGAAGTTGCCAAAGCGCAGGGGCTCATAGAACGCGCCAAACCCGACGATACTCAGCGCGCCGCCATCTGCCCGATCCGTATCGCCGTCTTTGATCTTCATGGTCCCGAGCCCAAACACTCCATACAGACCGATGTCGCGTCCTTCCTCAAAGGCGTAGAACATCGGAAACGCTTCCACGCGTACAATGAAGCCGCCGCCACTCGCTTCCAAATCCTTGGCGCTATAGCCCAGCCCGTTCAGCCCCATGCCAAAGCTCAGCCAGTCCCGAAACGCGACACCGAGCCACACGGCGTAGTGGCTACCGGGGCCTATGCCCGGATCGGCCACGAAGTCTGGGTTGTTCAGTTGGCCCGCTTCGTTCGGGTAGCCGCGCGCGGACATCACGCCGATGCCCAAGGTTGCACCGGCAAAGAAGTCGCTGCGCCGTTCGTACTCGGGCTGATAGTCGCCTTCGTCGTCGCGCTCCGTAGGCTGCGCATGAACGCCGCTTGCAAAGAGCACGAGAAAGAGCGCTGCTGCCAACCCGAGAAGCTGGGTCGACTTCCTGATGCGAGTGGCGATCACCGGACGCGGCATGGCAGGGCGCATTTCATGCGGCTCTGGCGCTTCAGGTCAAGGGGGAAGCGGTTCGACGTGAAAGTTGGGCGCCGACAGCGCGCTGAGGCGGCTGCCTGGTATTCCTTGTGGCTTCGCGCAACACTTCCGCTTGCCACGATGCGCGTCGTAGTCCTTTTCTCACCGCTGCAGCTCTCCAGGGATTTCATCGACTATCCCTACTTTGCAGATCTCGGTGCGCTGCAGGCCGCAGCTTGTCTGCGTGCTCAGGGCGCCAGTGTCCAGCTAGTCGACGCCCTGGCGATGCCCGGTGCGGCGCTTACTGCTGAGGGCGAAGAAGTGATTCTGGGGGCGCCCCAAGCGGAAGTTGCGGCGGCGCTGGCCGATGCGGCTATCGAAGCAGATCTGCTGATCGCGCAGCTCTCACCCTTTCACCGTCCGCCGCATGCAGCGCCCGCCCTGAGCGCTTTGCTCTCCGCCACGCGGCAGCGCCGCCCACAGCTGCCCATCGCCCTGGCCGATCTGTACCAGTCCGGTCAGCATTACGTGCGCTACGATGCCGACGAACTGCTCCGAAAGTACCCGGAAGCGGACGCATTGCTACTCCACGAAGCCGAGGACTCCCTCGTCGCCCTGGCGGAGCGCCTCGTAGCCAAGGCGCGTCCCGAATCACCCATCGTGATACAAGGTGGCGAAGTCGACGACCTGGACGCACTGCC
>CBDUPW010000063.1:0-29232 GCA_965369205.1 uncultured Polyangiaceae bacterium | reverse complement strand
ATGGCGAGGGTGCCCGCCGGAATGGACCACGGCCCGGGGTGCGCGAGGCGGCCGCGGACTTCACTGTAGTCTTCGCCTTCGTAAGCGGGCGCGCAGGCAGTGGCACTGAGCAACACTGGGAGCGCGACCGCGCTGAGCACATGGGCAGAGCGCATGGCAAGAAGGGTACCGCACGGGCCGGCCGTCTTCCACGTCGGCGAGCTGCGCCGTGAGCGCTTTGTCGTTTGTGCACGGCCGTATTGCGGAATATTCCAGCGCCGCGGTAGACGCTGGGCGTCAGTTGGCAGCGCGCAGCAACCGCCGGCGCCCGCGCTGACGCGTCGCAACTCGACGCGGCCTCGCGCGACTCGACGCGGCGAGATCAGCCGAGCACGCCGAGTTGTTTGCCGACCTTGGTGAACGCGGCGATGGCGGCATCCACATGCTGGGGCGTGTGCTGCGCGGAGAGCTGGACGCGAATGCGCGCGGCGTCTTTGGGAACGACGGGATATGAGAATCCGATCACGTAGATGCCCTCCTGTAGCAGCGCGGCGGCCATCACTTGCGCGCGTTTGGCGTCGAAGATCATGACGGGCACGATGGGGTGGATCCCTTCCCGGATCTCGAAGCCCGCGTCAGCCATGCCCTTTCTGAATCGCTTGGCGTTGTCCATGACGCGCTGGCGTAGCTCGCCGCTCTTTTCGAGCAAGTCGAAGACCGCGAGGCTGGCTCCGGCGACTGCGGGGGCCAGGGTGTTTGAAAAAAGGTACGGACGGGAACGCTGGCGCAATAGCTCGACGATCTCCTTGCGCCCGGTGGTGAAGCCGCCGCTGGCGCCGCCGAGGGCCTTGCCCAGGGTGCTGGTCAGGACGTCAATGCGCTCGAGCACGCCACAGTGTTCGGGGGTGCCGCGGCCTGTGGGGCCGATAAAGCCCGTTGCGTGGGAGTCGTCGACCATGACCATGGCGTCGTAGCGCTCGGCCAAGTCGCAAATGTCGCCCAGCCGGGCCAGGTATCCGTCCATGCTGAACACGCCGTCGGTCGCAATCAGGCGCAGGCGCTTGTCGCGAGTCTTCTTCAGTGCTGCCTCCAGCTCGGCCATGTTGCCGTTCGCGTAGCGATGCCGTTCGGCTTTGCACAGCCGGATCCCGTCGATGATGCTGGCATGATTCAACGCATCACTGATCACGGCGTCCTCGGCACCGAGCAGCACTTCGAAGAGCCCGCCGTTTGCATCGAAGCACGAGGAATACAGGATCGTGTCGTCGCTGCCGAAGAACTGCGAGACCCGCGCCTCCAAGGCTTTGTGGATGTCCTGGGTGCCACAGATGAAACGCACGCTGGAAAGCCCAAAGCCGTGGCTGTCCAAGGCGCGCTTGGCACCGGCGATCACCTCCGGGTGGGACGAGAGGCCGAGGTAGTTGTTGGCGCAGAAGTTGAGAACCTGGGCGCCATCGCTTCGGATCTGGGCTGCCTGGGGCGTCGTGATCACGCGTTCGCTTTTGTACAGGCCGGCCTGTTCAATCCCTGCCAATTCGGATGCGTAGATGCTGCGCGCCTTTTCGTACATGCTTGCCCTCTCTGGTGAATGAACAAGGTTGCGCGCAGCTCCGACGGGGAGGCGTCGCGCAACGGGTCTAGAAACGGAAGACGACTTTAGGGAAGGTCTGGATCTTGTCTTCGAACTGACCGGGTTCGAATTTGTCGAAGTCGACCAGGGGACCATCCCCGCGGTTCAGGATCACTTCCCAAATCAAGTCGTGGATGTTCGGCTCCCGGCTCTCCAGCAGGTGACGGGTGATGTGCCAGGTTTCCGGGATGCGGCGCCCGATCACACTGTGCATCGCGATTCCGTCGACGATCACGCGGTCGAAGCTCTCGATGATGGCGTCGCCACTCTTGAGTCCGAACAGGATCACGTCGCCGCCGCGGCGTACGCAGTGGATGGCGTTGTTCACACTCGAATTGAGTCCGCTCATCTCCAGCACCACGTCCACGCCCACGCCGTCCGTCAGCTTGCGGATTTGCCCCGCCAAGTCCGGATCGTGGGAGTAGCCGTCCGGGCTGTCCCCAGGGGTGAGCACATGGTCCGCGCCCAGGCGTCGCGCCATTTCCGCGTGTGCGCTGACGGGCTCCACGCCAATGACTTGGCTGGCACCCAGAGCCCGGGCGATGGCGACGGCGAAAAGCCCGATGGTGCCGCAGCCGACGATCGCAACGCGCTTGCCACGCAAATTCACCTTGGTGCAGGCGTGCACCGCGTTGCCGAAAGGCTCCTGCACGGCTGCTACTTCAGGACGGATCTTGCTGGTGTCCGTGCGCCAGATCACCTTCGCGGGCAGCTTCACCAAGTCGGCAAAGGCGCCATCGTAGCTAATGCCAATGATCAGGTCGTCGGCGCAGACGTGGGCGTCGCCCACCCGGCACTGGTGGCAGACGCCGCAGTAGATGTGGCTTTCCGCGGCCACCAGGTCTCCAACTTCCAGTCCGTGGCTGCGTTTGGCGTCGCTGCCCACGGCCACGATCTGGCCGAATAGCTCGTGGCCGATGATGCGCTTTTGTTTGGGCGCACGGGCCGCCGCACCTTCGCGATCCAGGGAATCGAAGATCATGTCCTTGAACGCGCGTCGGAACCAGATCCCGCGATCAGAGCCGCAGAAGCCGACGTACTGCGGCTTGATCAGCACGCGCGAGCGGTCGTGGTAGTCGGCGCGCTCATCGAGGGTGATGGACGGCATCTCCGTGAGGCGCAGCCCTTGGCTGGTCTCCCAGGGGTCGTGCTCTCGATCGTAGACGAGGGCGCGCATGGACTCGGTCATGAGCGCTTCTTACGACGCGAGGCCGAGGGCGTCGAGGGCGTCGAGGCGGCTCGCGGCGTCGAGGCAGCTGTGCGCGCGGCCAGGCCCACCAAAGCCCACCCACAAAAAGCAGACGCGCCGCCCGCGTTCGTGACGCGGCGCGGCGCGTGCGCGCTCAGCCAAAGCCTATTTGCCGGGCACCTTGAAGGGCAGCTTGAGCTTGCCCTTGGTGGCCGGCGCGGCCGTCGAGGCTGCGGGCGGTGCAGTCGAAGCTGCGGGGGGCGCGCTCGAGGCGGCCGGCGGTGCGCTGGATGCAACCGGTGGTGCGCTGGATGCAACCGGTGGTGCGCTGGACGCAACCGGTGGTGCGCTGGATGCCGCGGGCGCGGCGGGCTGCTTGAGCAC
This sequence comes from uncultured Polyangiaceae bacterium, assembly GCA_965369205.1. Taxonomy (GTDB): domain Bacteria; phylum Myxococcota_A; class Polyangia; order Polyangiales; family Polyangiaceae; genus JACKEA01. Next base: position 26,050 of record CBDUPW010000063.1, on the reverse strand, counting down.
GGCGTCCACGTCGACCTTCTCGATGATTGTGGAAAGGTGCTTGGAGAAGATCCAGGCGGGCGACAGCACGCCGACCCCAGACGGGTAGTCGATGAGTACCCAGTTGCCCATGCGCGCCTTGCGGTTGACCAGAGTCCCTCGCGAAAGCGTGGCGATGTGGTCTGTAGTGTCGTCGGCTTCTTTGTAGATCTTGGCGCTGAAGACGGTGACCTTGACGGTCCCCTTTTCCTCTTTTTCCTTGTCCCCGTAGCGCTTGACCTCGTCTTCCTTCTTGGGCTCTTCCTTCTTGGGCTCCTCTTTCGGAGGCTCAGGGGCCGGAGCCGCGCTTTCGATGGGGGGCGGTGGCTCCTCCTTCTTACAAGCGAAAAGTGGTCCCACCACGAGCGCTGCTGCGCAAAGCGTCGTCCATTTATCCAGCTTAGTCATGCCCGGCATCCTCCTCAGAAGCCCCGGACCCTATGCCATTTTCCGGCATTCGCCCAGACCTGGACGCTTCCCGGAAAAAGCCCGGGGATTTTGCGATTTGGCTCCACATCCGTCATCCGCGCTCCTGACGCCCCCTTTAGAACGGCCCGGAGATCGTTTCGATCTCTAAAGTCGCCGGCGCGATGGCTTTGCTTTGCCGCCACCCGGTCGCGGCGGGTGTGCCAAGAGCAACGCACGCAAGGCGGCCGCTGCGGGGCTGAGCAGTTCTTGCCCGCGGTGTACCAGAAACAGGTCTCGGCGCAGCGGCGTCAGCGGATGCGGCAGCAAATGCAGCCGTTGGTTTGCGAGCTCGACTTGGACGGCGGCGTCACTGATCAGCGCAATACCGATGCCAGCGCGCACATGACGCTTCACTGTCGCAATGCTCGCCAGTTCCATCACGATCTCCGCGTTGGGGAAGGTTTGGTCAAGAGCTTGCCGGGTGCTGGTGCCCTGCAGAAATGTCACGAAAGGAAACGCTTTGCGCTCGGGCCGACAGCGCCTAGCGCCAACCAGAATGAACGCGTCGGAGCCCCAGCGTTCCCCGCTGCCGCCACCGACGATGGCAATGTCCAGATCACCCCGGTCCACGCCGTCCCGCGCCTGCTCCGGTGTCATCTCCGAGAGCACGATGCGCACCTTGGGGTTCTGCTTGCGGTAGCGCGCGAGGAGTTGAGGCAACATATAAGTCGCGACGGTGCCTCCGGCACCGATCCGCACCTGTCCGCTCTGCAAACCTTCTACTTCGCGCACCGCCGACAAAGCGTCGCCGAAGGCCGCTAAAACCGCCTGCGCTCGCGGCAACAGGGCGCTCCCAGCCGCGGTGAGCTCCGCGCCGCTGCGCCCGCGGTGCAACAGGGTCGCGCCGAAGTGCGCTTCCAGCCGTTTGAGGGACGCCGAAAGGGCCGGTTGCGACAGATGCGCGCGCCGGGCGGCTTCGGTCACGGTGCCGTGCTCTGCGGTGAGCAAGAAATGCCGCAGCTCGTCTAGCATCACCAAAATCTATCATAACTAGAAAATATATCGATTGGACGAATGATTACGGCGGCTCCAGGGTAGCGGAGTGACGATCCTGATCCTGATGAGTGTGTTTGCCGGAGCGCTGACGACCGTGACGGGGGCAGGTGGCGGCCTACTGCTGCTTTTGGTGTTGTCCGCTCTCTGGGAGCCCGCCCGGGCCCTGGCGGTCACGGCGCCCGCGCTGTTGCTCGGCAACGCGCATCGCGCCATCACGTTGCGCAAGGCCGCTGACTACGACGCGGCGAAGGCCTTTGCCCTGGGTGCCTTTCCCGCGGGCCTCTTGGGGGGACTGCTCGCGGGCGTCATCCCGGGCGGAGTGGTGCACGGGCTGTTGGTTGGACTTACCCTGGCCTCGCTGCTGCGTGCCGTCCTGAAGGTGCGCGTACACATCCCGGCGGCGGCACTCCTGGGCTCAGGTGCTGGCATTGGTCTCTTGACGGGAGCCACCGGCGGCGCGGGCATGCTGGTCTCGCCGCTGCTGCTGTCGCGAGGACTGGTTCGAGAACGCTACATCGCCACCGGCGCCTGCTGCGGCATGGTGCTGCACGTCTCACGGATCTGCGGCTACGGGGCGGCGGGCATGTTTTCCCACGCGGTGTGGCTGGAGGCCGCGGTCGCTGCGGTGGCTCTGCTCGGCGGCAATTGGCTCGGCCTCCGCCTGCGTCCCGCAGCGTCCCGGATCCCCGCCGGCTGGCTTGAGCACGGCGTCTTGCTCACCAGCGTGACCATCGCCTCCGTCGGCGCCCTTTTTTGACGCGGCCGTTACTTCGCTTTTGGTGGGGTCGTCTCGCTGAGGGGTGGCCGTTTTGCGAGGCACTTCTCGATGCCGGCGACCAGGGCCGGGTCGGCTTCTTTCGGCAAGCGTGGCCGTCCCATGACGTTCGTGAGCAGTCGATCCCAAGTGATTCCGCCGGACGCAGCAAAACTCATCCACACGAACATGGCGCGGCCCTTGATATTCGCGAAGGGTGCACCGCCGCCACGACCGTTGTTCCAGGCGCGGGAGTCACTGGAGTTGTTGCGGTTGTCCCCGAGCACCCAAACCTCGCCGTCCTTGACCGTATAGGGCCCCTGCCGCCCGTCGAAGCGGTCTTCTTCGAACAGCGTCAGGTACGAATACTCTCCCAGGAACTCCATGAAGAGTTGCCCGCGCTTCTTGAAAGCCTCGTCACCTTCGGAAAACTCGTAGTGCCCGACGTCACAGCTCGGCACGCGCCAGCCATTGATCAGCGGGTGCCCGCTTTCCACCGAAAGCGTGTCTCCGGGCAGGGCGATCACGCGTTTGATGAAGTCTTGTCGCTCGTTCGTGGGGTTGGGGTCCGGGAATTCGAAGACCATCACGTCGCCGTATTTCGGCGGCAAACTCTGCCACACCCGCGACTTCGTGAACGGGATGGTGGGTCCGTAGAGGAACTTGTTGACGAAGATATGATCCTGGATTTGCAGCGTTGGCAGCATGCTGCCGCTGGGGATCTTGAAGGCTTCGACAACGAATGCCCGCAGTAGCAGCGCGACCAGCACGGCGATGCCAATGGACTCCGCGTACTCGCGCAGTTCGCCTTTGCGCCAGCGACCAAGGTGTTTGTCGACCAGTCCCGCGGCGTCTTCAAAGGCCGCGCTGAAGTCTTCGGCGTCGAACTTTTCGGCCTCCATGCTTTCCCGCAATGAAAGCAGCGCGGCCTCCAGTTTTTCCCGTGCGGCGGAAGGCACGTGCCGGGCGATGGCCTTTTCATTCTTGCGCTGCAGCCGCGCTGTCTCTTCCAACAAGTGCGCGGCCTGCTCGAACTCCCGGCGCTGCTCGGGCTGCAAGTCCGGGCGGCCCCCCATGCCCACGCGATCTGCAAAGGGCAGGCTGTAGCGGTAGTGGTACAGCGCCATTTCGAAGACCGTGAACAGCACAATGCCCACGGGCACCGGTTGGTCGTGCACCCAGAAGCGCAGCTTTTCGACGCCCGTGGAGTATGCGTCGGGGATGGCCGGCTTCAACAGCCAGATGGTGAGCGCGGCGAGCACGGCTGGAACCGCTACGAACCAAAAGGCGTAAAAGGCGGTGCGTAGCAGCTTGGGGCTGGTCACGGTGGGGGCTGCGGGCTCGGACAAAGGAGGCCCTCGGCTTCTACCCGGGCTTTTGCCCCTGGGCAACCCTCTGACGCGCCTATAGGTCAGTGCCGCTGGCGGCATACACGGCAAGCACCACGTCCCTCCCGGTCGGCGCCGCGGTCGCCGTGGTGACACCCGGCAACAGGATGGCGCTGTCCGCGTCCAGGGCGAAGGCGATGCGATCGTCCCGCACGTCTACTTTGCGTGCATGGACCTGACCACTGCCCTCGAAAAAGCCTGACCAGAGCGGCGTGCCCGCATCATTGAGCACGAGCGCCCATCCGTTCGACGAGCCGACGTGCAACTGGGGCGCGACCGGCCCGTTGCCGAAATCGATGCTACCCGCGGCGTCGCCCACGACGACGATGTTGTCGCTGGAGTCGGCCTTCAGATCGTTGAGGACGACCGCGTCGGCGTCTACGATTGGGCGGATCCACAGCACGGTGCCTTTTCGGGTGATGCGAATGACGAACGCGTTGCGGTTTGCGCCCGCCGGCGAAAAGGTCCGACCGTCAATGCTGAGCGTACTGTTGAAGCTGGCACCGACGACGATGGATCCGTCGCTCAGCGTGTCGACGGCCCAGGCTTCGAGCTGTCCGCCGTCGCCGAAGCCGAACGCGGATTTTTGCGTGCCGTCGGCGTCGAACCAGAGCACGAGCAGGGTCTGTATCGTGGGCGTGGTTTCGAGGGCGAGTCCGTTGATTGCTCCGGAAGCCATGCCGACGCTGACGACTTCGCTGTCCGTCAACGCAATGTCGTTGCAGCGCAGGGTCTTTTTGGAAGTGACGCGAGTGCTCCAGGGCGCGGCCGTGGAGGGCTGGAACTGCTTGGAGACGAAACATGCGTTGGGGTCGGGCAATCCCGTGGGGGCGGCGCTGTTGACTTTGAAGTCCATCGAATTGGAGTGCCCGGCGACGTAGGCGGCATCCAGATTGGAGCCAAACGCATTGGCTACGGCGGTGACTCGCTGCTCCTGGCTGCCCACCACATAGGCTGCGATTGTGCCACCGACGGGCGTCGCCACGAGCATGCCATCCGTGCCGTCCGCCACAGCCGCGCCAAAGGGTGATGTCCCCGTGAAGTCTCCGACGAGCAGCGGGTTGCCGCTGGTGATTCCGACACTGAGATCCAAAACCCGGGCGCTGCCCGTCAAGTTCCCGCTATATGGCTTGTTGCGATCGAGGTCGCCGACGGCAGAGAACTCCGCGACGCCAACGATCGATTTTGGGTACTCATGGAACGCCACGACGACGCCGCCGCTTGCGCGAAAACCGACGCCGCCGGCCTGTTGGTCGCCCGCCTGATTGATGCTCGCCTGCCACTTTGGCGTCGGCGTGTACGCGCCGGCGTCGGATGCTGCGCCCGAGTTGCCGCCGCTGCCCCCGGCGCCGCTTTCGCCACCGCTTCCGCCGACGCCCCCCGCGCTGGCATCAGAGTTGTCCAGGACCTTGAACTCGGGCGCGCTACACGCCGCCATCATCGCGGCGCCAGCGAGCGTGAGAGCGCGGCGGGCGGCGTGGTTCATGGCGCGTCGTCGAGCTGCACCGCGTAGTCGACTTTGGCCGCCCGATCATCCCCCGCAATCGCAGGCGGCGCGGTGCGCCCCACTTGCGCGCTGTGGTCCACGACGAGGTAGTAGAAGCCCCTGGGTGCGCTGACGAAACGCTTCCAGGGTTGCCCTTGGATCAGCGGATCGTCCAGGCGCGGCGCTGCGGGCAACATCGCCGGTCCCGGGTTCTTTACATACTGCTCGATCATCTGATCGCCCAGGTTTTTGGGCACTAGGAAGATATCCACGCCGGGTGCGCCATCCGCAGTCATCGTCAAGTAGAAGGCTTGCCCGTCTTCGGGCACTTCGAAGCCGCCGATGAAGTCTTGCTGCCCGGTATGCACTTCAGTGCGGTCGTTCGCCAGCGTCACCCGCTCACTCTTGATGAAGAACGGCTTGAAGGGCTTTTGGCCCTTGGGAACATAGCCCGTGGAGAAGTCTGTTTCGCCGTCGCTGTTGTAGCGGATGACGGTGAAGCCGCGGCGCAGCTGTGCCTCGACGATCTGTCGGCCGAGCTGGTCTGGGTTGATCCCAGTGAGCGCCATGCCGCCGCGGGCGAAGGAGCTTTCGACCAGTGTGGTCTGGAAGGAACTGGCGTCAACTTTACGTGGGCGGAAGTAGATGTACATGGCGCCGTCGTCGTCCACTACGAAGTCGGGCGCATATTCGATCAGGCCAGCTGCCGTGAAGCCAATGCGGCCGCTCAAGTTCGTCCAGCCATAGCCCTTGCCTGTGTACTGAACGACGAGGCTCTTACGATTGTCGTCGTCGATCACGGTTTGATTGCAGCTGTTGGCAAAGAACCGACCCACGACGGGTTGGTCGTCCGCCAGTTTCAAAGGCGCGCCCCGGCTCGTCATTTCGAAGCAGAAGCGGTCGAGTCCGAACTTCAGGATGTCGAAGCGCAGGGACTTGTTCTTGGGGTTGTTGATCACCCCCGGTCCCAGCACATTGATGGCGCTGGTGCCGATGGTCTCCTGCTTGGGGCAGCCAGCGACCAAAACAGTCAGAAGCGCGAGCAGGCTCAGAAGGGCGATGCGGCGGAGCATTTCGCCTAACCATAGATCCGATTTTCCCCGCGGCGAAAAGCGCCTAACAAAACCGCGTTGACAGCGTGGCCAGCCGGGGATTTAGCTGCAGCTGTCGCATATGGCCGGAGTCACCGTTGTGGGTTCAGGGGCTTGGGGAACCTCCCTTGCTCTATTGCTTGCCCGTCAGGGCGAACAGGTCCGCCTGTGGTCTTGGCAGGCGGAGCACGCGCAGGCCATGGCCGAGCAGCGCGAGAACCGCGAGTTCTTTCCCGGCTTCCCTTTGCATGAGCGCGTTACGCCCTGTCATGGAACCGAGGGGTTTGCGGAGTGCGACCTCGTGGTGCTCGTGGTGCCATCCCATGCCATGCGGGCCACCCTCGAGCAGTTGAAGGCGAGCCTGCCCAAGTCGGCGGCGCTGGTGAGCGCGACCAAAGGTATCGAGAACGATTCGCTCATGCTCATGAGCGAAGTGATGGAGGACGTGCTTGGCGAGGCGGTGCGGCCGCGCGCTGCGTTCCTGTCCGGGCCCAGCTTCGCCAAGGAAGTCGCCCAACAGATGCCTACGAACGTGGTCGTCGCGGGCACTGACGAAGCACGGGTCGAGCGCGTGCAACGTCGTTTCGCTACAGAGCGCTTTCGCGTCTACGCCAGCGATGATCCTGTCGGCGTCGAGGTGGGCGGCGCGCTCAAGAACGTAATCGCCATCGCCGCCGGTGCCTGCGACGGTCTCGGCTTCGGACACAATACGCGTGCCGCGCTGATCACCCGTGGCCTGGCGGAGATATCGCGCATCGCCATTGCGAAGGGCGGCAATCCACTGACTTTGTCCGGGCTGGCTGGCATGGGCGACCTGGTGTTGACCTGCACGGGGGAGCTGAGCCGCAACCGCACCGTGGGATTCGAGCTGGGGCGGGGCCGGAGCCTCGACGACGTGGTGCAGAATCTGGGTGCCGTTGCGGAAGGTGTGAAAACTGCGCGGAGCGCGTACTTTCTAGCGCAACGCTTGGGCGTGGAGTTGCCGATCTGCAACGAGGTGTACCGCGTGCTGTACGAGAACAAGCCGCCGCGGCAAGCGGTGCACGACGTGCTCACCCGTCCCCTCAAGAAGGAACTCGACTAGTCGCACCGACGTAGCGCATCGATTCGTCCGAATAGCACCGGCGATGTGCTCGGACGCCCCGGCGCGGGACGCGGGCCCCGGCGCGGGACGCGGGCCCCCAGCGCGGGATGCGGGCCCCAGTGCGGGACGCGGGCCCCAGCGGGAACTCGCGCCGCGACCCCAAATCCAATGTCCCACACTGTGCGCGGAATGCGTGGTGCGCGAAATGCACGCTCGCATCGGCTATACTCGCGAGGATGCCTTTTGTTCGGCGATTGTGTCTGGCGCTGAGCGCGGCCACTGGGTTGCTCGTGGCTTCTGCCTGTTCGCTGACGTCTTTGGACGAACTGAAGGAAAACGCGGAGCTCGCGGCGGACTCGGGGACCGGCGGCGGGGCGGGGCAGGGTGGTGGCAGTGGCAGCGGCGGCTCGAGTGGCAGCGGCTGCAAGCCGGATACCTGCGCCAGCATGAACGCCGCTTGCGGTGAAGTCAGCGATTCCTGTGACGGATCGCTCTCTTGCGGCACGTGCTCCGGCGACGAATTCTGCGGCGGCGGTGGCCCGTACCAGTGCGGCACCACCAAGTGCACGCCCGTGACGTGCGCCGCGGTGGGCGCGAACTGCGGCACGATCTCGGACGGCTGCAGTTCCGTCTTGGATTGTGGCAGTTGTCCGGCGCCCAACAGCTGCGGTGGCGGTGGCGTCAACAACGTCTGTGGCTGCACTCCCAAGACCTGCGAGGAGCTCGGCGCCGAATGCGGCACCATCGACGACGGCTGCGGCAATACGCTTTCTTGCGGCGTGTGTAGCGGCGGCAACCAGTGCAGCGCCAACACCTGCGGCTGTACCAAGACGAGCTGCCAAGACCAGGGCGCGGACTGCGGCTCTATTCCCGACGCCTGTGGCGGCACGCTTTCTTGCGGCAGCTGTTCGGGGGCATTGGTCTGCGGCGGAGGGGGCCCTAACAAATGTGGCGCCGCTCAGTGCGTGCCGAAGTCCTGCGCGGATCAGGGCGCGACCTGTGGCGACGTGAGTGACGGTTGTGGCAAGACCATTAACTGCGGGACATGCAGCGGGAAGTTTCAGAGTTGCGGGGGCGGCGGCAAGGCGAATGTCTGCGGATGCACGCCGCAGACCTGCGGGCAGCTGGGTAAAGACTGTGGCGATACTGCCGATGGTTGCGGCGGCACAATCAACTGTGGCTTTTGTGGGAAACCCTTAGTGTGTGGCGGCGCAGGCACCGCCAACGTCTGCGGCTGCAGCGCCGGCAACCCCTGCGCACTCAAAGACTGCGGGACGGTCACCGACGGCTGTGGCAAATCCGTGTCCTGCGGCACCTGCGGCGCTCCGGAAACCTGTGGCGGCGGCGGTACGGCCAACGTCTGCGGCTGCAAACCCGCCAAGTACTGCACGGCGGAATGCGGCTCGGAGCCCGACGGATGCGGTGGCTCGATCTCTTGCGGGCTCTGCGAGCCGGGTTATAAGTGCATCGGTGGATCTTGCCAGTGTATCAAGTCCCCGTGCATTCCCTTCTGACTCCAAGGCAACGGCGGCATGGGCTTGCAACTCGGCCCGGGGCGGACGATCGTCCATGGCCGTGACCGCGACTGCGATTTCCATTCGTTTGGCCTGTGCTGTCGCCCTGCTGTCCGGGGTTGCCGTTGCTCAGGGTTATCCGCCACAACAGCCACCCGGCTACGGCCAGCAACCGCCGCCCGGCTACGGCCAGCAACCGCCGCCCGGCTACGGCCAGCAGCCGCCTCCGGGCTATGGCCAACAACCGCCCGGCTACGGCCAAAAGCCGCCGGGCTACGGCCAGCAGCCGCCGGGCTACGGCCAGCAACCGCCGCCCGGGGGGTATCGCCTGAATCCCGCTGCGCAACGCTCCAAGAAGCGCAGCGATTTGGAGATCGGATTCCTCTACACGACAGCCGCAGCCTACGGCGTTGGCGTCGGTGTCTGGTTTTCAGCCGAAGTCGGTATCGAGGACCCGGGCGTGTTCTTGATCCCGCCGGCGTTGCTCGGCGTGGCAGCGCCCGTGGGCGTTTGGTTTCTCGACGACCCGGAAATGGACCGCGGCATGCCGGCTTCAATCGCCGCGGGCATGGCGATCGGCGCGGGCGAGGGCATCGGCATCGCGAGTTACCAGTTCGTGACCGCCGACGAGGATGAGGCATGGGGGTTCAAGGGGCTGGCGCGAGCCACCACCCTGGGCGCCACCCTGGGCGGAGTGGGCGGCTACGCGGTGGGGTACTACCTGGAGCCGTCGCCGAAGAGCACGCTGCTCACGACCAGCTCGGTCATGTGGGGAGCGACCATTGGCAGCATGTTCGGCTATGGCGTGAGTGAAGCCGGGGTCGGTTACGGGATCGCAAACGACGACGCCTCTTTGGGCGGGCTGGTCGGCTACAACATCGGCCTTGCCGCGGGCGCTGCGACGGGCGCGTTGTACATCCCCAGCTACGAGCAACTCGGGTGGATGTGGGCGGGCGGCGGGATTGGCGCGGCCGTGAGCCTACCGGTGTTCTTGTTCTACGCCGGAGACGACGGGCCTCCGGCCAAACGCGGGTTCTTGTTCATGGGGACCGCAACAACCCTCGGCATCGCCGCGGGCGCCGTCTTCGGCTCGGGCTACGCGGACGAATACGAAATCGGCAGCGTAGAGACCAAGCCCGAGACCGCTCGCATCACCTCGATTGGCCCCATGGCGCACCCAGGCGCCTTGGGGGTCGAGGTGGGCGGCATCTTGTTCTAGTTCCCCGGGATCCCGTTGAGATCGACGGGGCAGTTCAGCTGCGGACTCGTCTACTCGACGAGCATCTCGTCCGGGATCGGCTGCGGACCGGGCACGATGCCGGCGATGTCCGGATCGACCTCGTCTTCGCCCTCAGGCCGCGGCTCCCGCTCGGCCTTGCGCTGCACGCGCTTGATGGCTTTTTCCTGCTTCTTTTCGCGCTTCGCGCGCTCTCGCTGACGTTTCGTAAAAGTGGTTCCATTCGATCGCAATGAGACCTCCTAAGTGCTGAGACTCGACCCCGCCAGCGCGCCGAAATCGGTGGTTCTGCCGGGTTCGCACCGTCCGCTGCCACGGGGGGCGGCGGGTCGGCAATGACGCTGCGCAGCGTAGCAGGCCACCTGGCGCATTTCGAGAAATTTCACGGATTTCCGCGGAATTAGCCCAGATCCCGGGGTGCGCTTCGCCTTGTCGTCGGAGCCGGCGCCCATGCTAGTGTCCCCGGCGACGATGGCTACCCTTCGGTACTTCCCGCCCGACGGCCACCCCGTTCTGGTACCCATCGCCAAGCCCGTCACGACGATCGGCCGCGATCTGGGCAATGACGTGCACCTTCGGGACGCGAGCGTCAGTGATCATCACGCGCAGATCGTCTTCAACGGTCGCGACTTTCAGCTGGAGGAACTGGATAAGGGCGCGGACATCCTCATCAACGGCAAGAAGAAGCGGCGCGCCCGGCTGGTCAACGGCGACCGCATCCAGCTGGGCAAGTCGCAGCTGGGCTTCAGCATGATGAGCGAGGTCCCCGCCGCCGAGACCGAATCGACGGAAGAGGGGCCCAACGTTCTGGCCAGTTTGCGCCGCCTACATGCGTTCAGCGAGCGGCTGATGACGAGCTCTAGCGTCGACGAATTGCTCGAGACGTTGCTCGACGATTTGATCGACGTGACAGGCGCGGCCCGGGGCGTTGTGCTGCTCGTGGACCTTGGCGAAGAAAAAAGCACGCCGCGCGTTCGGGTCAGCCGCAACGTGAAGCGCGAGACCATTGAGGATCCTTCCGGAGCCATCAGCGACAGCATCGTACGCCAAGTCATCGAGTCGAAGCGCCCGGTCATCGTGAGCGACGCGCTGACGGACACCAATTTCAGCAAGAGCGAAAGCGTGATTGCGCTGAAGCTCTCGAGCGTGATGTGCGTCCCGTTGCTTTCGCAGGGGGAAGTGATCGGCGCGATCTACGTTGGTAACGACGAGGTGAAGCATTTGTTTCACCGCGAACAGCTGGACCTGCTGACGATTTTTGCCGGGCAAGCGTCGCTGATTCTGCAAAACGCCATGCTGCTTTCGGCGCTGCGAGCAGACCAAGAGAAACTGAAGACCGAGCTGTCGGACAAGCGTTTTGGCGAGATCATCGGGGCTTGCGCCAGCATGCTGGAGGTATTTCGCAAGCTGCAGAAGGTTGCGGGCACCGACATCAGCGTGCTGATTACCGGTGAGACCGGAACTGGAAAAGAACTGATCGCCCGGGAGCTGCATTGGCGTAGCAATCGGGAAAAGGGGCCGTTTATCGTCGTCAATTGCGGCGCGATCCCCGAGAATCTGATGGAGAGCGAGATGTTCGGCCACGTACGCGGTGCTTTCACCGGTGCGGTGGCGTCTCGCCCAGGCAAGTTCCAACAAGCAGACGGCGGCACGCTGTTCTTAGACGAAGTCGGGGAGCTCACCCCGCAGCTGCAGGTCAAGCTGCTGCGCGCGATCCAGGAACGGATCGTGTATCGCGTGGGGGACAGCAAGCCCGAGAAGTGCGACATCCGTATTCTGGCGGCGACGAATCGCAATCTAGAAGAGATGATCGGAACCGGTGAGTTCCGCGAGGACCTGTTCTACCGCCTGAACGTCGTCAATCTGTGGCTGCCGCCGCTGAGAGAGCGGGGAGACGACGTGCTCATCATCGCCAAGGCGCTCCTGAGCAAATACGCCGACGAGCTGAACAGCTCCGTGAAGGGCTTTTCCCCCGCAGCGCTCGGCGCGATCAAGAAGTTCAACTGGCCGGGCAATATTCGACAGCTGGAAAACCGAATCAAGAAGGCGTTGGTCCTCTGCGACAAGGCGCTGCTTCAGCCTGAAGACATGGATCTGGGGCCCGAAGCCATGGATCCAATCGTGCCGCTGGAGAAAGCGAAAGAGGACTTCCAGCGCAACTACGTGCTCGATGTGCTCGAACGCAACAACGGCAACCGCACGCAAACCGCGCGAGACCTTGGCGTCGACCCGCGGACCATCTTCCGCTATCTCGAAAAAGAGCAGAACCCCATGCCCAGTGGCGCCGGCGGCACCTCGGGCGAAAAAAACGACTGACGGTCAGTGCAGCGATACGCGCTTGGTCCACTGCGCTGCCAGCGCGTCGCCCGCAGCCGTCAGCTCGCCCTTTCTTCGCAGGCGTCGACAAGGGGGTAGAGCTCCTCGTTTTCGCGCATCATGCGCTGCCCCAAGCGTTGCAACAGCGACATCGTCTCGGTGGAAAAGCATGCCGGATCGGCTTGGACCGCGACAGCGGAGCACCAGCGCTCGCTGTAGCTCGCGAAGAGGTCGTAGAGTTCTCCGACTTCCAAGAACAGCTTGCGTGCCTCATCCCGCACGGCTGCATGCTCGCTCTCCAGCAGCCTCGGGTATAGGGCGGCGTTTTCCATCGCAGCATGCACTTTCAGCTTGCCGGTGAAGCGCGCCAGGCGCCGGCAGGCTTCTTCGGGGCGTTCCGCCAGGGTCTCGGCGTCGAGCACCTGCATCAGTTCCCCCGCAAGCTTCACCAGTTCCTTATGCTGCCTGCGAAAACGCTCCGTTGGGCGGTCCATGCTCGGCTATTACGCCTCAGCCCCCCTGACGGATCGCGTCTGACCGAGTTTTCTCCGTGGCCCTCGCCGGGTAGGATGACGATCATGTCTTGGAATCTGCACCTGCTTTCGCCGCTTTTGGCTGGGATCTTTGCCATCGGTTGCGGCGCGCGCCCGGGCGCACCGCCCCCGGCGTCGACGCAGAGTTCCCCGACGCCCGCCGTCACCGCCGCCGCGCCTGCCATGCCCGCGAGCTCACCCGCACCCGCCGCGCCCGCCCTCACGGACGCGCAGCTGCGCACAGAGGACGAGCGCAACACGGTCCAAGTATTTACTAAGTCTTCGGCTAGCACCGTGTTCGTGACCGAGCGCCGGGTGGTCGTGGATTATCTGGCCGGGCGCGCTGTGGAGGTTCCGGCGGGAGCTGGCTCTGGATTCGTCTGGGACGACCAGGGGCATATCGTTACCAACTTTCACGTGATCCAAAAGGCGCGCAAGGTCACCGTCACGTTGCAGGATCAGAAACCGCTGCCCGCCAAGATCGTGGGCGCAGAACCGCGTCGAGACATCGCGGTGCTCAAGGTCTTTGCGCCAAAGGACACCTTCAGTCCGGTCACGTTGCCTCCTGCCGGCCACCCGCTTCAAGTAGGGCAGAAGGTGCTCGCAATCGGCAATCCCTTTGCACTCGATCACACCCTCACGACCGGGGTCGTGAGCGCGCTCGGCCGGGAAGTGGACGGCATTGGAGGCGTCACCATCCGCGACATGATTCAGACCGACGCAGCCATCAATCCTGGGAACTCCGGCGGCCCGCTCCTAGACAGCTCTGGGCGGCTGATCGGGATGAATACAATGATCCTCTCCAAAAGCGGCTCCTCCGCCGGGATCGGATTTGCTGTGCCCGTGGACACCATCCGGCGCATCGTGCCGCAGCTGATCAAGCACGGGAAAGTCGAGCAGGTTGGCCTGGGAGTGCGCATCGACCCGCTGCGCCGGCTGGAGCGCCGCTTCCGTATCGAAGGCGTCGTGATCCTAGGCGTGATCGAGGGCACCCCGGCGGCCCGCGCCGGGCTCCGGGGCTTGCGAGAGACGGCAGAGGGCGTCGGCCTGGGAGACGTGCTGGTGGGGCTGGGCTCCGAACGCATCAAGAATTACGACGATTTGTACAATGCCCTCGACGGTCGGAAGGCCGGGGAAAAGGTCAAGCTGCAGCTTCTGCGCGAAGGGCGGCGTGTCGAGCTGGAAATGGAACTCGTTGTCGTTCAGTAGCGGCTCCGGCAATCGAACACGCTGGTGAAGGTGCCACGTGCATCGCCGCGTGCCGCTGATCTAGGATGCCGGCCATGCCTATTCTGGACTCCGTTGCGGACGCTGTTGGCAATACCCCCCTTGTGCGCCTGAGTCGCATCGGCCGAGACTTGCCGTGCGAGCTCGTAGGCAAGTTGGAGTTCATGAACCCCGGCGGCAGCGTCAAGGATCGCATCGGCGTGCGCATGCTGCTGGAGGCCGAAAAGAGCGGCCGCATCCGTCCTGGGGACACGTTGATCGAGCCGACCAGCGGCAACACCGGTATCGGCTTGGCACTGGCGGCAGCGGTGAAGGGCTACCGCATGATCATCACGATGCCCGAGAAGATGAGCCGAGAAAAACAGGTCGTGCTCGAGGCGCTCGGTGCGGAAATCATCCGTACGCCGACGGAGGCGGCATTTGACGCGCCAGAAAGTCACATTGGGGTGGCCAAGCGCTTGCAAGAGGTCATTCCGCGTTCACATATCCTCGATCAGTATGGCAACCCGGATAACCCGGCGGCGCATGAGGAAGGCACCGGCCGAGAGATCGTCGAGCAATGCGAAGGCAAGATCGACGCATGTGTGATGACTGCCGGTACCGGCGGCACCATCAGTGGCGTGGCCCGCGCCATCAAGAAGGCTGTGCCGAAATGCCAGATCGTGGGGGTGGACCCCGAGGGTAGTTTGTTGGCGGGTCCTTCCGAGATAAAGAGCTACAAAGTCGAAGGCATTGGCTACGACTTCATTCCGGACGTTCTGGATCGCAAGCTGGTGGACCGGTGGATCAAGAGCAACGATCGCGACTCGTTTCGGGTTGCGCGTCAGCTGATCCGCCAAGAAGGGCTTTTGTGCGGCGGTTCGAGCGGCGCAGCCGTCTGGGCGGCCATGCAGGTTGCGAAGGAGCTACCTGCTGGCAGCCGCGTCGTGACGATTTTGCCAGATTCGATTCGCAACTACCTGACCAAGTTCGTGGACGACGCTTGGATGCGTCAACACGGCTTCTCGGAGTCGGATTGGGAGATGGGCACGATCGGCGACATCGTGCGCACTCTCGCCGACGCACAGGTCATCTGCATCGAAGATGACTGCACGCTGGCGGATGCCGTTGAGCGTTTCAAGAGCCATGGGATCTCGCAGATGCCATGCACGAGCAGTGGGCGGCTCAGCGGGATCCTGACCGAGACAGATCTGCTGCAAGTCCTGGTGCATGGACGAAGCCGCGACACCAAGGTTGCCGAAATCATGGTGCGCAACGTGTCCACGGTGACCGCCCACGAAAGTGCAAGCGCGCTGCCGAGCATCTTCGAACGAGGCGAAGTCGCGATTCTGGTGGACGAGCAGAAGCAAGTGCAGGCCATCCTGACCAAGATGGATCTGATCGACTATCTGTCCGCGCGGGCGCGCCTTGCCGCAGCGCGGTAGTTCGTCTTCCGGGCTGGCGCCGCCGAACTCGACCGGCGAGTGGCTACTCGCTGCGTCGCTCAGCTAGTTCGCGCTGGTTCCTCGGCGCGGGCCTCGCAGAGCTGCAATGGGACTCACTGGAGTCCCCGGCTGGGGGCGACTGAGCCGGCGGGACGTCCTCAGGAAGTAGCTGTCGGAACCACCAGGCTTGCCCCAGCGCGCGCTTTTCCGCGCGGTCCAGGTTGGCGACGACGCGGGTCACGATGTAGTTTGCCAGTACCACCAGCAGCGTGCCGCCCACGAAGAACAGCACCTCGGTGAGCCCCGCGGGCAGCCCAACGGCAAAAGGCTCGATGCTGACGCGACCCTCCCGAAACAAATAGGAACGTGGCAAGACGCCAAAGGTCTGCAGCGCCACGGGCACCGCTACCGCCAGGGGCGCGAGCACCTGCGTTGCGAGTTGCACGGACGTGTTGCCGCGAAAGGCGATCAGATAGGTCACCGCCGTCGCTACCGCAAGACTCGGCACGAGCAGGTAGGGCCCGGCGAATACACTCAGTGCGCTCACGCTAGTGAACGACAAGAGCAGTGCAAACCAGATCAGCGGTCCCGAGAACGTGCCGCGACGATCGACCCAGAGATTGACGATCACGAGTAGGGCTGGGCCGGTGATCAAGAACGCCAGCGCGGGCAAGCTGCGGATGCCCATGACTCCTGCCAGTGGGATCAGAGCCAGCCATGCCGCATAGACAAAGATCGACGCTCGGGCCGACTCGCGGGCCGCGTCGTTTCTTTGCTGGACCAGCTCCGCGACCGCACCTGGCGGCAGCTCCTTTTCGTCACCGCGGAGCAACTCACGTAGCGTCGCCAGCGCGTCTTCGCGTGTGGGATCCAGCGCGAGCGCTCGGCCAAGGTCGGCGACGGCGGCGGCTCGGTGTTCGGTGTCGAGGGGGCCGTGTGGCACGGTCGAAAGGCGTGCTTGCGCGCTTTGCACGTGGACGGTTGCGGCGGAGTGGAAGCGTTCCTCGTTTTCCACCCCGTCCAGGTACGCCTGCAAGCGTTGCTGGAACTCTCGGGCACTGGGCCGATCGCGGAAGAATCGCTTGGTCGCATCAATACACAGCGATGTCAGCACCGTCGGGAGGTCGCCGGACGCCCCCAAGCGTTCCTCGATTGCGTCGCCTTGTGCCACTTGCTGGACCAGCGCGTCCTCGTCACCTTCTCGCAGCAACTCCCCCGTCAGGATCTCGAAGAGCACGACGCCCATGGCAAATACGTCCGCTGCCGGGCCGACGTCGGCGCCGCCTGCCAGTTGTTCCGGCGCCATGTACTCCAATGTGCCGATGAGCTTGTCGTTCGCAGATTCCGAAGTGGGAATCACGCGCACCGCACTCGGTCGCTCGTGATCAGGGTCGAAGACCTTCGCAACTCCCCAGTCCAGTACGTAGACTTCGCCATAGTCGCCCAAGATGATGTTCTCGGGTTTCAGGTCGCGGTGCACCACGCCGCGTTCGTGGGCGTACTGCAACGTCAGGCTCACGCTGCCGAGGGCTGTCAACAGTTGACGCAGACTGTGGGATGGCTCGCCCCGGGTAGACGCGGCATAGACCTCAGCCAGGGTGTGGCCCTCGACGTGGCGCATCGTGAAATACGCCCCGCCGGAGTTGCAGGCCACGAAATCGTAGATGGGCACGATCCCCGGGTGCTGCAAAGCGGCCTGCACTTTGGCTTCGCGAATGAAGCGCTGCTTGCGGTGGTCCACGAGGGCGTGCCCGGACTTCAGTTCCTTGACGGCGATATCACGACCCAGCGTGCGGTCATGGTAGAGCCAAATATCGCCCATCCCACCCGATGCCACGAAGCGCTCCATGTCGTAGCGGGGAGGGAAACTACAGCGACCCGAGACAACAGCGACGGTTTCGTCGCCGCTGGCGGTGCGGGTCTTTGCCGTGCGATTGAGCTCTGGAACAGACTTGGGCATAGTGCCTGCGCGAAGTGGAACGGACGCTTCGCCGGATCCTTGAGTATGCCCGAGTGCGAGAGCAGAATCTCACGTGGTTTCGTAGTCGCGCCTGGGCTTGTTGGGCTTTAGGCCTGGGCTTCAGGGGCAGTGGCGTTGACCGGGGGGAGCTTTGACTGCGTGGAGTTTTAGTTCGACGTCCACTTCGTCGGATAGGACCCACTCGTGGGGGGCGCCCGGTTCGATGCCGAAGGCGTGACGGTCTACTCCGAATGAGGCTTCGGCTTCGACGCTGGCGGGCGGGCTACTCGTTTGGGGGGCGGTTCGACGGGTGGTTTGGGTTTCTGGGATCCCGCGTCCAGTGGCCAGGATGCGCAGGCGATGGGTGACGCCGCGCAAGGTGAGGTCGCCTTCCAACTCCAGGGTGGTCTTGTGGGCCTTGATCCGTGTGGATGAAAAGCTTGCCTTCGGGAAGGACTCGACGTGGAGGAAGCGCTCCGAGCGGACGAGCTTGGTGATCCAATCCGCGCCACCCTCCGCGCTGGTGAGGTCGACCTGCAGTGACAGCCGGCGAGGCGTTCCGTCGCTCGCCATGCGCACGCTCCCGCTGAACTCAGGGATGGAGATCTCGTGGCGGGTGCCCATCGCAAAGGCGACCGCGGCGATGCGCGAACGTTCTCTTTCGATGCAGTAGAGGGTGAGCGATTCGTCGGCCGAGGCGGCTCGGGGCGCGCCCGCGGTGGCCAGTTGCTCCGCCAACGGCGCGCCGCCGCAGCCTCCCAGATATGACAAGCCCAGGGACAAGAGCAGGCCGGGGCAGCTGATGCGGCCGCTCTCGGAGTGAGTCACGCCGCGAATCATGGCGCGCTGGCCCGGCGACACAATCCCCATAGATTCAAGGCGGCTGCGACTTTGCCGTTCTTCCGAGGGAATGACCGCGCAAAACCGTGCCGAGAGTCCGAGTCCCCTCGCGGACCTCGTGCTGACGCCCCTGGGTTCGAAGATCCCGCCGAGCAGCGGCGCGGCGCCCGTGGATCTGGCCTTTGAGGGGGTCGACCCCGCGTCGCTGCGTTTGGCGGAGGCGCCGCCGCCGCGTCGAGGTCCGCCTCCGTTGCCCCAAGAACCGCACAAGGCCGGACGCAAGCGCCTGGGGGAAGTGCTGGTCGACGCCGGCGTGGTGAGCGAGGACGACGTGACTCGAGCGCTGGGCGTTCAAAAGATGGGCGGAGGCCGTCTGGGCGGGATCCTCGTCAAACTCAAGCTGTGCACGGACGAGCAGATCCGGAAGGCGCTGGCGGACCAGTTGGGCATGGAAGTGCTCGACCTCGGTCATGCCGAAATGGACGAGTCCGCGCTGAAGTTGCTGCCGCGGGAAATGATCAAGAAGTACGAAGCGATCCCGATGCGACAGGAGGCCGGAACGCTCTACGTCGCGATGAAAGATCCCTACAACTTCACCGCGGTCGACGACATCCGTTTTGTGACCGGGTTCAAGGTCGTCGTGTTGGCGTGTACCGAGGCGGACTTTGCAGCGTTCATGGAAGCGCATTTCCAGACGCAGTGTCTGATCGAGGAGATTTTGGAGGGGGGCCAGTTTTACGACAAAGCGATCTCCTCCATCGACAACCATCAAGAACCGGATCCCCTGGAGTCTGACGAAGAAGCGGAGATCGTGCACGATCTCCGCCTTGCCGGCGAGCACCCTCCGATCATCACTCTTTGCAACTTCCTCCTTGTGGAGTCCATCAACCGACGTGCCAGTGACATCCATATCGAACCCTACGAGACGTTCTTTCGCGTTCGGCTTCGCGTCGACGGCCGACTGCAGACCCTGATCACTCCGCCGGAGCGTCTTCACGGTCCCATGATCACTCGCATGAAGATCATGGCGGATATGGACATCGCCAAGCGGCGCATTCCGCAAGATGGGCACATTGCCATCACCTACCGCGGCGAAACTTGTCACTATCGCGTCTCGACGCTGCCCACAGTGTACGGCGAAAAGTGCGTGATCCGCCTGCTAAAGAAGGATGACTCCCTCGTCGACATCGACCGGCTTGGCTTCGACCCAGGCCTGCTCAACACCCTGAAGAAATGCCTCAAGACGCCTCAGGGGATCGTGCTGGTGACCGGACCTACCGGTAGCGGCAAGACCACGACCCTGCATGCCGGACTGTCGTACATCAACGATCCCGATACGAACATCGTCACGCTGGAAGACCCGGTTGAAGCGAGTCTGCCCGGGATCAACCACGTGCAGATCCATGAAGCGGCGGGGGTCAGTTTCTCCTCCGGCTTGCGATCCATTTTGCGTCAGGACCCCGATGTCGTCTTCGTTGGCGAGATGCGTGATCCGGAGGTTTCCAAGATCGCGGTCAAGGCAGCGCTCACCGGACACTTGGTGCTGTCCACCTTGCACACGAACAGCGCGGCGGAGTCCTTGATGCGGCTCGAGGACATGGGCGTTGCGCCCTACTTGCTGGCGAATGCCCTATTGATGATCGTCGCGCAGCGACTGGTGCGCAGTGTCTGTCCGAGCTGTCGAACGTCTCATACCCCGAGCGAAGACGAGAAGATCGAGTTCCGTCTGAGTCCGGAGCGCCTAGAGGGCGCCAGCCTGGTGCATGGCAAGGGTTGCGATACCTGCTTCGGCACAGGGTATCGTGGGCGGGTTGCTGTCTACGAAGCCCTCGTCATGGACAACGAGTTGCGGAGCTTGGTGCGGCGGGGCGCTGCCCTCGACGAGATCATGGATCGCGCCTTGGCAGGTGGTATGCAGCTGCTATTCGACGCAGGGATCGAGCGGGCTCTGCGCGGTGAAACGACTCTCGCCGAAGTGAGGCGCTGCCTCAGCGACGCACGCTAGCGTCTGCGCGTTGAAAAGCGCTGGGCTCGTGCGACTCGTGCGACGAAGCATTGTGACTTACGCGCCAGCCCACTAAGCTGCCCCGATGGCGTCGGGAGGTTCCCTGGGGGTCGCGCGTAGCGCGGTGAAGATCGTGGCGCTCGTAGTGGGCTTCCTGGGCACTCTGGTGTGCCTGCAGGCGCTGGTGGGGAAGTTCACGGGAAACGGCTGGCTACGCGGTGGCGCGGCGCTGGTTGTCGCTTTGGTTGTTCCAGCCGTCGTCGCAGATCGTTTGCTGCCTGATGAAGATCCTTCCAAAGGCAAAGGCGTCGTCGGAGACGCCTTTGCCGTGCTGTGGCTGGCCGTGCCGGTCCTCTTCGCCGTCGTGCTCGGTGCTGCCACTAGCGGACTCCTACGCACCGAAGGCGATCGCCTGACTCAATCTGGATTCGGCAGCCTGGGCCGAGTCGCGTACTTGCTAGGCGGGGTCAACACGGAAGTGACGGTGATTGGGGAGGCCAGCGCCGCGGCTTCGGCAAGTGGCGCGCCGTCGGGGGCGGCTCCACTCCCCACGGCGTCCGGCAGCACCGGCGCTGACGCCATTCCCCGGCCTGAAGACGCGGGCACTCCCAAGCCCAATCCGAAACAGCCGGGCGAGAAGACGCCGGCGCAGCTGTTCAAGGAGCTCGCCCCGAGCGTGGTGTCCATCAACATCAAAGCCGGCCCGGAAATGGAAGGTGGCGGCACGGGCTTTTTGATCGACAGCAAGGGCACCATCGTGACCAATCACCACGTGATCAACGTCGGCAAGGAGATCCGCATCAAGTTCTTCAACGGTGCCATCTACGACGAGGTAGACGTGTTGGAGGAAGACCCCGGGCAAGACCTCGCGCTCTTGGCGATCAAGTTAAGCAAACCCAAAGAAGGCAAGGCACCCAAAGTCACGCCTCCGTCTCTAGGCAATTCGGACAAGGTCGAGGTGGGCGAGCGCGCGATTTCCATCGGAAACCCTCTTGGGCTCGAACATACGCTGACGGACGGCCTGGTCTCTGCGCGCCGCGTGTACCAGGGCAAGAACTGGATCCAAATGAGCGTGCCTGTGTCGCCCGGCAACTCTGGCGGGCCCGTTTTCGACCTCAAAGGCAATGTGATCGGGGTCACGACTGCGCAAGTGCTGGGCGGGTTTTTCGGGCGCGCGCAGAACTTGAACCTGGCGATCCCGGTCAACGAGGTCAAGTCGCGGCTGCGGTCGCAGTATCCGAACCGGCGCAAGTTCGGCTCGCAGGGTGGAGGCTCGCATTGGTAATGGCGATCCGTAGCAACGTCGTCACCTTGATACTCGCGGGCCTTTTGGGTGTGCTCGTGATCACGCTGCTCACCAAGAAGCGCGAGAATCACGCTGTCACGGTGGACAAGAGCCCGGCCGCCGCTGAGTCTGCGCCGGCCGCGTCTAGCGTAGCGGCATCGGGGGCCTCCGCTGCAGGAAGTGGCGCCGCGCCAACGAAGAATCCCCCACCGACGTTGTCGCGCCCGCTGCGCGTGGCGGGGGTGGGCTGGGAACTCGTCGCGCCGGCGCTGCTGCAAAACGACGGCATCGAACCCAACGAAAAGAGCGCCTTTGGCAAAGCCGGGCTCCGGCTTTCGCTGAGCGTAGTCGATGGCGCATCGGGCGCCAACCAAGCGCTGTCTCGTGGCGGGGACGACGACGCAGGCTCCGACATCGTGCTCGTGCCGCTGTCTAGCTTCCTGGCGTCGTACGAAAAGCTGCGCGTCCTCGACCCGGTGATCTTCTACGCTAGTCACTGGTCTCGGGGGCGCGAGGTGCTCACGACCCGAAGCGGAAAGCCCCTCGACAGCCTGCCGGATACCGGACGCATTGGGTTGGCCCCCGCCGAGCACGACCCCGCCACGTTTGCAGCGCTGTTTTTGCTGGACGCTGCCGGGGTGGAGCCCGCGCGGATCGATTTGCTCAGCAGCGACGATCCCAAGGCGCAGGTTCGTGCGCGCATGCGTCAGACGGCGGATCAGCGAGGCGGAGTGCAGCAGTCCGATGCCGTACTCAGCACCGCGGAAGCGTCGCGCCTGATCCCGATCGTTGCGGTGGCACAACGCGGATTCATTCAGAAGCATGCGCTGATCCTCAAGACGTTCTTGCTGGGCTTGCTTGAAGGTCAGAAGGTTCTAACGGAGGATGCTGCTGCGAGCGCCCGCAAGATATCCAAACTCGATGGCGCGCCGGAGCCCGTGGCCCTGCTCGGTGGGCTCGGCGAACTCGGGCAGGTGTCACTTTCGGAAAACGCGGAGCTATTTGGGCTCTCTGGGCGCGGCGCCGTCACCGTGGAATCCCTTCTGGCGCGGGGGTTTCGCCTCTGGCGCGAGGCGAAACTCTCGAACACACCGGGACCGGAAAGCGTGGTCGCCGACGGCCGCGTGGTGGCGCTTCTGATCCGCGCCAGCCGGGTGACCCAAGGCGTGGCGCCGCCCAAAGTTTCTGTGCCGGAAAAACCGACCGCGGCGCTGCTCGTGCATCGAGCACGGGGCAAAAGCTTGGATGAGGACGCTCTGCTGGGCGAGGTCGGGCTTTTGGCGGGCGTATTTCCGCGCTCCCCCCTGCTCATCACCGTGCACCGTGGCGGCGCCGTCGACAAGAAGCGCAGCGAAGACCTCGCCAGGCAGGCGAGTGACCGTTTCGGTCTGGCGCCGGGCAGACTGCAGGTCGGAAAAGCGCGGCCTCGAGCGCAGACCCAGGCAACCTTCGAAGTCCTGCCGATCCCCTGAGTCAGCGCCGCCGCAGGTCAATGGGAGCGAGGCGCGGACCGCGCCGGGGTAGCGCTTTGCCTCCGACTTCGATCAAGCGCTGCACGCGTCCCCGATGGCCGGCGTAGGGCTCGAGCAGTTCGAGCATGCGCGCGTCGTCCGCCTCGCGCTGTCCGCACAGGTTGTAGGCAATCACCTGTGGCAAGTGGTAGTCCCCGACGCTGACCGCGTCAGAGTCTCCGAGAGCGATCCGCGCGAGCTCGGCTACCGACCAGGGCCCGATCCCGCGAAAGGCCGCCAGCCGCTGCTTTGCAAGCGCCAGGGGCATGTCCGGTAGTTCCGCGAGTCGTTTCGCTCGCTTTGCTGCAAACAGAATGGTTTCGGCGCGCCGGCGCTCGATTCCCATCTGGTGCATTTCGTAATACGGCAGTTCGGCCAAGGCTTGGGGGTCTGGAGGCAGCAGCAGCGGATGCGGTCCGGGCGCTGGTTCGCCGAGGCGTCGATACAGCCCGTGGTAACCCTGCCACGCCTGCTTGCCCACGACCTTCTGCTCCAGGATCACGAGCACCAGGCACTGCAACACCGTGTGCGCTTTGGTGATACGCAAGCCAGGTAGCTTGTGATGCAGTTCCGCAACAGGACCCTCGGGACAGAAGCCCTCTAGGCTGTCGCCTTCGCCGGCGAGGTCCGGACCGATGTGCAGCGCCCATTCGGCGCCGGGACCAAAGGCTTCTAGCTGCAACTGGTCGCCGGCTAGCTGCAGGCGCAGCGTCGTTGGCCCGATGGGTGAGCGCATGGCCCGCCACCAGGCGCCACCCGCATCTCGCTGCGTACTTGGGTCTCGCCTGCCGCGCGCCAACGCCGAGAGGGACTGGTCTAGGTCGAGTCGTCGGGCGAGCTTCATCTGGCGCACAGGCATCGCGGGGTGTTGGTTGTATCGCCGCGAGGCCCGGGCGCACCACAGTCCGGCAAGGATCCGGCGTTTTTCCTGAGATCGCGGCGGTGCTATTCTGACCAGGATGAAGACGTTGGCTTGGGTGCTCGGCGTGCTGTGCGTCGCCTGCGGCTCGGACGATGGCGAGGTTCGAGTTCAGCCCAAAGCGGACGCCGGCATAGATGCGAGCCCGGGTGGGGCCGGCGGCAGCGCAGGAGCCGGCGCGGTTGGGGGCGCCAGCGGCGGCGCGGCAGGCCAGGGGGGCAGTGGCGGGATCGTGGCCAAGTGTAGCGCAGCGCCCATGGCGCCCGGCGTCAGTGAGGTGAAGATCACATCGAGCGGTGTGGCGCGCACGGCGCGCTTGGTGATCCCTCCGGGCTATGATGCGACGCAACCCACGCCCGTCGTGATCGTTTTCCACGGCTATCTGGAGACGGCAGAGCAGATCGAAAACATCAGTCAGATGACCCCAGCGGCCGCCGCTGCGGGGTTTGTCGTCGTGTATCCCCAGGGGATCTCCACGAGTTGGAACGCCGGCAAGTGTTGCGGGAGCAGCTCGAACTCGAAGCGTCCCGACGTGCAGTTTGTAAGCGACTTGCTCGATCATCTGCAGACGCAAATCTGCCTGGACCCCAAGCGCACCTACGCGGCCGGCTTTTCTAATGGCGGCATGCTGTCCAATCGGCTTGCCTGCGAGCTGTCTCATCGCTTTGCCGCCATTGGCCCCGTAGCGGGCCCACTTGCCATTGACGAGTGCTTGCCGCAGCGCGTGATGCCCGTGATCGAGTTCCACGGCACCAGTGACTTTATCGTGCCGTATGGTGGTGGCGGGCTTTCGGGCACACGCAGCGTCAAAGACAACATCGAGTTCTGGCAGAAGAACGCCTGGTGCACCGACACGACACCCGCTCAGGTATTCCAAAAGGGGGACAGCACCTGCACGGAGTACAACCAGTGCAAACAAGGAGCAGCCATCCGGCTGTGCACGGTGCAGGGCGGCGGACACCAGTGGCCCGGGGGCAAGAGCGCCGGGCCCGCCGGCAAGCTGACCCAAGACATCAGCGCCAGCACGGAAATGCTGAAGTTCTTCCTGGCGCACCCCATGCCGTAGCCCAGGGCGGTCGCGTCGGGCCCCCAGCCACAAAAACCGACAAAAAGCCCTGAAGTCGCCCCCAAGCTGTGCGGAAAAGTGGGCCATTTGGCTCGGAAACAGGCACTGGACGAGCATGACCTGGGCGGCAACCGAAGAGATCAACGCGTATATGGAAACCGGCGAAGTGAGTCTCGTCGACGAGGAAACCCGCACGGAGCTCGAAGCTGCGGCGGAAGATGAGGGGGTGCTGGTGGTGCGTGTGTCAGCGCCGCGGCCCGCGGCCCGCGGTCGCCTCGCGTTGGTCGTGGAGAGCGCTGTCGAGGACGCGCTCTCGCGGCGCGGCGCGGCGCCGCCGGGAGTGGGAGCTTCTAGCGATCTTGATGCGTCCCTGAGTGATCAACTCTATCGCGCTCGGCTCGTCGGTTCGGACGCGCTGTTGATTTCTCTCGGATGCCTGGAGGGCATCGCAAACCTGGCGGGGGCCCTCGATGCGGAAGACAGCGCAGTCTTGCGCTGGTGGGTTGCGGCGACTGAAGAGCGTCCGGTACGCATGATGTTTGACGCTCGAGATCGCTATCTTGGGGTATATGCCGAGCCGATTTCGCTGCGGCGATTGATCGAACCGGCGCCGTTGGACGAAACGCCTGCGTTGAGCGAATACGCGGCGCCCGCAGCCGCGCCGGAAGTACGGGATAGTGCGAGCGCCATGGAATTGAGCGATGTGCCGCCGGCGGTCGAAGAGTTGCATCTCGAAGCGCCGGAACCCTCCCGGGTGCAAGACAAAGACGCTGCTGCGCTTGCAAAGGCCATGGCGACGCTGTTCGACGAACATGTCGAGAGCGACGACGACCGGATCATGGCGGAGATTGATATTGGGGAGATCCTGGGGGAAGGCGAGGGCGAGAGCGAGAGCGCGAGCGAGAGCGAGAGCGAGAGAGTGAGCGAG
>CBDUPW010000062.1:0-29367 GCA_965369205.1 uncultured Polyangiaceae bacterium | reverse complement strand
AGCGACCAAAGCCGAGACCGTGTCAGCGAAGCCGACGGAGCCGGTTGCGGCGAAACCGACGGAACCCGCAGCGACCAAAGCCGAGACCGTGTCAGCGAAGCCGACGGAGCCGGTTGCGGCGAAACCGACGGAACCCGCAGCGACCAAAGCCGAGACCGTGTCAGCGAAGCCGACGGAGCCGGTTGCGGCGAAAGCGACGGAGCCCGTGGCGGCGAAGCCGACGGACCCGCCTGGGGTGAAGACCGCATCCGTAGCGCCCGAGCCCGTCGCGGCGCCGCCGCGCGCGAGTTCTGGCTCCCCTAGTGACGCACCACACGTCGAAGTGACGGGGGTCGAGTCCATTCCCGCGCCGGGCCCTTCGCAACCGCCGAGTGCCGCGCCCTCGGAAGCCAGCGCTCCGTCCACGGAGAAAGACTCACCATCTAACGTGTTGCCGCCATCCGACGCTCCGGCCTCGATGTCGCCTGCTGACAAGCCGCCTCGGCCGGAGGGCGCTCCGGCCGGCTCTTTCCCTTCAGCGCAGCCCGCAGCCTCCGCCGAAGCCAAGCCAGGCGCGAACGGCCCAGCCAAGGCGGCGCCCGCCAAGCAAGACGCTGCGGCGGCGAAGTCCGAAACTCAGCGCCTGAGCTCGCATCCGACCCAGCGCAGTCTCGAGGCCGCCCGGGCACCAGATTTTCAAGTCATCCGCAAGCGCGAAGAGGAGCCCACCCAGGACAGTCCGATCGTGTATCGCGAGTATGCATACGCAGTCGCGAAAGAGACCGACGCGGCCCAGGCCGAACTCCTGATCTGGGTTCGATTCAAAGAGATCCAGTCCAAGATTGCCGCGCGCAGCGAACGCAAGTTCGTTCAGCTTGCCGTATTCGACCACGTCTTCGAGAAACGTCCGGAACGCGCCCCCGTCGCGAGTTTGGCCTGGAGAGACTGGCGAGGTGACGCCGTTGTGATGGTGCACGGCAAGAAAGTCGTGCCGGGCGCCGAGGCAAAAACAGACCACCCCGACAAGTCGAATGCTCCACCTCGACCCGAACCAGAAGCATCAACGGCGGAGCCTGCAAAGAAGCCCGCCGCTGCTCCCTCGGAGCCTCCGCCTTCCTCCCGACGGATCGCCCCGGGGAAACGCCGCGCGAGCGAAGATCTGATCGGCGAGCTGTTCGAGACGATGCACGAGATGCACTTCCACTCGGACATGGTGACGGGTGTGGAGTTCGTGCTTTCCGTGGTGGAGAATATGCTGCCGAGCGAAGGCGCGATCGTGCATGTCTTTGACATCAACACGCGGCAGTTCGTCATCGTCCGCGCCTACGGAAAAGGCGCAGAGTCGCTGCTGCTGCATCGCACGCCAGATGTTGACCCCTTCTTCAACTCAGCCATGCGGCGCACGCGTGCTGTCAGCGCATCCGGGAAGGACGAGAAGTTTCTCGGAGAGCGCTGGACGAAGCTTGGCGTTGCGCCCCATGACGCGCTGTTCGGCTCGGTGCAGATCGGCGGCCGCTACCTCGGCGCCATCGAAATCGCGAACCCGCACGGCGGTGGGAAGTACTCCGAGAGCGAAGCCAACGCGCTCGAGTACATCTGTGCACAATTCGCTGAGTTCCTCGCAGCCCGTCCCATCGTGCTGGATGCC
The DNA here is from genome assembly GCA_965369205.1 of uncultured Polyangiaceae bacterium. Taxonomy (GTDB): domain Bacteria; phylum Myxococcota_A; class Polyangia; order Polyangiales; family Polyangiaceae; genus JACKEA01. The sequence goes on along the minus strand of CBDUPW010000062.1, from coordinate 27,740 downwards.
GACGTGGTTCTGCCCGATACCTGAGGTTGCCCGCACGCCAGAGCCAGGCGACGGCGCGCCGCATGTCGGTGTAGGGTTGCCAAATGACGGAGCGCACGTCGCGCGAGCGGTTACTGCCCTTTCTGTGGGTGCCGGCGATCCTCGTTGCGGTCGTGGTGCTCATGGTCGTCACCTTCCGCAATAGCTTTCAGCTGGAGAAGCTGCGGGAGCAGTCCGTCGTGGAAGCGACTCTGACCTTGGCCAATGAAAAGGCCGATCGCCTCGACAAACGCATCATCGAACAAGACAACACGGTGCTTTCGCTGGTGGATCTCGAAGAGCGTGTGGAATTCGGCCGCGCGTGGCTTTCCATTGCGGCGCGCCAAACGCCCACCGTGCGTGGTGTCCTTTTGATTGACCTGATGTCGCCCGGGAAAGAGGTAGTCGCTTTCAGCTCCCGCGCGCCCATCCCGGAGGCCGAAGCGTTCCGGCGCACGTTCATTCACGTGCTCTTGCCCGATTTGGAGCTTTCACGGCTGCCGCACACGCAGCTGCGTCACTTGCACAAGAGTCACGACAGCCACAGCTACTTGCTCAGCTACTGGCAGCGGGAGGCCCAGGGGCGGCGCTACTTGCTAGTCGCCTGGCACGACGTGCCGCGCATCGTGCACGACCTCTTGCCTTCGCTCTACTCGGAGCGCGACGAACACAGTCGTGTGAACGTGGTAGACGCTGACGGCGGCATCGTCTTTGGCCCACCCTTGAGTCGCGGCGGGTTCACCATTGGCCGGCGTTTCGAAACGACGTTGTACAAATGGCGTGTCAACGTGACCTTGATCTCCGCGGAGGAGCTGACTGCGGCTGTGGCTCGGCGCCGCAGCCTGGAAATGGCTCTGGTTGGGCTCAGTTGGGTGGTGGCACTGGCGGGGTTGACGGTCGTGCTCTTCGCAGCGGCTCGAGAGCGCAAGCTCTCCAACTTGAAGAGTGACTTCGTCGCCAACGTGTCTCACGAACTCAAGACGCCGCTTTCCCTAGTGCGCATGTTCGCCGAGCTCTTGCAGAGCGGACGCGTCGAGAACGACGAAAAACGTATCCAGTATCTGGAAATCATCGTTTCGGAGAGTGACCGCCTCGCGGCCTTGATCGAAAATGTCTTGGATTTCGCCAAGGTGGAGCGCGGCAAAGCCGCCTACTCCTTCAGCCTGACGTCTCCGGGAGACGTCGTCACGCGCGCCATCGAAGCGTGCCGCGTGCGGGCGCAGCGGGAGGACGTCGATCTTTCGCTTTCCGTGCAGGCCAATTTGCCGCAGGTCGAGCTAGATGAACGTGCCGTCGAGATCGCCGTTTTCAATCTCGTGGACAACGCGCTCAAGTATGCGCCCGACGGGAGAAAGGTTGTGGTGGCCGTGACCCTTGGCGACTCAGCCGTGGAAGTCCGTGTCACGGACGAGGGCACAGGCATCCCAGCAGAGGACCGAAAACGCATTTTCGAGCGTTTCGTGCGCGGCCGGAGCACGTCCAACAAGCAGGTGCGTGGCAGTGGCATCGGGCTGGCTCTCGTCAAACACATCGCCGAGGCGCACGGCGGGCGCACCTGGGTTGAAGACGCGACGCCCCACGGCAGTACGTTTGTATTCACTCTGCGCACGCGCCAGAAATCCAGCAGCGAAAGCGCGACGCTTTCCAACCGGCTTCAGCGGAGCGCCTGAGAGCTATTCGTCGACTTCGCCGTCATCGGAACCCGACTGCATCTGCATCAGGTCTTTGTCGGTTAGATAGACCGAAGCTCCGCCGCCCGTCACTGGTTTGGCAGGCTGAGGTGGAGGCCCGGGTTTCGGAGCGGCCGCCGGCGCTGCTTTGGCCGCGGGTGCGGGCGGTGCATCGCCGTTTGCGCTTAGCTCAATGTCCGGATCGCCTTCTTCGCTCGGATCGGTGGTCGGCGCCGCGGCAACGGGCTCCTCCACCGCCGCGGGCAAGGCAATGGCGTCGAGGGCGGCGTCGTAGCGCGCCCGCACTTTGGCAAAAGCATCGCGTTCGCCGGGGGGCAGCACCCGCATTCCGTCGAGGTTCAGGGTCTCGGCATCGAAGAACTCGCCCTTCTTCTTGGCCGTGAAGTGCAGATGCGGCCCCGTCGAGCGCCCCGTCGAGCCGACATAACCGACCAATTGGAGTCGTTTGACCTTGTCGCCGACTTTGAGGCCTTCCGCGAAGCGTGAAAGGTGTGCGTAGCCCGTCTCGATGTCGTTTGGGTGTTCAACTTTGACCAAGTTGCCACTGGCGCCGGCGTATCCGACGTAGGAGACCGTGCCGTAAGAAGAGGACCCAACCGGTGTCCCCGCCGGCGCACCAAAGTCGGTTCCGGTGTGTGGCATGACCTTCTTCAGGACCGGATGCATGCGCTTGGGGTTGAACTTAGAGGTGACTGGCGCGTCCTTGACCGGCTTTCGCCAGCCGCCCTCATAGGGCGAACGCCCCGCGGCGTCGAAGTAGCCTTTGTTGCCGCTGCCGCGGAAGTAGTAGATCCGCAGCGGCTTTTCCTTGCCGCTGAGGACTTCAACCGCTTCCACGCCCGAGTAACGTGAGAACTCCCCCAGCACCGCGACTTCTTGGGCGACGACTCGGATGCGATCGCCCTTCTTGAGTTCCTCGAGGCTCATGTGGCCGTCCAGGGCGGTTGCCAGCACTTTGGCGATGCCCCGCTCCAGCCCGGCGCGTTCTGCGGCTGCATCGATGTCCCCATCGATGGCGAATCCGGCGGAGCGCTGGATGCGTTCGACCTTGAGGTCCAACTTCTTGCCGACGAGTAGGGCGTCCGCGCTTTCGCGCGCTTGGTACACTTCTTCCTTGCTGACGACGTACTCGAACGCCTTGACGCGCTTACTGCTGCGCTCGACCAGGGCGACGAACTCGTCAGACTTACCGCAGCGGTCTAGATTCCGCAGGTCTTTCAGCGCGGTGAGCACCCGATAGGCTTCCTTCTTTTCCAGCCCGGCGTCCTGAATTGCGCGCAGGAAGGGGTTCACGCCGATGGTGCCCTTGATCACGCGGACGCCGCTTTCGCCGCTCGCGTCAGCGATGCGCCAGGGGCCCGGGATCTTGACTCGTTTCGGTTTCGCGGATTCCGGTTCTGGGGTCTCCTGCTTTGGTTCGGACTCTGCCGCGCTGGCGGTCGAATCCTCCACGGGCACGGCCTTGCCGGGCTGCGGGTCGAGGGCGGTCGCTACCGCGATGACGGATGCGACCGCCGCAAGCCCGAGCAACGTCCCGAGCAGCGCGATCACATTTGGGGAAAATGCGGACCGCCCGGCCGGCGAAATGGGGGCGGATGGGGCCGGGCGGGCGCTCGGGCTCGCAAACTCGTCAAAACCACCCGCAGCGGGCGGCGCTTCCGGGAATTTGCTCGACTCCAGCTCTGGCTCACCCCCCTGGTTGGCGCGCGCCTTCGCTAGCAGGCGGGCCTTGACCGGGTGCATGTCGGGGTCCAGCGGTCCTAAAGCCTCGCTCTCGCCCTCCGGCGTCTCCGCCGGGACTCCTGTCGTGATTCCTGGGGATCCGTCGCCACTTTCCCCGCCGGAAGCCGCGCGCGCATCCACGTCGTCGAGCTCGAGCACGGGCTCGGTCTCGCCGTCGTCGCGAGCGAGGGGGTCGACGATACGCCCAACGTGTCGCACGCCCTCGGATTGGGCTCGGGACGCCACGGGCCCGGCGTAGCAGTAGGCGGGGTCGGGAGCAAGGACGTGCGCCCGAGACCTGAAGGTCTGTTCCCGTATCGCTGGCTGCGGGGCCGGGGGGCTTGGCCCCTGGCGCGGTTTCGACAAGACTGCCGACCCATGGACGACCACCTCAAGCAGCTACTCTTGCTGGGGCGCGAGCATTACCAAAAGCGAGAGTACGACAAAGCCGAGTATTTGCTGCGGCAAGTGGTCGACAAAGCGGATCAATACGCCGACGTGCACCACATGCTGGGCGTGATCACGCACAGTCGCGGCGACTTCGCCCAGGCCGAGGAAAACTTCGAGCGAGCCGTGGAGCTCAACCCCAACTACACCGAGGCGGCCCTCAACTTGATGGTCACCTACAACGACTTGGGCAAGTACGACGCCGCGCGACAGATCTACGCGCGCATCCGCAATCGTTCCGAGGGACACGAGCGCCATCAGGATCCATTTGCCAAGGGCAAGATCGCGAACATGCACGCGGAACTCGGACAGGCTTACCTGGATCTTGGCATGACTCTGGACGCTATCCGCGAACTGGAAAAGGCCACGACGCTGTGTCCGACCTTCGCCGATCTGCGCACGAAGCTCGGGATCCTGTATCGCGACAGTGGAGACTTGGCCCGCGCACGCGAACAGTTCGAGGAAGCGAAACGGGTCAATCCCAAGTATGTGCAGGCCCGAGTGCTATTGGGCGTGCTCTTGCTTTCCGCCGGAGAGAACGACGTAGCCCGCGCCGAGTTTGAGGCTGTGCTGGAGCAAGACCCGGATAACAAGAGCGCGCAGACCTACATTCGCATCGCGGAACGTCGCAAGAGCGAGGCGCCTCCCGCCGATGGCGAGACTCCCGACAGCTAGAACGGTCGCGTCAGTTCCCAGTTCCCTGCCGCCTGGCGGCGCTGGTCGGCTTCGGCGGCTGTGGCGGCAACTCCGGGGCGGTCTGATTTCGCGGCGCCGCGCCGCCGCCAGTGTTGCCGTCGGCCTCTTCGTGGGTGCTTTGCCCCTGTATGGGCTGCATCTCCCCCTGGTGCTCTTGGTCTGTATCCCGGCTCGTTTGGATGTGGTGACGGCCTATTTGGCGGCCAATGTCAGCAATCCGCTGTTCGCGCCGTTCCTCGTCTTCGCCGAGGTGCAGCTGGGAGCTTTCGTGCTCAGCGGCAAATGGGCGGGCTTCGATCTGGAACAGGCACGCCATGTGGACGTTGCTGACGTCGGTGGCTACCTGGCAGTGGGCTCCGCGCTGCTCGCGTTTGCCTTGGCGACGCTCGGCGCCGCCATCACTCTGCGAGTCTTGCCTCAGCGCAGCGGCGAAGCAGAGCAACTGGAGCGCGCCATTGCTCGTGCGGTGGCTCGCTACGCGTCGGCTCATCGGCGCGATCGCATCTACGCACGGCTCAAGCTGAACAGCGATCCGGCGACTTCCGTGCTTGCCGAGTTGGGAGAGGCTGGAACCGTCTTGGACGCCGGCTGCGGGCGGGGACAGTTCGGGATCTTGCTGAGCGAGCTTGGCACGGCAGACCGCGTCATCGCTAGGGACTGGGACGAGCGGCGCCTTGCCGTGGCGAAACGCGCGGGCTCGGAACGCGACGACTACGAGCTCGCTAACCTCCTGGATTCTGAGTGGCCAGCAGCGGACACGATCTTGTTGCTCGATGTGTTGCACTATCTGCCGGTTGCCGAGCAAGATGCGGTGCTGCGGCGCGCGGCCTCTGCGCTTCGTCCGGGTGGACGGATCCTGATCCGGCAACTCGAAACGCGTCGTCGCTTTGCCAAGCTCTGGGAGCGGCTGTGTGTGCGTCTAGGTGTGTATCGTGCGAGCGGTCTGTTCCCACGCAAGTTGGAGCAGGTGGTCGGAGTACTCAGCGGGCAGAGTCTGGATGTGCACGTTCTCGAATCTCCCGCGCTCTGGGGGAATCGCTTCCTGTTTGCTTCGAAGGGTCAGACACCTTCAGCGCCTGCAGCCGGGAGCAACTCGGCTAGCGACGAGCTTGCCGCATCGGTAAGCGGCGGGACTTCGGCATCGAGTGCCTCCCCGAGATAGCCCAGAGCCGTTGCCGCGAGCGCAGTCAAGGCAGCAGGCTTTCTGCCGAGCGCTTCCAAGCTGGTCACGCCAAATTCGCGGATCCCACAGGGAACGATCCAGTCAAACAGAGAAAGGTCCGTTCGGCAGTTGAAGGCGAAGCCATGCATGGTCACCCAACGCGAGATGCGCACACCAATCGCCCCCAACTTGACCGGGCGCTTCGCATTGTCGGCGCCGGGCCATTGTTCGGGACAGGCCGCGTCCACCCACAGCCCGATCTGGTCCGGCACTTCCCCGCCAGAGACATCGTAGTCTGCGGCCAACCTGCGCATGGCCTCGCGTAGATCTCCGACGTAGCGGCGCACATCGCGACGGTCGGGGGACAAGTCCACGATCGGATAGCAGACAAGCTGCCCGGGAGCGTGCAACGTGACATCGCCGCCGCGACCCGTGGCAACCACTTGCACGCCGAGTTTCGAGAGGGCCGCTTCGGGCAGGAGTACGTTTTCCGCTTGGGCGCCTCTACCCAAAGTGATGACGGGCTCGTGTTCAAGAAACAGGACGGTGTCGCCAATGCGACCTTGTTGCCGCGCCAGCTGCAGCGCCTGCATCAACTCGTGTACGGGAGTGTACGGACGCCGACCGAGCCACAACCCCGTCAATTCGCGTCGCAACGGCTTCACTCCGGGACGTGTTGTCCGCTATCCCGGAGTTCGTCGCGCAGGGCGTCGATGCGTTCCACGAACGAACCTGCCAGATCCGGGTCGAATTGCGAGCCCGCGCAGCGGGTGATCTCGTTCATGGTGACCTCATGGGGCAGCGCTCGGCGGTAGGCACGATCACTTGTCATCGCATCGTAAGTGTCCGCGACAGCGATGATGCGAGCCACGATCGGGATGTCGTTGCCTTTTAGGCCCACCGGGTAGCCGCGCCCGTCCCAACGCTCGTGGTGCAAGTAGACCCCGGGAATCACGGGCTCTAAGAACTTGATGGGATCCAGGATCTCTCGGCCGTAGACCGGGTGCTTCTTGAAAATCTCGTACTCATCCTGGGTCAGTTTGCCGGGCTTATTGAGGTTCATGACGCAGCCGACCTTGCCGATGTCGTGCATCAGGGCGGCGTGGCGCACGATCTCAATCATATCGGGCTGGAGGCCGAGCCAGCGGGCCAGGGCGACGGCGTAGCGAGAAACGCGTTCCGAATGCCCCGCCGTATAGCGGTCCATCTTGTCGATGGTCTGCGCCAGACCCTGGATGGTTTGTTGAAAGGTCGCTTGGAGGTCTTCGTACAAGCGCGCGTTTTCGATTGCTGCCGCGGCCCGGGACGCGATGATGCTCAGCAGCTTGCGCTGGCCCTCATCGAAGCGCTTACTCGGCGTGATGGATACGACCGCGAGCCAGCCCAGGAGCCGTTCGCGCATGCGCATCGGGACCACCGCGATACTGGAAAGCTGGCCCCCGGGGGCCGTAGCGAAAAACTCCGCCGCTCGACTGCCGTGTTCCACGATCGAGTCGCCGTTCGACAGCCGTTCTCGCAAGACTGAAACGCTGAGTGAGCCGGGACTTGCGTCCCCTACGGACACGGCAAGCTCAGTGCGCCGTTCCTTGTACCCTCCTTCGCCGTCCTCCACGTAGGTAGAAACGATATCCGCCCGAACGTCTGCCAGCGCGCTGTCGATCAGAGTGTCTACGACCTCCTCCATCGAAAGACTGGCGGCGATGGCCTCGCTGACCTTGTAGAGCGACAGTGCTTCGCGCAGGCGCAGGTTCTCGGCGGCCAAGCGGCGCTTTTCGAGTCCCCGCTGCACGATGTGGATGATCTCTTCCACCTTGAAGGGCTTGAGGATGTAGTCGTAGGCACCGCGTTTCATCGCGTCGATGGCGGTTTCGACGGTCCCAAACCCCGTCATGATCACGGTGACGGTGTCGGGATGGGCCTTGGATACTTCTTGCAGCAGCTCCAACCCGCCCATCCGCGGCATCTTCAAGTCGCTGATGATCAAGTCGTAACGCGCCCGGTCGAGCTCACCGATGGCGCTCGCGCCGTCTTCGGCCGTGCGCACGACGTAGCCCTCCATGCCCAAAAAGTCCGCAAGGATGTCACGGATGAACTTTTCGTCGTCGACGACGAGTACTCTGGCTCGGTCGTCCATGGGTGCTTGGTTCGATGAGACCATGTCTTTTGCGGAGGGAGTGCCAGCGTATCAGAAAGGCTGCCTGGTAACGCACTGAAGCACCCACGCGCATCCGGCTCGGGTGTTCAGCGATAATTCGTGGCGTTTAGCTGCGCTGCCCGAGCAACCCGCCGAGTGCGCGGGGCCGTGGCTCGGGGTCGTGTGCTTTCAGATACGCCAGATTGAGGCCATTGATCAGGGCGTGCGCCGCAACGGGACCCAGCAGCGAACCGCTCAACTGGAAGATGGCTCCCAAAGCCAGCCCAATGAGGCTGGCCCATGCGATCCACACCCAGCGGCTTGGTCCGCGGATCTGGTGCGCGAGCCCAAACAGCAGCGCTTGGGGCACCAGTCCGAGCCAGGGCGCGAGCAGTCCGCGGAAGAGTAGCTCTTCGCCCAGGGCCGACAGGAGCGCCAAGGCGACAATTCCGACGGTGCTCAGCCCGCTCGCAAGGGGGCGGAGTTCGGAGTGCAGTCTCCGAGCCCACAGAAAGCGCGTGACGAACACCCGCGTCATCATCACGACCAATCCGCCAACGGCCAGGCCGAGGGCGAGACTGTACGAGTGGCTAGACGCCGTGGTCAGCGACAGCCAGGGCTCTGGATGCACCCAGGCCGGCCCGGTCCGCCAAACCGCGGCGACGACCGAGGCGATCACGCCCAAAAAAGCGTAGAGCGCTGCGAATCGTGCCCAACGCGTCACTCACGGACTATGCCACGGGCTGGGATTTTGCGCATCCCGTGGCGCGAGCTTTCGGCGTTGGAACGGGCATGACGTGCGGCCGCTTAGCGGGTAAGGTCGTTTTCGTGGCTCAAGGCGATCCGCCTGAGGTGCTCGAACGCTTCGACGGCAACCTCGATTTGGTCGAGATCATCGCTCGGCAGGTCGGCCGTACCCTTGGCCGAAGCATCGAGTTGGACGACCTCATCAGCTACGGCCGAGAAGGCCTGCTGGAAGCCGCGCGCCGATTTGACGCAGATCGCGGGGTTCCGTTTCGTGCATACGCAAACTTTCGTGTACGCGGTGCAGTCATAGACGGCGTTCGAGCGCTCTCGCATCTGCCGCGCCGCGTGCACGAACGGTTGATGGCCTATCAGGCTGCAACGCGTTTTTCCGAAGGAGCCGCCGAGGACGCCTTCGCGCAGAAGCAACGCGCGGAAACCCGGGAAGAAGCCGCGCGCCAGCTGGGCGAGCACCTAGGCGGCATGGCCACGGCCATGGCGCTCGGCTTGGTCGCTCGCACGGCATGGGGCGAAGAGGGGGAACAGGTTGGGGTCGCGCGAGAGGACAACCCCGAAGATGCGGTGGGGCGCGCGCAGCTACTGCAGGTGGTGCGAGACGCCATCGTGGATTTGCCCGAGCAAGAGGCCGAGCTGGTGCGCCGCCACTACCTCGAAGGGGAACGTTTTGACCACGTGGCCGAGGAACTTGGCCTGTCGAAGTCCTGGGCCAGCCGGCTACACACGCGTGCCATGGCGCGCCTAGCCAAACGACTGCGCGGCATGGCCGGCTAGGCGGATCTTTTCCGCAACTCATCCGCGCGGCGGCCGAAAGGGCTGGCATGTCGTCACCCATCGCACCGCGTTCCGAGTCCGAACTCGTCCACCGCGCCGCCCGCTCTCCTGCCGCTGAGGCGAAAGCGCCGGCCAAAACTGAGGCAAGCGAGCCCTTTCGCGAAGTGCTTGGCCGCCTGGGGCGCGAAGTCGATCGCGGAGAGCGCCTGGTTGAACACGCCATTCGGGGCGCGCGCACCGCGGACGCAGGCGAGTTGATCGCTTTGCAGGCTGGGATATACCGCTACACCGAGGCCGTCGAGCTCTGTTCCAAGGTGGTCGATCGGGTTGGCGCGGCAGTGCGGACCACGTTGCAAAACCAAGGCTGAGCGCCCGTTTCGGCGTTTTCCCCAAGAGCCGTGACAGTTTGTGGGGTCAGGCGCCCGGGCGCGCTATTCTCGGGCCGTGGCTCGAGAGCGCGTCATTGTCGCCATGAGTGGCGGGGTCGATTCGACTCTGGCTGCGGCGGTGCTGCACGCGTCCGGCGCAGAGGTGGTGGGTGTGACGCTGCACCTCTGGGACTACCCAGACGACGGCAGTGTCAAAGGGCGCTGCTGTGCACCTGAAGACGTGCACGACGCCCGGCGCGTGGCCGACTACTTGGGCATTCCCCACTACGCTTTCGACCGTCGCGAGTTGTTCCGGAAGGAAGTCGTGGATCCCTTTGTGGATGCATATCTCAGTGGCACGACCCCGAGCCCGTGCGTGCGCTGCAACCGTGGCGTGAAAGTCCGGGAGCTCCTTCATCTCGCCGACAGCCTCGGTGCGGATGCGGTCGCCACGGGGCATTATGCTCGCGTTGCCGGTCCCGAACCTCATCTGTTGCGCGGGCGCGACACGGATAAAGACCAGAGCTACTTCCTCCACATGCTGGGGCCAGACACGTTGCGTCGGCTGCGATTTCCCCTGGGGGATTTGACGAAGACGCAGGTGCGCGCAGAAGCAGAGCGCCTGGGCCTACCGGGTGCCACCAAGGGCGAGAGCCAGGAGCTCTGTTTCGTGCCGACGGGTCGCTACGATGCCTTCGTGGATGCGCGCGCGGGGGACCGTGTTCGTCCCGGCCCCGTGGTCGACGCTACCGGCGCTGTCGTTGGGCAGCACGACGGCGTGCACCGCTTCACGCCGGGTCAGCGTAAGAACTTGGGCGTCGCCTTGGGCTACCGCGCATTCGTGGTGCAAGTCGACGCGAGCAGCGGCAGTGTGCAACTCGGTACGCGCACGGACGCGCGGATGGACGCCTTGGCACTGGACGAAGTGGCGCTGCATGTGGACGCCACCATCGCCCGCCGCTGCCAAGTAGTCACCCGCTACCGGCAGGCACCGGTGCCTGCCACGGTCGAGTTCTCCGGATCGGGCCGGGCTGAAGTGGTGTTGCAGCACCCCGTGGATGTGGTGGCGCCCGGGCAGTATGCGGTATTCTACGACGGCGACCGCGTGTTGGGCGGCGGGTTGATCACGGGCACCCGCTTGAGCCGGGTGACACACGAACCCCTTGAGGCGACGTTGTGAAACGTTTGATACTACTGCTCGCCCTTGCTGCCCTCGGCTGTTCGACGAGTGAAGGCGACGGTGAGGTACGCAGTGATCGGCTCTACATCGAAGACTGTTGGAACGGTCCCTTTAGTTTGGATCCCACATTCTTCGGAGCCAATCCGTATCGCAATACCCTAAGCATGCGGATCCAGCGCGGCGACAACATCGAAGAAGTCTCCGATGGTCTCATCGTGTTGGTCAACGACGTCTCGGGTATTCGCTCTTCCCGCTTGGGGCAGAACGTGCGAGTCGGGTTGCCTCCCGGCGTGAAGCCCGTGGGGGCACCGGTGACTTTCGACGGCGACCCCCCCATCGTGAGTCTCTCGCTCTATCTACATGACACCTGTCACGCACAGAACGGAACACTGTACGCTGTGGATGGCACGATCACCTTCGAAGCGCTGTTCAGCGGCGACCTAAACGAAGACAGTGCGGACGACCGACTTACTGAAGCGAAGTTCGAAGCCAGCTTTGCAGACCCCCGGCATACGCTTTCCGACGGCAGCATCGACCCCGAACGGATGAGCACCGTCACCGGCTGGTTTCGGTTCTTCTTCGAGAGAGGGCAGCCCGCGCAGCCATTTCCATGAGAAACCGCTCGGCAGTACGCACCTTGTCCCACAAACACGCCTATTCGACCTTCGCCCCTTGGGTTGATTCAAGAGGGCCGCGCCGCTACGCTTCCTAAAGGATTTTCATGGTTTCCCGTACAGTTGGGCTGAACGTACTCGCGGCGGTGATGTGGGCAGTGCTCACCATCGCAGCTCCTGCACACGCGACCCCGAAAGCTTTCGGCCAGGCGGATGCCGCTTGGCATACCGCCGAACTGGAGAAGGCGATGAAGCTGTATCAGGACGCCCTCGCGGAGGGTGGACTTGAGCCGAATGAAGTCGTGATCGCGTACTCGCGCATCGGCACCGTCAAAGCCGCAGTGGGCGACAAGAACGGAGCGCTGAGTGCGTTCCGTGTCGCGTCCTCCATCGATCCAGGCTTCGAGTTGCCTGCCGATAGCGGACCAATCGCGAAGAAGCTCTATTCGAAAGCCCAGGCTGAAGCTGGACAGCTAGGCGGCGCGAAGCTCGAGATCACCATCGCCGCTCCAGAAACGGTGCCGGCGCAGAAGGGTTTCAAAATAGAGACGACCATCCCTGAGGGCTTTGCCGTACTCGTTGCCGAGATTGCCGTCACGATCGAGGACCCGGTTACTGGGAAGCGCTGGCGTCGAAAGGCGGCGTCAGAGCCGAAGGTTACTTTCGAGTTTCCGAAACGCGTGGCAATTCGTGGCGCGCGACTGAAGATCAAAGCGGCGGCAGTCGACGGGCAGAACAACTCTTGGACGACCGCAGAGACGAAGATCAAAGTCGAAGGCGTTCGGGAGATGTCGGATATCTCCGACGAACCGATGGGTGAAAAACCCAAAAAGAAAGAAGAGAAGTCCAACTTCTTTTCGCTGGACGGTCCGCTGCCCTGGATTGTCGGCGGCGCTGTGTTGGTGGGCGGTGTCATTCTCTATGCAGCGACCCGACCACCCGACGAGGTGAATGTGGGTTCGCCCACCTGGAACTAGATGGCAAACGACGCTGCTCCCGGTGGTCCGCCACGTCCAGCCCCAGGTGGCGCTGGTTCGGGTGACCGCGAGCGCTCCCTGGCGGAGGGGTCCGAGCCGTCCCTTCCCGGTGGCGGCACCTACTTCCTCGGGCGCTACCGTATCGTTGACGAAATCGGTGTCGGCGGCATGGCCAGCGTGCACCTGGCACGCGCCGACGGTCCGGGTGGGTTCCAAAAGTGGGTCGCGATCAAGCGCATCCACAAGCACCTTGCTGAAGACGAAACCTTCATCAGGATGTTCTTGGACGAAGCGCGCATCGCAGCGCGCATTTCCCATCCAAATGTGGCGCAGGTGTTTGACCTCGGCAAACACCGCGACACTTACTGGATCGCGATGGAGTACCTGCACGGCGAACCGCTGCGCGAGGTCATGCGCGCTGTCGAAGAGTCCGGCGCGCCGCTGATGGGACCGCAACTAGCGGCGAAGATGGTCGCAGACTCCGCCGAAGGACTGCATGCTGCCCACGAGCTGCGCGACAAGGACGGCAACCTGCTGAATCTCGTGCATCGGGACGTCACGCCGCACAACCTGTTTCTCACCTACGACGGCTCCGTCAAGGTCGTGGATTTCGGTATCGCCAAGGTCACGGGGCGGCTGTCCAATACGCGCGCCGGCACGTTGAAGGGCAAGCTCGCGTACATGAGCCCGGAGCAAGTGCGCGGGGGGGCCATCGATCGCAGGACGGACATCTTCGCCCTTGGGGTCGTGCTGTGGGAACTGACGACCGGGCGACGACTGTTCCGCATGGACAGCGATCTTGAAACCCTAGAGCGCGTGCAAGCCTGCGTCGTCCCGCCCCCGTCCACCATCGTTCAGAACTACCCCGTGGAACTCGAATCCGTGGTGATGCGGGCTCTGGCCAAGGACGCAGAGCGCCGGTTCCAGTCGGCGCGCGACGTCTCCCGAGCGCTGCAGCAGTACCTGATGCGTGCCGGAGCCTTCGTCGGTCCCGAAGAAATCGGCGCCTACGTGAAGCACGTGCTAAGTGATCGGTACCAGAGGCGTGAAGCCCATCTGCAATGGGCTGCCGAGGTGACGCAAACCATTTCACTGGACCAGCTGGAGGGTAACGCCGGAACAATCCCTGAGGACGATGAGGTGAGCCTGCTTTCCTTCCGCTCGGACGTGAAAGAGGTTCCGCGACAACCGCCTCGGCCCGCGGCTGGTGCCCCGACAGCGGGCGCTCCACCCAGACCGGCAGCATCCGCACCAAACAACAAACCCCAGACGCTAGCCATGTCCAATCGACCTCCTGCCGCCGCTCCTCAGTGGGATCGCAGCCGCCCGCTCGGTTCGAGCCCGGGGGAACGTCCGCTTCCAAGCTACGGCACCGCAACCAATACGGATAACTCCGACATCTTGGATCCCGACGAAGACGACGAGATGGCGAAGACCCGAGTGACGGGCATGCCGTTCGTGCCCGATGCGGTCCGCGATCCGCGCAAATCTACTTCGCTGGGGCTCGGTCCCCCACCGCCGACTCCGAGCACCGCATTGCCCCGATATGGCTCCAGTCCGGCCGCGTCTTCTTCGCCCTCCGCGTCTCAGGGCGGATTCGAGATGCACGACTACGCGGACGAAGATGAAGACGCCGTGACATGCGTGATGGCTCCTCCGTCCGAAATGGAAGAGAACCAGACCATCAGTACGGTACACGAGCCACCGAAGCCGTACCGCCCCGCCGCGCCGCAGCCCGATGATGCCGTGGTGGTCGCGCCGATGCTGATGGCGAACGAGACTATGCCGCCGCAGGCGCATATGATGGCGCCGCAGTCTGGGCCCGCCGCGTCCGCTGCCCCGATGCAATACGCGGTGCCCAGCGGGCCGTATCCGACGCAGACGCAGCAGCGCGAGGGCAAGTCGTCGGTGCTCATCGCCGTGATCGCGGCGGCGACGACTCTGATTGCGCTGACCCTCACGGCGCTGGTGGTGCTGAAGCTGACGGAGAAACCGGCCCCGCAGGCCGCGCCCACCGCCCAGATCACTGCAGCTCCGCCTCAGCCCGTCGCCACGTCGGCCCCACCCCCGGCTCCGACCGCGCCCGTTGCCACGGCTGCGGCGCCAACCGGAGTTCCGGTGGCGACCGCAGTGGACCCGACCACGCTGCCCCAAGAGCCCACGAAGCCCAAACCAACCGCCGGTGGTGCCCCCAAACCCACCTATGGTGGCTACAAGTCGGTCCCGTCCCCCGCCGCGCCCACGCCGGCTGCGACCAGCAAAGAGCCGGGATTTTTGACGATCATGTGCGCACCGGCCTGCGACAACGTCATCGCCGGTGGCCGCAATCTCGGTCCCTCTCCCGTGGTCCGCCGTCCGCTGTCGGCAGGGAGTCATGGCGTGGTGCTGAAGAAGGGCTCCGTCACGAAATCCATCGGGGTGACGATCCAGCCTGGCGTTACGACCGCTCGCCGCGTGAATATGGACCCATGAGGAAGGTCGCGTCCGTTTGTCTAGCGCTCCTGATGGTGGGCGTTTGCTTTCCCTCGTGCGCAGAGAAGCCCGGGGTGAAGATCGGGCTGCGCGATCCATGCGTGGAGATCAACAACACGGCGTTTCGGGAGAGCGGCTCGTACACCGAGTTCGTCGTATTCCGAAACGGCTGTCCAGCTGATGAAGACCTCAAAGCCGGTCGCACGGACGGAGCGGTGTACCGAAGGATCGTACCCATCGATTCGAAGCTGCCGGACGTCGGAGACTTGGACAAAGTGAAGTACGGCTTCGCGGCGCTCGTGCGTAACGACAGCTGCGGCGTCGTCGGCTTCGGGTGCACGGCTGCAAACCTCGAGGATGTGCGAGAGGTGCGTATCGCAGTGTGCGATTGGTCCGCTCAGACGGCAGAAGGTGCGCCCACGTGCGCGTGCAATCTTCTGAACGGACCGGGTTGCGAGTCGCCAAAGATTTGCGAAAAGGGATCGTGCGTGAAATCTGGCGAGTGTGTGGTCGACGACGCCGACGTGGCCGACTGCCCTTTGACGGTCGCGGCTTCGGGCCCACTGCCCGCGCCTGCGGACTCTTCGGCGATCGTCAGCGGCCCTGGCATCGTGGCGACCCCAGAAGGTTTCGTTGTGGCCGTCCGCGACATGAGCTCTGGCGGTGACACCGGGCAGGTGCGACTGATTGGGCTTTCGGACTGTGGTGCGCCGGCGGTTCGTGCTGCCGTGGATCTGGCTGCGAACAAGCTGACCTGCAGCGGAGGCGCCTCTTCGGACGGGCTCGGCATCGCATTCGCGAACGGCGCCGGCCTTGCGGCGGCCAGCCTGCCGAATTGTGGCGACGGTGGCGGCGTGCTGTTGATGCCTTTCGACGAAAAGGGAGAGTTGCACGCGGCCCCCTCGGGCCCCCGCAATGTGGCGTTCCAGAAGTTCACCATGGTGTCGCCGACGGGAGCTGCCGCCCAGGGGGCGGCGCCCTCGGATTTCGAGCTCGTCTATCGCATCGAGCAAGGGCCAACGACCGGGGATATCCAACGCGTCGTCTTGTCGGCCCCCCCGGGCGCTGCCCAGGGGCCCAAGTTCAAGAACGTGCCCGTGCAGAACCCTCTCGGCGCGGACAACATTCCCTTCGCGCATGTCGTGACCAGCAGTCAGGTGCGGGCCTTCGTCGGCTCGATTCCCAGTACCGGAGGCGCCGACGGCGGCACGCCGTCTCAGGTGGTCATTCGCGTGGGGCCCAATGCCTCGGACACCCTCGATACAAAGGGTGACGTGTTTCTACCGGACGCCAACTGGGCTGCCGCCACGGCTTGGGACGACAAGGCTGCTGCCCTGGTTCCGACCGCATCGGGGGCTACTTGGAAAGCCGCGCAGCTCGCCGGCTCGACGGTCTCCGAGCACGCTTCTGGGACCGTTGGCAGTGGCGTCCTCAAGAGTGCCGCCATGACAACCCTGCGGGACAATCTCTTGATCGTCACCGCGACTGGCCAAGGCATGTCTGTGCACCGCATTACCGGCGCCATGGGAACGCTTTCCAGTTCCGCCGCGGATTCCGTCGCCTTGGCTTCGGACCTGGGGGGTGGCATCCTCGAAGGCTTCGACGGTGATCGCGTCGCCATCGCCGCCGCCCGCAGTCGCGTTGCGGTGGTGTGGGTGAACAAGTCTCAATTCGCTTCCGGCGACGTGATGGGCGGCTGGGCGCTGCTGAAGTGCGCGAAGTGAGGCCAGTGCGCTCACTGAGTCAGGCCTAGGTGCATTCCAAGGTCGACGCGACGTTTCGCGCCCAAGCGAAACGCTATGCTCTGCGTTTCTGTTGCGAAGATTGTGCTCACTTCGAGCTGGAGCGGGAGCGCTGCGCTCACGAGTACCCCACCCAAGACCACCGGCGGCGGGACCTCGAAAAGAGCGAGGTCGTGGTGTTTTGCAAGGAGTTCGAGCTCGCCTGAAGCAGAGCAGCGGCGGGGTTTTGCGCGAGGCGCCCGCTGCGCTATCGCACAGTTGCCATGAAGCGTTCGCATCCGCCGACTCTGCTGACGCTGTTGAAGCGCTCTCTGAGGGGCGAGTGTGGCTTGCAGTCCGGTGCGCGGCTATTGATCGCGGCGTCGGGGGGGCCTGATTCCCAGGCGCTGCTCCACGCCATGGGCATGCTGCGTGAGCGCCTCGGCTTCGAGCTGAGCGTGCGCAGCGTCGATCACGGGCTGCGCCCGGAGGCGGAAGGCGAGCGCGAGCTCGTACGTGCCCTCGCCGCGGAACTCGACGTGCCGTTTTCGGTGGGGGTCTTGCGGGTCGACGCAGGCGGAAATTTGATGGCGCGTGCCCGGGCCGCGCGCTACGCGGATCTTGAAGCAGCGGCCAAGCGCTGCGGAGCTAGCCACGTCGCGACGGCGCACCATGCAGACGATCGCGCGGAGACCGTGCTCCTGCGACTCTTGCGCGGGACCAGCGCAGGCGCCCTGGCGGTGCTGCCCGCTCGTAGTGGTTTGCGTTTGCGTCCGTTGATTCGCAGTCGAAAAGGCGACATCCTGGCGCACCTGCAGCGACACAAGGTGGCGTTTGCGGACGACCCGAGCAATCTGGACAAGCGATTCTTGCGCGTGCGAGTGCGGCACGAGCTGATGCCCCTCTTGACCTCTCTGTCCCCGGGGATCGTGGAACACCTGAACGCACTGGCGGATTCGGCTGGTGAAGACCCGCTCCCAGAGATCCTGGACGAAGCGGGGATCCCCTTGAATTTGTCCCGCGCCCAGCGCAACGCCCTTGGCCAATTGTTGACGCGGCGGTCGCGAAAAGCCCGGGTCGCGCTCGCTGGCGGCCGCGTGGCCCGCCTCGGATCCGGCGGAATCGTGGTCGAGCCGGCCTTGGGGGCTGCCAAGCAGGCGAAAAGTGATTAAGCCTGTATCTAGGTTCGTCTTTTCCAAGCGCCCTAATCGACGCCGCCCCTATCGGATGGCATGATCTATAGCCCCGCCTGCGCCCTTTCAGGTTTTCTTCGAGGTAGTTCGTGAAGCAGCCCCACAAGACCCTACTGCTTTGGGTCGTTCTCATCGTCGCGTTTTTGGCCATCTGGCAATTCCTCAGCCCGGATGGCCCTCAGCGCCAGCCCATGCCCTTCAGCGAGTTCATGGGACTTGTGCAGGCGCCGCGCGAACAGCGCCACGTCGATGCTGTCGAGATCAAGGAGCGCGAGTACACATTCCAGATCAAGAACCCAGCGAGCAAGGGCACGCCGGAGCGCGGCATCAGCATTGGGCCAGAGAGCGACGAGGTCGTCACCGAACTGCTGAAGAACAACGTGAAGGTCAGCTTCCAGAAGGACGAGACGAATCCATTCCTCTCGACCACGCTGACGATCCTGCTGCCGATGCTGTTCCTGCTGGTGCTGTTCTATCTGTTCATGCGCCAGCTGCAGGCTGGCGGTGGCAAGGCGATGAGTTTCGGCAAGAGCCGAGCGCGCCTGTTGAACGAAGCGCAGAATAAGATCACCTTCGCCGATGTTGCGGGCATCGACGAAGCCAAGGATGAAGTCGAAGAGATCATCGCGTTTCTCAAGGATCCGAAGAAGTTTCAAAAGCTCGGCGGACGCATTCCTAAGGGGGTGCTGATGATGGGGCCGCCCGGCACCGGCAAGACCCTTCTCGCGCGTGCTATCGCCGGGGAAGCCGGCGTGCCGTTCTTCAGTATCTCCGGCTCAGACTTCGTGGAGATGTTCGTCGGCGTCGGCGCCAGCCGGGTGCGGGACCTCTTCGAACAGGGCAAGAAGCACGCTCCGTGCATCATCTTTATCGACGAGATCGACGCAGTCGGACGCCATCGCGGCGCCGGGCTGGGGGGCGGTCACGACGAACGCGAGCAGACGTTGAACCAGTTGCTCGTGGAAATGGACGGATTCGAGTCTAACGAAGGCGTGATCATCATCGCTGCCACCAACCGCCCCGACGTGCTCGACCCGGCCATTCTGCGCCCGGGTCGCTTCGACCGCCGCATCATCGTTCCTCGTCCGGATGTGCGGGGCCGCGAGGGCATTCTGGGGGTGCACACCAAGAAGGTGCCGCTTTCCAATGACGTCGAGCTCGGCATTCTGGCCGCTGGCACGCCGGGATTCGTCGGAGCGGATTTGGAGAACCTCGTCAACGAAGCGGCGCTGCTTGCGGCTCGTCAGGACAAGGACGCCGTTGCCATGATCGACTTCGAGCTTGCCAAGGACAAAGTCCTGATGGGCACCGAACGTCGCAGCTTAGTGATGAGCGAGCAAGAACGCCGCACTGCCGCCTGGCACGAATCCGGGCATACCCTGGTTGGAATGATGGTGGAGGGCAACGATCCGGTGCACAAAGTGTCCATCATCCCGCGTGGCTCGGCATTGGGTGTGACTCAGTTCCTACCCGTGGAGGACCGTCATCTGATGACCCGCGGCCAAACCTTGGCGCGCATTGCCATGGCCCTGGGCGGGCGCGTCGCCGAAGAAGTTGTATTCGGCGAAATCACGACCGGCGCTCAAGATGATATCAAGCGTGCGACGCGCCTCGCACGCTCCATGGTTTGCGAACTCGGCATGACGGACAAGCTCGGTCCGGTGGCTTACGGTGAGAACGAGGAGAGCGTGTTCCTGGGTCGCGAGTTCGCGTCCCGTCGCGACGACTACTCCCAGGCCACCGCACAAGCGATTGACGAAGAGATGCGGCGCATCTTGGATGAGCAGTATCAGATTGCGCACGACGTCGTGACGAAGCACCGCGCGGAGCTCGATCGCCTCGCCGAAGCCTTGCTGGAGCGCGAAACCCTGGACTCAAGCGAGATCAAAGCCTCCGTGGAGGGTCGGGAACTTCCGCCGAAGGAAAAGGTCGTCATCCCCAGCTGGTCCGACAAACGTTCGGATCAGCAAAAAGAGAAGAAGCGCCCCGCGAGCATCTTCGGCGCTCCGAAACCCGCTACCAGCGGCTGATCGGCGCGCGGCCACAGGGCTGCGCGTCTACTCGGGATCGCACACGCCGCTGCAGGTGTGTACGGCCGTTCCGCCAGGGCGCAGAAAGGCGTCTAGCTGCTTCTTGGTGGCCTCGAGGCGCCGCACGCCCTCATGGGCCTCGGATGAGTCACTGGGAGGAATCGCGAGCACCCCAGGAACGGGGTCGATGCCGAAGTCGTACTCCGCGATGGCTGAGCCGTCGTGCGGTGCGGCGACTTCTGCGAGCCCCGGGATGGCACGCGGGGCTGGCTTCAGACTTGGGATCCCCAGGGCACGGGCATGGAGATGTGCGGAGAGCGGGTTGACCTCAGAGTCCCCCATGCCGATCTGCAGCAGCACTTCGCGGCTCGCCGGTGACCCGCCTAGGGTGTTCTGCAGGACCCGAGGCGCATAGCTCAGCGGATCGACCGGATCAAAACCAAGCTGCCCCAAGGCGGCGAACTTCTGCTGGCCCAGCGCATCATTCAAAATCTGTCCGACGAAGAGGATGAAAGCCGCCAGCGGGCGTGCGCGAAACATGATGTGCGAAAGGTTGGCGCCGCCGACGCCGAGTACACCGCGTTCGATGTGGGGTGAAAGCGCCAGGTAGGTGCCGCCCAAGATGTGCCCCATGCTGTTGCCGTAGTAGTAGAGCGCCGTCGGGTCATAGGCCGGCCCTGCCGGGAACTGCAGCTCCGGCGCGGTCGCCAGGTCCCCCATCGAAAGCGCAGCGAGCACCATGGCGTTCGCCATCGCTTGGTGCGTTCGGTGGACGAACACCATCGAGTCGCCGGGCTGGGTCACGATCTGCTCGACTACGCGGAAGCGGTCGTCGGTGCTCATGCCGATCCAATTGGTGGCGACGACCACGAAGCCCTTCTCGTTCCCGATTTGCGACGGGACTTCGGCAACTTCTTCGACGGATCCAAAGAATCCGTGGCCGTACTGCATCAAGCGCGCCGGGGCGGAACCGCTTGGGCGCGTGGCCACGCTCTTGGGCACGAAGACGCTGAACTCCGCCTGGGTCATGCCGTTTTGCTTGACCCGCCCCGCTGCATCGCGCGCCAGCTTCGCGAGGGGCACGTTGTCTTCGAGGAACAACGGAACGCTGACCCGCGCGTCGATGCGTCGGGCCACGTGGTCGCTGGGGTCGTCGCTGACCGTGACGACTTCGAAAGTTGGCTTGTTTGCGGCTAGGTACGCCAGGGTCATGTCTCGGACCGCGAGCATGGAATCCGTGAGATTCTGCTCGCTGCGCACCGTGAAGTCCCAGCTGAGGGTCAGCTGCGAACGCGGGATCCCTCGGCTCGCAAGCACCGGAAAGATCTCTTTCTCGTAGCGCGCGGCCAGGGGCCCGAGGACCGGGTCGCCTGCGCTGCGCCGGGAGACGATGCGCCGGAAGCCCTCGGGAACAGGAACGGGCGTGCCGTCTGCCGCGGTGAGATTCGAGAGTGCAACGATGTAGCGTTTGCCGTCCTCGAGGCGCACCAACGGACGGAGGACCAGCGCGCGGAGCGTCGGATCCTCGCCGCGGGGATCCACTTCGGCGAAGTGCAGCACGGGCTGCCCGGTTTCTGCGTCCAGGATTTGCGTCGGGGAGGAGGGCTCCAGGGTCTGCATCACGTCGTCCGTGTGGAAGGTAAGCGCCGACTCATCCACGCCCCCTGGGAACAGCGCCAGGATCTGACTTCCCGGCGAAAACCCGTCTGCCTCGACGAACTGCGTGAAGTCAATGTGTCCGCCCTTGGCGTTTTCTGGTTGCGCCGCTACTTCGACCCGGACGCGCCGCCCCGAGGGCAGGTCCGCGGCGGGGACTGTGAAGAAGTCTGAAGGAAACGGCAGCAGGCAGTCGTGTGCAGCTGCGATGGGCTGGCAGCCTTCGGCGATCTCCAAGGGAGCGAGCGTTGCTGCGCCCTCACCGTCTCCGCAAGCGGATTGCGCCAGCAAAAGTAGTCCGAACAACAGCCGGCGCATCACTTGCCGTCCAAAGGCCCGCTGGGCGTTGAGAGGATCTCCTTGGCGCGCTGCAGGAGCGGCTCGCGCTGATTGAGTTCCGGCGATTCGGTTACCTCTTCCAAAAGGGCCCGGAGCGTCGCACCAAGCCAGGGCCCTGCGGCTCGTCCTGCGATTTGCATCAAGTCGTGTCCGTTGACGGCCAGGTCTTTAACTGCAAACGCCGCGCCGGCGCTCTGGACCGCTCCGACGCGGGTTTTCAGCTCTTCAAGGCGCTCTAGGTCTTCGGTGGCGTCGCGACCCTTGCCGAGCACGTCCGCGCGGTTCAGCTCGTAGAGATCGCCTAAGAGGTCGGGCGTGACGCGGCGGACCCATCGGCGCACCGCAGCGTCTGACCAGGAAGCGTCGTAACAAATCAAGTGGTGCCGGATCAGCTGCACGATGCGGGCACGGTCGTCGTTGCTGAAACGTAGTCGTTTGAGCATTGGGTCGGTCATCTCCGCGCCGATGCGCTCGTGGTCGTAGAACGTATAGTCTCGGGTCTTGTCGCTAAACGCGCGGGAGCGGGGCTTGCCAACGTCGTGCAGCAATCCGGACATGCGCAGCACCGGGTGGCTGGGGCAGTTGTCCAAGCAGGCCATCGCGTGTCCCCAGACGTCAAAAGCGTGGTGCCGATTCTGCGCGCAGCCGACGGACTCAAGTAGTTCCGGTGCCGAAATCGAAAGCAGGCCATGTTCGCGCATGATTTCGAAAGCGCGGCTTGGACGCGCCGCTTTCATCGCCTTGATCCACTCGTCCCGGATGCGTTCCGGACTGACTTTGCGGTAGCTGCTCAAGGACGGTTCGATGGCGGCAGCCGTCGCGGGCGCCATGTCTACCTCCAAGGTGGCCACGAAGCGAGCGGCACGCAGCACCCGCAGGCCGTCCTCGGCGAAGCGTTCAGAGGCCTCTCCAACGGCCCGCAGGAGATTGGCTTTCAGATCGGCAGCGCCGGAGAACGGGTCGATCAGGTTGTCTTCTAGGGGGTCGTACGCCATCGCGTTGATGGTGAAGTCTCGTCGTGCCAAGTCGGCGACGATGTCGTCGACAAAGTACACAGCGTCTGGGCGACGCCCGTCCGAGTAGGTGGTTTCGCCGCGTAGCGTCGTCACTTCGTAGCCGGTGCCGTTGATCAGTACGGTCACGGTCCCGTGTTCCAGGCCTGTAGGGATCACCTTGCGGAAGAGCTGCTGCACGCGCTCTGGGCGCGCGTCCGTGGCAACATCCCAGTCGTTCTCAGGCTGGGGTGCGCCGTGCCGGATTTGGGACAAAAGATGGTCACGCACACAGCCGCCGACGATCCAGGAGCGGTGCCCAGCCTCGCGCAGCCTCGCGCACAGTTCCCGCACGTCCGTGGGCACGGCGTTTCTGAGCAGACTGACGTCGATCACGGCAAGAACCTAGCGTATCGATCCCACGGAATCGACACGCTAGGCGGCCCCCATCGAGGTTTTGCTACTCTCCCCAGGGATTGACCAAGCCGGGATCCGTGATGGTGGGTTTGGGTTTTGGCTTTGGCTTTGGCTTGGGGCTTTGGCTCGCGGGGCGCGGGCCGGGGCGGGCAATGGGCCGGCCAGCGCCGGCGGCCTTCTCCAGCTTGACGACCAGTTTCTGCTTGCTGCCGTCCACCTCGACGGTTTGGTCCTTGTAGCCCGCACGTTTGATCTCGAGCTTGATGCTCTCGCCTTCGGGCACTTGCAACAGCAGGGGGCTGGCGCCGTTCTCCTCGCCGTTTTGGAAGATCTGGGCATCAGAGGGTTCGACGGCGACCACCACCTGGGCTTTGCGTGCGGTGGGGGTGCTGGCCGGAGCGGAAGCGGTCTTGGGCTTATTCGTCGCTGTGGGCGTGGCTTTGGGCTCGGCGCTCGGCGCGGTGTCGGCGGTGCTTTTGGCGCTGGCGGCGAAGATCGCGATGACGATCACCATCGCCGTGAGCACGCCAGCGATGCCCGCGTAGAGGGGCCAGCGCGTGCGCTGCATTCCGCCGCTGAGCGGAGACGCCGGCACAGGAGCAGGCATGCCCGCGCCCTTTTTGAAATAGTCCGCCGGCACATTGAAGCCGCCGGAACGGCCCATCATTTCTGGAACGGCGTCTGGAATGGCTCCCGACTTCATCTTGTCGACGTCTGCCAGCAGCTCTTGCATCGACTGGTAGCGCTGTTCCGGGCGCTTGGAGAGGCACTTCAGCACGATGGCTTCCAGGCCTGGAGGCACTTCCTGCGGCGCTGGCACAAGCGCGCGGATTGGGACCGGTGCCTTGTACATATGCTGCGTCAGAATCCCCATGAAGTTGTCGGCATCGAAGGGGACCTTGCCGCTGGCCAGCTCGTAGAGAATGACGCCGAAGGAATAGATGTCACCGCGATGATCGACCGGCGCTCCGGCGGCCTGCTCCGGCGACATATAGTGCGGCGTACCGAATACAGCGCCCGCTCGCGTCAGCCGGCCTTCACCGCTGGTGGACACTTTGGCGATGCCGAAATCCAAGATCTTGACGAAGTCTTTGGTGTGGCCGCGCTCCACTAGGAAAATGTTGTCGGGCTTGAGGTCGCGATGGACGATGCCGGATTCGTGCGCCGCATGCAGGCCCTCAGCAAGCTGCCTGGCGATGTCCAAAATCCGTGGAACGGGAACCGGCTTTCCCTCTTCGACAATACTGGTGAGCGGCAGTCCGTCCAGATACTCCATGACGAAGTAGGTCGAGCCGTCCGGGAACTGGCCGAAGTCGCTGATGTCGATGATGTGCGCGTTGCCGATGGCCGATGCCGACTTCGCTTCATTCAAGAAGCGTTCGGTGACTTCTTTGTCCCGCGCCAGGTCGGAGCGGAGCACCTTCATCGCGACTTTCTTGCCGATGATGGTGTGGCGGCTCTGGTACACGACGCCCATGCCACCTTCGCCGAGCACGCTTTCCACTTTGTAGCGCCCGTCGATGGTGCAGCCGATGTACGGGTCCTTCTTCGGCATCATCGGTGTGCCGTCGGCCTGGGTGATCTGGCTGATCTCGGTGTCCGGCATCGACATCGATGGCGTCACCGTAACGAGTTTTAGCTCGCTGTTCTTTGAGACCCCGCCGGTGACCGCGGGCACTTCCCCTGAGCTGCTCGAGGATGGAGCTGCCGCTTTGGGTCGTGGGGGTGGGCCGGGTGGCCCGGCGCGCGCCGCGCTCTTGTCGCGCTCGTCGGACATCAGGTTAGAGAGAAGAGAAATTTACGTAAGCTAGCTTCGCACCACCAGTTTTTACGTGTGGTGACGATACTTGATCTGGGCACTGGCCATGGGTTTAGTCGAGTTTGGTCAACACGCACCCGCCAGAATGGAAGCAAGGGGCGGGCCCGCTCGGTATTCACAAAAATGCGGGATTTCTGCAGGGAGATCCCCCCGACGACGTCATTCGTTGTCAGGGCGGGTGTGAAATCGTTGCATACACGGCGGGGCGCTATTGTAGGCCAATTACCCACCTTTCCATCTCGGAAGGCTGCTACACCCGGGTCCCATGGGTTTCCCCCTTGAGTTAGCCCTGCGCTACATGCGCTCGAAGAAGAGCGGATTCGTGTCCGTTGGCACCGTGTTCGCGATCATTGGCGTGGCGCTGGGTGTGGCGGCGCTTGCGACGGTCATCAGTGTTACGGGCGGGTTTCGCGCCGAGTTCCGGGAGAAGGTGCTGGGCGTCAACGCGCATGTGCTCGTGCTCAAATACTCAAGCGACTTTCGTGAATACCGGGAAGTCATGGAGAAGATGCGGGAGGTCCCCGGGGTCAAGGGCATCGCACCGTTCGTGATCGATCCCATGATGGTGACTCATGGAGGCAAGACGGCAACGGGTGTCTTGCTGAAGGGCGTCGATCCGAAGTTGATGCCGCAAGTCCTCGATCTGCCCCGCCACATCGTCGAAGGGGATTTGGAGGGGCTGCGCCAGGCAAACGCTAAGCCGCCCGAGCGCCGGCGTCGTTCCATTCTCGATGAATTTCCGGACCAACCGCTTTCACCCAAGAAGCCGGCGCCCGGCGGATCCCCAGGTAAAGCGCCACTGTTCAAAGAAATTGAAAAGGGTGCGCTTGAAGCGGGCGCCCTAGATGCGGGCGCGCCGCCACCGGAAGCGGGAGCCGGGGAGCTGCCTACGGATCTTGTCGAAGACGGCCCCGTTGGTAGCGTCGTGCCCGACGGTGGATACACCAGCGAGTTGCCTGAAGACGACTTCCTACCGCCGGACGTTGACCCCGACCCGTGTGCGAGCGCCGACGCGGTCAAGAAGCTGCCTGGCATCATCATCGGCAAGACTTTAAAAGACAACCTGGAGCTGAAGCTGGGCGACTGCGTGCAGGTCACCAGCCCGACCATCGGCTTCGTCTACGCCAAAGGAGCAATTCGGGCTCCGGTGGCCAAGCAGTTCCGGGTGATTGCCGTCTTCGACGCGGGTTTTGACCAGTACGATTCGAAGCTCGTCTATACGGATCTCTTCGAAGCGCAGGCCTTCGGCGACTCTGGGGATAGCGTTACCGGCATCGAGATGAAGGTCTCGGATATCGATCAGGCGCGCGCGATTACGAAGATCGTCGATGAGAAGCTGGGCGACGGCGTGTATCACACGATGGACTGGGAAGAACTCAACCACGGTCTGTTCACGGCACTGCGCATCCAGCAGATCCTGATGAGCCTAGTGCTGGCGCTAATCATCGTCGTCGCCGCCTTCACCGTGATTGCCACCTTGATCATGGTGGTCCTCGATAAGAAGAAGGAGATCGCCGTGCTCAAGGCGATGGGCGCCACCAACAGTGCGCTCTTGCGTACCTTCCTGTACCAGGGGGCGATCATCGGCGTCGTGGGCACCGCAGTGGGACTGCTGCTCGGTATCTTGTTTTGCCGGGGGTTGCTCGTGTACAGCTTTCCCCTAGATCCGAAGGTCTATTTCATCAGCAAGCTGCCGGTGCAGGTGAATCCCGATGAATTCGTGATGGTCGGAGTATTTGCCGTGCTGGTTTGCCTCATCGCGACCGTTTGGCCCGCACGCTACGCATCGAAGCTTCGTCCAGCTGAAGCGTTCCGTGAACAGCAGTAGCGCTGGCGGGACGCGCGGGGTGGCGAGCCACAGGTCTTCCGGCGAGCGTTAGCGCACGGAGGGAGGCGGGAGTTGAGCGCGGCGGAGCAGGCTCAATACCCGTGCCGCCAGCTCCGGCGCGCGGAAGGGCTTGCTCACGTAGTCGTCGGCACCGGCGTTGAACGCGGTCAGTACGTCGCGCGTGGATGAGTTTGCCGTCAGGAACAAGATGGGAAGGCGCTCCAGGCGCGGCTCTTTTCGGATGCGCCGGCAGAAGTCGACGCCGCTCATGCCCGGAAGGTTCCAATCCAGCACGACCACGTCTGCGTGGTCCTCGCGTAGGGAGTCGAATGCTTCCTCCGCGGATGAAACGGCACGAGCAGCGAAACCGGCGCCTGCCAGGAGCGCTTTCACTACTTCCTGCAAATCCGGGTCGTCGTCCACGACCAGCACGCTCGACGCGTTGGGCACGGCAATCTCTACCGCCGGCATTGGAAGGCTCGGGGGTGGAGCCGACGGGGGACCATCGGAGTTGGCGAACTGCCACAGCCGCGCCCAATCCCGTTCGCTAAAGGCCAGGCGCATTCCATAGCCGCGATCCACCACGCATGCTGCCACCGAAGTGGTGTCCTCAACGATGTTGAAGGTGACCATGACCCACTCGCCGTCCTTGAGCCTGCTCTCGCCCAAGAGCTCGAGTTCTTGCTCGTCGCCTCCGGCCTCAAGCAAGACGGAGAGCACTTCGAGGC
>CBDUPW010000061.1:0-29470 GCA_965369205.1 uncultured Polyangiaceae bacterium | reverse complement strand
CGGCGGCACGGCGAGCGGAGGCACCGGCGCAACCGCGACCGGAGGCACGGGCGGCACCGCGACCGGAGGCACGGGCGGAACTGCGACGGGCGGCACCGGTGGCAACACGGGCGGCACCGGCGGAACGGCGACGGGCGGCACCGGTGGCGGTGGTGGCCAGCAATCGCTGCCGTTCATCGATTTGTTCAGCGGCAACGCCTTGGGCCCGGCGTACGGCGTGCTGCACCCGGAGGCGGCGTCGCCTTTGAGTGTCAGTGGCGGATCGCTGACGGCGACCATCACGAAGCAGACCGTCTGGTTTCAGGACGACAACGACGCGCTCTTGGTGTACGTCACCGTTCCCAAGCAGGACTTTCGCGTGACCAGCCGTGTGCGCGCACGCAGCGCGGCTGCCCCCGCAAATCCAATTTCGTCCGGCTATCACTACGCCGGCCCGATGATCCGCGATCCGGGTTCGGACCCGATTGGACCTCAGAACTTCACCTTCAACGCGGTGGGCTACCAAAGCGGCTGTGCTGGGCAGGCCGCCAACTGCATCGAAACGAAGTCCACGCTGAGCAACAACCCAACCATCGGCCGTTTCCTGCACAGCGGCAGCGGCGACGCACAACTGCGCTTGTGCAAAGTCGGCGCAGTCATCACCGCCTACGAACGCAATGTGAGCGGTCAGGGCAATTGGACCCTGCGCGCCACGTGGAATCGCGTCGATCTGGCCCTCGCCCCCGCGCTACAGGTCGGCCTGATGGCCTTCAGCTTTACGATCTCCGGGGACAACTTGCGCGCGAGCTTCGACGACCTGGAGATCGAGTCCGTGAGCAGCCAGGCGGACTGTACGAAGTAAGCAAGCCTGCCAGTTTCGAATCGGTGACGGCGAGGCGGACTGTACGAAGTCGCGCCGAAGTGCGACCCTAGGCGCCGCTGCATCGGAGAGCGCTTTTCATGACGCCTGAGCACTTTGACGTTTTGATCGTGGGCGCCGGACTGTCCGGCGTGGGTTCCGCCAGCCACCTGCAGCAGAACTGCCCGGACCACAGCTTCGCCATCCTGGAAGGGCGCGAAAGCATCGGGGGCACCTGGGACTTGTTTCGCTACCCCGGCATCCGCTCGGACTCGGATATGTACACCCTGGGCTACTCTTTCCGGCCCTGGACCGATTCTCAATCCATCGCAGACGGTCCAGCCATCCTGCGCTACATCCGGGACGCTGCGCAGGAAGGCGACATCGAACGCCACATCCGGTTCTCGCATCGCGTCAAGCGCGCCACCTGGTCCAGCGAAACCGCACGCTGGACGGTGGAAGCAGAACGCGGCAGCGCTGGTGAACGCGTCATCTTCACCTGCAACTTCCTGCATATGTGTGTGGGCTACTACCGCTATGAAGCTGGCTACACGCCCAAATTCCGAGGCATCGAGCAGTTTCAAGGGCGACTGGTGCACCCGCAGCACTGGACCGAAGACATCGACTACGCCGACAAGCGCGTGGTCGTGATCGGGAGTGGCGCCACTGCAGTTACTCTGGTGCCGGAGCTCGCAAAAGAGGCCGCACACGTCGTGATGTTGCAGCGGTCACCGACGTACATGATTGCGTTGCCAGAGAAGGACCCGATCGCCCTCTGGTTGCAACGCCGGCTGCCGCCCATGCTCGCCTACGGCATCACGCGTTGGAAAAACGTGACTTTGGGCATGCTGACGTTTTCGCTGTCCATGCGTCGCCCGGGCCTGGTGCGACGCGCCTTGCTCAAGCACGTCCGCCAGCAACTCGGCGAAAACTACGACGTCGAGACGCACTTTTCACCCAGCTACAAACCCTGGGATCAGCGGCTGTGCGTGGTCAAGGACGGGGATCTCTTCGACGCGATCAAAGATGGCCGGGCGTCCGTAGTGACCGATCACATCGAGACCTTCACGGAGACGGGTATCGAACTGCGTTCTGGCAAGGTTCTGGAGGCGGATCTGGTGGTGACGGCGACCGGGCTCGAACTCTTGGTGCTTGGCGGCATCGAAGTAAGCGTCGACGGCAAGCTCGTGCATCCGGAAGAGACGCTCAGCTACAAGGGCATGATGTACAGCGGCGTGCCCAACCTGGCGTCCTCCCTGGGCTACACCAACGCGTCTTGGACGCTCAAGTGTGATCTGACCTGCGGCTACGTCTGCCGCCTGCTCAATCACATGAAAGAGCACGGCTATCAGATCTGCACGCCGCGGCTGACGGATCCCACCGTAAAGCCCATCCCGGCGTTGGACTTCACGTCGGGCTACGTGCAGCGCGCCATCCACAAGCTCCCGAAGCAGGGTTCCAAGACGCCTTGGAAGCTGTATCAAAACTACGCTTTGGATGTGATGAGTTTGGGCTACGGCAAGCTCGAGGACGGCACGATGGAGTTCCGGACCGCGTCGCGCGCGTAGCCTTCAATGACACCGACCCAGCGGCGCTTGCTCCTGCCACTGTTCGCCCTCGGCGGGTGGTCGGGACTTCTGTACGAGGTGCTGTGGCTGCGGCTCTTTTCGTCCGTGGTGGGCAGCACCACGCAGAGCATGAGCGCTGTGGTGACGGCGTTCCTCTTGGGCAGCGGCATTGGCGGCGTCGTCTTTGGTCGCCGCGCAGACCGCACCGAGCGTCTCCTGCGACTGTATGGCCTGCTGGAGCTGGGCACGGCGGTCGCGGCCCTGCTTGCGTTCTTCTTGTTTTTCTCCGCTGAGGGACTGAACACAGCGCTGTATCGCGCCCTGCCCTGGTCGGTGTTCCGCTGGGTTCTGTTTGGCGTTGCGTTTGTGACTGTCGCGTTGCCCGCCATGCTGATCGGCGGCGCGCTGCCCGTGCTTTCCCGCGCGGTGCTGTCGAGCGGGGATACGGCACGTGTCGGTCTGGGGCGGCTCTACGCAGCGCACACCGTAGGAGCAGCGCTGGGTGCGATGACAAGCGTGCAACTCGTCGCGGAGTTCGGCTACGACGTGTCCTACGGGATCGCGACCGCCACGAGCGCAGGGGTTGGCGCGCTGGCCCTAGCCGTGGGGCACAACGCCCGCAGCGCCCTGGCTCCCGCACCCACCGGCGCGCTGCCGGCGCAGCGGTCCTTCCTGATCCCCGCCGCCATCTTGCTCTCGGGCTTTGCCGCACTGGGCATGGAGGTCATCTGGTTCCGGCTGATGAGCTACGTCTGGCGCGGCACGCTGCTGTCCTTTGCGCTGGTGCTGTTCATCTACTTGCTCGGTCTCGCCGCGGGCAGCGCGTTCATCGCCCGGCGCCCGGCCACCAGCGAGCTCTTGTTCGCGCGTATCCAGCTAGCGCTCTGCGTCGTGCTTCCGGCAACGTTGCTGTGCGCGGCGCTGGCCGCCGGGTCCGGCGCAGAGCGCGGGCGCATGGCTGCAGTGTGGCTGTTGCTCGTATTCGGCTCGACGTTTCTATTCGGCATGACCTTGCCCTTGGCCGCCGGTCTGTACGTGAAGCGCGAGGAAAGCGTGGGGCGTGACGTCGGGCGCGTGTACGCCGCGAACTTGGTCGGCGCCGTCGCCGGGTCGTTTCTCACTGGTTTCGTGCTCTTGCCGAGCCTGGGTACGCGCGCTTCGGTCATGCTGCTGCTGTGTTTTTCCGCGGGCTCGGCGCTGCTGGCCTGGCGCTTTGTCACCACCCCACCGCGCTCTGCGCGCTTTGGTGCCGGCATCGCCGCGGCGCTGGCTCTTGGTCTGGGGGTTGGCGCAGGCCCTTGGGTGCCGCGCTACATCGAAGGCATGGTGCGGCAGTTCGACTCGCGCATCGTGCACATGCGCGAGAGCGAGCTGCAGATCTTGACCGTGCTGGAACAACCGCGCGGCCGCCGGGAGTTACGCGGCGGCCCGCATGTTTCCGGCAGCACGGACCCAGTCCGCCGACAGACGCAGAAGCTGCAATCACACTTGCCAATGTTGCTGCACCCCGCACCCAAACGCGTGCTGGAGGTTGGCTATGGCGTCGGCGAGTTGTTGCGCACGATCCTAAAGTACGATCCCGAACACGTCGACTTGGTCGAGCTGGACCCGGAGATGGTCAGCGTTGCCAATGAGTGGTTCACGGCACTCAATGACCGCGCCTCCGAGGACAAGCGGGTGACAGTACATACCCTGGACGGACGCGCGTTCCTGCGCATGTCCCAAGAGCAATACGACGTCGTAATGACCGACAGCATGTTCCTGGACAGCGAAGGCGCACTGCGGCTGTACACCGTCGAACACTTCCAAGCCACACGCGCGCGCCTGGCACCCGGCGGCATCGTGCTGTGTTGGCTACCGCTGAATCTGGACGACCAAGCCGCGCGCACAGTGCTCAAGACGTTCTCCAGCATCTTTCCGCAAACCCTGGTCTGGGTGCCCCTCGCCTCGAACCAGGTAGAGGCGTTCTTGGTTGGTTTTTTGGATCAGGCTCGGCTCGACGAGTCAGAGTTTCGCGCGCGGTACGCCCGGTACGCGGGGCCGGATCTGGCCTACTTGGGCTGGGGCGATCCGCTCCCGGCGCTGGTCTCTTTTCGAGCGGGGCCGGAGGACATTGCGGCGCTCGTGGCAGACGTCGGTGTCAATCGCGATCGCAAGCCGGTGCTCGACTTCATGCGGGATGACCCGAGCTACGCATTGCGCGACGCACTGCTTTCCAACACGTCCAGCACGCTGGATCGCCAGCTCGCGCTGTCACCGGCAACCTGGGCAAAGCTGCGCCAAACGCAACAGGCAGAGACCAAAGCATCCCTCGTCTTACGCACCCTGGCGCGCGTTGCGGTGGAGCAGCGGCGTAGCGACGCGCCTCGCTTTCTGGCGACGCTAACCGAAGCACGCGCACTCGCTCCCGGGCATCCAGCCATCGAAAAGGCACTCGGACGCCTGGCCGCAGAGCGCGGCGCCGATGACCCCTCGGCGTTTGCCACCGCGCTGGAGCACGACCCGTACAACTTCAAGGCCAACGAGCACTTTGCGGAGCAAGCCTTGGCGCGCGGGGACCTCGTCTTGGCGCGCAAGCATGTACAGCGCTTGACGTTGATGGAGCCGTACTTCACGCGCGCCGCAGAGCTGAGCGGGCAGACACCGTAGTTCCCGCCAGCTCGGGCGCGTTTTGGCTTTGGCTACGGCGGTTGCGGTGGTCTACTCGTCGCTTGCCCACGGACTCTGCAAAGGCGACCGGGCGCATGCCTGGGGTAGCCGTCGCGATTTTTCTCGGGGCGTTTCTACTTTTCCAGGTCCAGCCCATGGCTGGCAGACAGATCCTCCCGTGGTTCGGCGGCGGTCCATCGGTGTGGACCACTTGCCTGCTGTTCTTCCAGGTACTGCTGTTGGTCGGCTACACCTATGCGCACCTGCTGAGTCGACTCACCCTCAAGCGCCAGGCCGCCGTGCACCTGGCCGTCGCACTGATTTCGGTCGCGTTTCTTCCCATCATTCCGTCAGAAAGCTGGAAGATCGGCGGCGGCGACGATCCGTCCTTGCGGATCCTGCTCCTTTTAGCAGCGACCCTCGGCACGCCTTATCTGCTGCTGTCGACCACGAGCCCGTTGCTGCAGAGCTGGGTGGCAAAGAGCGGTTCCGCATCCCCGTATCGCCTGTACGCCGTCAGCAACTTCGGGTCACTTCTGGGGCTAGTCAGCTACCCATTTGTTCTCGAACCGGCTTTGGGCGTCCGCGCGCAAGCATACGTTTGGTCCGGGGCCTACGCGCTCTTTGCCTTGGTACTCGGCGCGCTTGCGATCCGGATCCTCCGCGCTGCGCCGGTCCCCGCCGCGGCCGCTAGCACGGCCGACGCCAGCGCGACGAACCCGGAAGCGACAGCGACACAAGCGCCGTCGGCTGGAGTGGCGCTGCTGTGGCTCCTGTTCGCGGCCTGCGGCAGCTTGCTCTTGATGGCCACAACCAGTCAGCTGACCGAAGACGTAGCGCCGATCCCGTTTTTGTGGGTGCTGCCTCTCACGCTGTACATGCTCACCTTCATCATCTGCTTCGATCGGGAGCGTTGGTACGTGCGTAAGGTGTGGATCCCGGTGCTGGTCCTTGGGCTGCTCGCCTGCGTCACCACTCTGAAGCTGCCGTCAGCGCCGCTGTGGTTTCAGATCCCGTCGTATTCCTTGGGTCTGTTCGCGTGCTGCATGGTCTGCCACGGGGAACTGGTACGGCTAAAGCCGGACCCAGCGCATATCACGTGGTTCTACTTGGTGATTTCTTTGGGCGGCGCCCTGGGTGGGCTGTTCGCAACGCTGGTCGCGCCGCAGCTGTTCCTGAACTACTGGGAGTATCACCTCAGTCTGTTTGCGACGGTGGTGCTTTTGGGGGTGAGCTTGCTGCGAGGGCCCCTTGAGCTGAAAAGACCCGCAGTCGTGGGCTGCCTCGTGGTTGGGCTTGCGCTGCTCGGCTACGAGCTCATGGGTAACATCCGCGGACACCAAACGAATCGGCTGGTGGCAACGCGCAACTTCTATGGCGCGTTGTCGATCTACGAAGTGGGCGCGGGAACCGAGCGGCACGTACGTACGCTGTTCCACGGCACAGTGCCGCACGGGCGTGAAGTGCGATCCTCCGGGTTCCTGGGCCGTCCCGTTGGCTACTATAGCGAGGACAGCGGCGCGGCCCTCGCGTTTCGCTTCCACCCGAACCGCACCCAGGCGGGCGCACCGGCGCCGCTGCACGTGGGCGTCGTGGGCATGGGGGTGGCCGCCCTGGGGGGCTTCACGCGCACCGGCGACAGTATGGTCATGTACGAGATCAACACGAACATCGTCGACCTTGCGAAGGAGTACTTCACGTTCCGTGACAGCATGGCCGGCAAAGAAAGCGTGATTCTGGGAGACGCGCGGATCTCCATGGAACGCGAGCTAAAGGACGGCAAGCCGCAGCACTTCGATCTGTTGTTCCTGGACGCGTTCAGCTCCGACGCTGTGCCCGTGCACCTACTGACCCGGGAAGCATTTGCGATTTACGATCAACACCTGAAGCCCGACGGCCTGATGGCCATCCAGATCACGGCGCAGCACCTAGATCTCAGCCGCGTGGTGCTCGGCCAAGCAGAGGCCACGGGCAAGAAGACGATGCGCTTTCGCACTCAGGACGACCGCGAGAAGTTCACGCATTGGAGCGACTGGATCGTA
Source organism: uncultured Polyangiaceae bacterium (assembly GCA_965369205.1). Lineage (GTDB taxonomy): Bacteria > Myxococcota_A > Polyangia > Polyangiales > Polyangiaceae > JACKEA01. The sequence continues at coordinate 22,373 of CBDUPW010000061.1, read as the reverse complement.
ATGACGACCAACGAAGCTTTCTTGAATCATCCCGAGGTGCGCGCCCGGGAGTTTCGGCCAGAAGCCCCTCCCGCTCCAGTCGTCACCTGGACCGACGACTTCAACAATCTGTTCCGCGTACTGCGCTAGCGTCCGTGGTTGCGCAGACGCGCTGCAGCCGCTTCCAATACGCGGATAGACTCCGTGTATTCGGCGTGCACTTTGCGGGCCTTTTCGTTTTCGCGCTCGCCCGCGCCGGGGTCCGCGTGCGGACGAAAGCGATCGACATTGCGACGGAAGTGCGCCGCGCCGCGCTCCAGGACACCCAGCGCCTCGGCGCGCTTGTTCTGGCCTTCCAGTAGCGCCGAGAGCTCAACGTACGCAGCACGCACGAAGGGGTCGATTTCCAGATAGCGCTGGTAGTGTTTGCGCGCTTCGTCGGGCTTGCCGGCCTCCACCAGCTTCTTTGCCAGAATGTGTACCGCTTCGGTATTCGGATCGATGGCGATGGAGCGCTCCAACAGCGGAATGGCCTCGGCGTGGGGAAGCTCCGCCGCGGATAGGTACAGGCTCCGCTCGATGGGTGCGGGGATTTCCCCGCGCAGATAGGCCGGCAGCGCACGGGCTGCCCAACCCAGCTCTGGGCCGTAGCCCAGCATGATGCCTGCCAACGTCAGGTACAGCACCACGTTGAGATGGCGCAGGTTAATACGTCGCCACCACGGTCTGTCCGCCATAGACATACTCCCCGGTGCTGGCAGTGACCTTCAGTCCGCTGCTGTCTTCGATGAACAGGTCGGTCTGGGATCCCCAAGTGATCATGCCCATGCGTGCGCCGCGCTCTACGTTGGCTCCCTCCGCGACCCAGGTCAGGATCTTGCCCACATAAAAGTCGGCAATGCGCACGACGTAGAGCTTTGCGCCGCGTTCGTCTTCAATCACCAGGGTCTCACGTGCGCTCTTCAGCACGAAGTCTGCGTCGTCTTCGATCTCCCAGGGGCTCTGACCCAGAGCCTTGGACAGGGAAACGCGACCTGGAACGAGTTGCTTCGTGATCACGTCGACTTCGGCCTTCGACATGTTCATATGCGGCCCGTTGTAGATGCGCTGCTCCAAAATCTTGCCGTGGTTGGGAATGCGGTTCACGTGCACACCCTGGGTGTTCATGTAGATCCCGATCAACCAGCCCGAACCGAGCTTCCTGCCCGGCTCGGTCTTGAAATGCTCCTCGAGGGGCACGGCGACGCCGCGCTTCACGATCTCGGCCGCCGTGCCGTCGACGACCCGCTGCACATAGAGCACCGTGCCGTCCGCGGGGGCGACGATCACTCGGCCGCCCGGGATCGCGCGCTCCGGATCTTTGACCAACGCGTGGTAGGCGTAGTCCGTCGCAAACGCCAGACGCAATAGGACGACCGCGGCACACAGCAGCAGCAGCCCAACGCCAAATACGACGCGCCGCAGTGCTGGCTTTCGACGTCGTTCACTCATGAAAGCGCGTAGGTCCTGGTCTGGGCGCCGGCCGGAGTCACGCCGCAGCCTAGCGCATCCGAGTGCGCTTCGTCGCGCAGCCTGGCAAGCAGCCCGGGCGCTCCGCCCACGTGGCCTTGGCCCGTGGAGCGGACGCCGTGGTAGCGTGCGCGCGTCGTGCGCGTAGTTGGGGATGCGGGTCGGATCGTACTGGCACCGAAAGCGGCAGCGGGGGCAGCGCTCGCGATGCTGCTCGCCCTGACGGGATGCTCGTCGCAGAAGACGCCCCGTTCTGCCTTGGACTCGGCGCCGTTGCCAACGCCCGCGCAAGTGGCTCGGGACGTGGCAGCGCTGCGGCGACTTCCGGACGCAAGACCGGCGCGCGTGGAGTTCGTGGAAGAGCGCCGCTTCCTGCAAGAGTACCTCGGTGCGAACGCGGAGCCGCCGCCGAAGGCCACGCCGGGTGCAGCCTTCGCACCGGCACCCATTGGCCTACGCGAAGTACTAGGGGAGCAAGTGATCGCCTACTACAGCCGGCGTTCGCATCGCATTGCCATCCGTGGCGGGCAGCAGTGGGACAGCGCCATGGTCGACCTATTTGCACACGAGCTCACCCACTCGCTGCAAGCCCAGAATCTGCCCCTGCCCAAGCTGACAGACGAAAGCGCTGACGCTTCGCTTGCGCGCGAGGCGCTGCTGGAGGGCGACGCGATGCTGGTGATGCTCGCGTATGCGTCTTGGCGCCAGCGCGTGCCGATCAATCGCGCACTCTCCCGCGCTGCGGCCATGTTGGCCGACGTCGGTTTCGAACGTTACCTGCGCGCCAGCGGTGGCAATCAGGTGCTGTACTCGGCACCGCCGGCCGTGCGGGAACGCGTGACCTTCCCCTACACTCGTGGCCTGATGTTCGCGGGGGACATCTGGCGCACGGGAGGGTTCGAGCTGCTCAACAAGGTGTACGAGGCACCGCCCGTGAGCAGCGAGCAAGTCATGCATCCGCAGAAGTATCTCTCCGGCGAGTTGCCGGTGCCCGTGGCCACGCCGACGCCGCCGAAGGACGCGGCGCAGGTCAAGAGCGGGCGGCTCGGTGAGCACGGCATTCGGGTGTTGTTCGAGCAAGGCATGCCCGCGGCCCAAGCGGCAACTGCCGCGGCGGGTTGGGGCGGTGATGCCTTTAGCTTCTTCCAGCGAGCCAATGCGCCTGCACTGCTCTGGGCGACCACTTGGGACAGCGAGCAAGACGCACGCGAGTTCCAAATCGCCCTCGCTCGCTACGCAGCCGCCGCGGGCAGCGTTCTATCCGGAGAAGGCCGCAGCATGTTGCGCCGCCACGGCCAGCACGTAGTCTTCGCTGAGGGCGTGGACGTCGGCGGCCGCGACGAGATCGACGCTGAGCTGACCGCGCTGATTGGTGCGGTGCCCGCGGCGCGGGCGCCCTTTGGCGCCCTCACCGTCCCGCCGCTGCGTCGTCCACCCCCGACGCGGCCACCCTTCGTGACTCCCGATGGCGTCTACGTCAACGAGTACCTCGGACTCGTGGCGCGTGTACCCCCGGGCGGCAGCGCGCAGCTGCGGTCCGCGACCAGCGCGGTGTTTTCCCTTGAAGGAGAGGTGACCGCGTTCGGCGGCATCGAGCTATCGGAGCAGATCGCTGGGCGCGACACCATCGACGACGTGCACGGCGCCATCCGCGACGTGGTGGCGGAGGCCCTTGGCAAACACAAACTGGAGTACACCGGCGGCCGCGAAATCTACCTTGAGGCACTGGGTCACGCAGTGGAGCGCAGCTGGCGCGTGAAAGGCACCAGCGCCGGACTGTCGGTGGTGGTGGTGCCGATCTGCAGGGGCAGCGGCAGCTTCGTGTTCTGGCGATTCTATGCGGACGTTCCCGGCAGCGCCGTGATGCAGGGCTGGCTCGACAGCCTGCGCCCAACGGCGTGGAGCGTACCGCCCGTATGCGCTGTTTTGGATCCCTGAACTTGCGTTGCACGCAGTCGTTTTCAAGCGTACTACCAAGGGTTTTCTGGAACGTCCCACGTCTACGTGGACGACTTCGTAGTGCGCCAAGGCGCCCCTGCACCATAGAGACTGCGCCGCGCGAGGACTACGACGCGGCGCGCAGCGGGACCTAGGCGCTCAGGGAAACAGAGCCTTCAACGCTGCCAGCGTCACGTCGTTAGGGTCGCCACCGTCTTGGTTGACGATGCTGACGATGCTGGTCTGCGTATCCCGGAAGTGAAACGCTTGGGTGTGATAGCCGTTGATGGATCCGTCGTGTCCGTAGGCCTTACCGGCACCCGCAGTCACGCTCGCGTCGAGCATCAGTAGCCCGAGCCCATAGCTCGCCGGCGCCCCCGGAAGCGGCACCCCGGTTTCCATTGCCGTCTGCTCGGCCGGGTCAAGCAGCTTCCCCTCGGCCAGCGCCTGCACAAAGGCCGCCGTGTCTGCGGGCGTCGCGACCATGCTCCCTGCGGCCCAGGGCCCGGATGGATCGACAGAATAGGTCGAGTCTGTGCCCGTGGGTGAAAAGCCCGGTGCCAGCGTTCCGACCAACGCTTCTTCGCCATCGAAAAAGGTGGCGTCGAGCTTCTGCGGCTCGAGGACACCCGCGCGGATCTGTTCGGCGATGCCCTTGCCGCCCACCTTCTCGACGATGATGCCGAGGCAGACGTAGTTCGTATTGGAGTACTCCCACTTGGTACCGGGCGGGTCGACAGCGCCATGACTTACCGCGAGCTGCACCAGTTCGTCCGGCGTCCACTTCTTCTTGAGGTTAGCGAGGAAAGTCGTGTCCGTGCTGACGCAACTTGCCGGCTTGCCGCCGCCCCCTGCGACGCCACCGATCCCGCCGCTACCGCCGACGCCAGCGCTGCCGCCCGTCGCAGCTGCGCCGCCGGTGCCAGGCCGAGATTCGTCCGTGCTGCCGCAAGCGGTGAGCAAGCCCAGCACCAGGCAGCCGTAGATCCGAAGCATGGCGCAAGGTTTCCAGCCAAGAGGGGCGCAGCGTCAATACGTCGGCCCTTTGCGACCCGCGCTTGCGGCACCGTTGGGCCGTTACGCTCGCCCAGGGCCACCGAGTGCGTGCTTTTCGATGAAATCCCTCAAGACTCCCTCGAGGTTCGGAGTGCCGCGCTCTTTCAAGTCGTAGAAGACGCGTGTGTGCGGCTTGTCGATCTGGATCACCCGCGCCAGATCGATGGGCGTGCCAATTACCACGGCGTCACAGTCCGTCGCGCGGATGGTAGCTTCCAGGTCGTGGAGCTGCTCTGTGCCGTAGCCCATCGCTGGCAGGAGGGCGCCGATGTTCGGGTAGGTTGCGAAAGTGTCGCGCAGCTTCCCGACCAGGAACGGCCGCGGGTCCACGAGCTCGCGTGCGCCACAATTTTTGGCGGCGACCACGCCGGCGCCGATTTGCATGCCGCCGTGGGTGAGCGTGGGACCGTCCTCCACCACAAGCACGCGCTTGCCCTCCACTACGGAGGGGTCGGCCATGCGCACGGGTGAGTCGGCATCGATCACTACGGCGCCAGGGTTCACCGAGGCGATGTTTGCCCGCACCGCTTCGATGCCCGCTGGCTGCGCCGAGTCCAGCTTGTTGATCACCACGACGTCGGCAAGACGCAGGTTGATCTCCCCAGGGTAGTAGCAGAGCTCGTGCCCCGGCCGATGTGGGTCCGCGACGGTGATGTACAGATCGGTCTCGTAAAACGTGAAGTCGTTGTTGCCGCCGTCCCAAACGATCACGTCGCAGCCCTTGGGGTCACTCTCCGCCGCTCGTAAGATCGCGGCGTAGTCTACCCCGGCATAGATCACGTTGCCGCGCACGATGTGGGGCTCGTACTCCTCCATCTCTTCGATGGTGCAGGCGTGGCGCTCCAAGTCTGCAAGCTCCGCAAAGCGCTGCACGTCCTGCTTCGCCAAATCTCCGTAGGGCATGGGGTGGCGGATGGCCACAGGTCTGAGCCCACGCTGCATCAAGATCTCGATCACGCGGCGCGAGGTTTGGCTCTTGCCCGCGCCAGTGCGCACCGCACAGACCGAGATCACCGGCTTGCTGCTGGCGACCAAGGTGTCTGTGAGGCCTAGCAGAGTGAAGGATGCTCCCGCGGCCGTCACGATGGCGTTCACGCGCATCACGTGCGCGTAGGGCACGTCGCTGTAGGCGAACACACATTCGTGCACCTTCAGCTGATCGATCAATCGCGGCAGCTCGGACTCGGCATGGATGGGGATGCCCTCCGAGTACAACGCCCCCGCCAAGGCCGCGGGGTAGCGGCGATCAGCGATGCCCGGGATTTGCTCCGCGGTGAACGCCACGACCTCGGTGGATGCATCGCCGCGATAGCGCGTGTTGAAGTTGTGAAAATCCCGCCCCGCTGCTCCAAGGATGATGACCCGGCGCTTTTCCATGCTGGTACTCCTACCAGCTCAGGCCCGTTAGCCGGAAGACACCCGTTTCGGCGCGTGGGTGTCGGCCTCCACCGCGCGCTGCTGCTCGAAATACGCCGCGAGGGGGCCGCGCTCCTTGGTCGGCGGCACAACGGCGTCCCAGGGGCCCGGCAGCTTGGCAGCGTGAGAAAAGACGACCCAGGCGCCGCAGCGGTCGCAATCCGCGTTGTTGCCGTAGCAGCACTTGGGCGAGGTGAACGCGCCTTTCTCGACGTACAGCGGCAGCACGGTGCGCATGGCGGGGCAGTTGTCCGTGACCATACGCGCCGTCTTCGGACGCATGAGTTCGAGAGCGCGAGTCGAGTTCCACACGAAGCTGGGATACTTGCGTTTGAGTTCGAGCACCGCATCCACCGCCGACTCACGCTCGGCGGCGTCACGCCAGCTGAGCTCGGAATCTTCGCCTTCGTTCGGCACGTGAAAGGTGAACGCAAGGCCATCCACGGGAGTGTTTTGGAAATCGTGCACGAGCTCTTCCAAGCGGCCTTGGTTTTGCTTGGTGACCACACACTGGATCTGCACCGTGGGCGTGAAGTCTTTCGGCAGCGCGAGCAGGTTCCCCCGGACTTTGGCGTAGACGCCCTCGCCCCGCACGGGGTCGTTCAGATCTTCCGGGCCGTCTAGGGAAACCACGTAGGTGACGGACGCGCCGAAGTCCTTGAGCGGGATGGTGCCGTTGGTGGTGATGATGTTCTGCCCGAAGAGCCGCACGCCCTTTTCGAGCAACCGCCAGCGGATCATCGGCTCGCCGCCCATCCAGAGCATGGCGTAGAGGCCGTGTTTGTCGCGCACGCGTTCGACCTCTGCCAAAAGCGCCTCGTCGGAAAGATCATCGTCGGGGTTATTCGGATTGCCGTCCGTGTAGATGAAACAATGCGCGCAGGTCAGGTTGCATCGATTCGTCACGTTGAGCATCGCCGCGGGGAACTGCGGCGGCGGCTCCGTGCCCAGGCGGTCCCAGGGCGTTCCGGAATAGACATTGAGCTTCATGCGGCACTCTCCACGTTGCGGAACGAAAGAAGCGATTCCAGTGCGGGAGCGTCGTGCTCACGCATGAACTTCTGCCAGACGCGGCGCCCGGCGCGGTCGTAGCGGCGCATGGCCGCAACCAGCTCGCTGCGCAGGCACGTCGCGATGATGGGTTCGGGCAGCAGCGGGTCGTAGGCCAATTGTCGGATGGCGCGGCCGCCCAAGAGGAAGCACTCCACGACCGCTTGCTCCAACGGCAACCTGTCGAGACCGCGTTCGCTCATGGTGATCTTGTCGTTCATGTCACGGTAGGCACGCTCGATGGTCTTCGTGTTCCAGAGCTTGCGGGCGCGTGCGTCGGTCGCGTCGCTCAACTCGGTCATGGCAAAGACCGGTGCTTTGGGCTCCATGCCCAGGGTTGCCAACTCGTCGCGCACATGACACGCGCCACCGGCGAGGTTGTCAGGGCGTAACCACAGGCCCGGTGACAGGCGCCGCATGCCCAGGAACTCGAGGGCGCGCTCACGGCGGCGCACGACGGCGCGACTGCTTCGACGCAGTCCGGCGGTGTGCACGGCGACCCAGCCGCCCTGCCACGGAACAAGTCGTTCTTCGATGGCCGACCAAGACGCCACATGACGCTGCACGGGCTCCGCCGCCGCGCTGAGCGCATAGAGTCCGCGCAGGTTTCGTGTGACCTTGCCGTCGGCGAGCAAACGCGCCAACGCCACACGCAAGCTGTTTTGCGTGATGCCGAACACGTCCGCAGCTCCGACGAGGGCGCGCACCGGCATCTCCACGTCGCCGGCGGCGGACATCAGGTCGAGCACTAGGCGCTGGGCCGTCAGCTGCATTCCCAGATATTACATGAACTGAGCAACGTCTGCCAGTTCTGTAATAATACCTTAAAAAGGGCGTCTTGGGGCAAAACGCGGCGCTTCGGTCCCGCGGGCCCGAACTTCGCCCTTTTCCTGAGGGATGACCGCCAAATGCGCGAACCACTTGGCTTCGCCTCAGAGCCGAGGCGACAATTGGACCATGGAACGCCAGATCGACTTCATCGCGCCTGCCATCGTGCTCACCATCGGTCTCTGCGGGGCGGCGGTCTCCTGCGGCTCAGACGACACTGCCGGCGGCGGTGGGGCCAGCAGCGGCGGCACCAGCAGTGGCGGCACCAGCAGCGGCGGCACAGCCGGCGGGGGAACGGCGGGCGTTGGTGCAGTCGGCAGCGGCGGCACCAGCGGCGGCGCGGCCGGAGCGGGCGCAAGTGCTTCCGGTGGCGCCAGCGGCGGCGGTGGTGTGGGCGCCGGCGGTAGCGCGGGGATCCCACCGGACAAGCAGAACCTACGCGTCGCCTTCTTCGGCGATACCACCAGCGGCAACAACTTTAAGTCGGTACTCGGCCTCGGCATGACGGACAAAGCCGACTTCATCCTGGGGGGAGGCGACTACGACTATTCCTACAACCCGGCCGCTTGGCTCGCCGCCATGAACAGCGTGGTGGGAGCGGACTATCCGATTTTCGGAGCCGTGGGCAACCACGACTACACGACCTGGGCGCCCTATGCCACCGAGTTCAAAAAGCGGATGACGAAAGCGGGGATCACTCCCGACGACCCGGACTTCACCGACGAGAAGTTCTCGATGGTGTACCGGGGGATCAAAATCGTTTTTGTCGGGCAGAACGGAAAGAACGCCGAGTTCGCGGACTTCATCAAGAAGGAGTTCGCCGCCGACGATCACATCTGGCGCCTCTGCGTTTGGCACAAGAACCAGAAAGCCATGCAGGTCGGCGGCAAGGGCGACGAAATGGGCTGGCCAGTCTACGAAAACTGCCGTGACGCGGGCGCCATCATCCTGACTGCGCATGAACACTCCTATCACCGCACCAAGACGCTCACGGACATGACCAATCAAACCGTGGACACGACTTGCTCCGACCCCAAGAAGGTGTGCGTGGGCCCGGGCCGGACGTTCACCGTTGTTTCTGGCCTCGGCGGAAACAGCGTGCGCGATCAGAACCGCTGCCTGCCCGCTACCTATCCCTACGGCTGCAAACAGGAATGGGCACTGATCTACACCAGCAATCAGAATGCCACCCACGGCACGCTCTTCCTCGACTTCTATGTGGACGGAGATCCGAAGAAGGCCAAAGGCTACTTCCGCAACGTGAAGAACGAGATCGTCGACCAGTTCGACATCACCAAGGACTGAGCTTCGCCGACACTGCATCGCCTGAGCGCGAGCGTCTGGGAGCGATTTGACAGGGCAAGTCTGGCGGCGCGCGCGCTTTGGGCGGCAGCGGTTGCCATAGCCGCCCATGCCACGACTCTCGGCGGCAAGTTCGTGTGGCTGGACCACGCGCACATCGGCGAGGGCTTGGCGCTGCGACCTCCGGCGCAGTGGCTCGAACTCTTTCGCGAGCCCTTTGCCGGCACGGGCTACTACCGGCCACTCACGGCGCTCTCGCTATCTATCGACGCGCTGTGGGGCCATGCCGCGGTCTTCCACGGCGTCAATCTCGCGCTGCACGCCCTTGCGGCGGTGCTCTTGCTGCTCGCCGCCGAGGCCCTGGGCACGAGCCGGCGCGCGGCGACCCTTGGCGCGCTGCTGTTCGCGGCGCATCCGGTGGGTTCGCTGGTTGCGGGCGCTGTTGCGTTTCGTTCTGAATCGCTGATTGCTTGCGGGCTCTTCGGGCTGATCGCCGCGCACAAACGCGGGCGCCCGGGCTGGGCCGCCGCTGCGGTGTTGGTCGCGAGTCTATCCAAGGAAACGGGGTGGGCGCTCGCGCCGCTCTTCGTGCTCGCTCTCGAACTTGAGCGCCGTAGCAAGACCGCCCATCACGTCCCTCGCCCCATCCGACCCCGGACGCTGTTTGCAGCTGAGGGCGCCGCCTTTGCAGCAGCCCTGGGACTGCGCCTTTTGTATGCGCCGCGGTGGCTCGGACAATTCCCGGAACTGAGTGCCGCCGAAGCCGTGGGCACGCGTCTTTCGGCTCTCGCCAAGAGCGCGGCGTACCTGTTCGCGCCCATCGAGCGCAGCATCTGCGACGCGTTCCCGATCACGCAATTGACGGCACCGACGGCCATCGCGGGCGCTCTAGTGGCGCTCGGGCTCTGCGTGCTGTCCTGGCGCGGCGGCGCATTGGGCATGCTGACGGCGCTTGCGGTACTGCCGTCATTGCAGCTCGTGCCCACCCTGCGCTGGTGGTCGCCGCACTATTTGTACGTCGCCGCAGCGTTCTTGTCGCTGCTCGTCGCGCGTCAGGTCGAACGGCGTGGCGCCCGCGCCGCTGTATTCGCGCTATCCGTCACAGTGCTGCTTGGCGTGCTGAGCTTCCGCGACGGTCGGCGCTACCTGAGTGACGACACGCTGTGGCGCCCCGAGATCGCTCGGGAAGCCGCCTGCCGCGAGGGCCACTTCTATTTGGGCGAAGCCGCACGCAAGCGCAAGCAATTAGCGGACGCCACCGAGCACTACGAAGCGGCGCTCGCCTCCCGCGGCGGCATGCTGGCGTTCGTGGATCTCGACGCAACGTTGACGAATTATGGACTCGTGCTCTTCGGTCAGGGACGATACGGCGAAGCACAACGCGCGTTCGAGAGCGCGCTGCCCTTGGTCACGGATGCCCTGACGCGCCGCAAGCTCAACCACGACATTGCGACGGCCATGCTGGCCGGTGGGGATGCGGCAGGGGCACTGGCGCGCCTTGAAACCGAAGCACGCCGCCCGGACGCCCTGAGAGATTCGCTGCTGATCTACGCCAAGGCCCTTCAGAGTCTCGGACGCGTGGATGAAGCGGAAGCGGTGCGAACGCGCCTCGAAACGCGATGAGCCGCCGCACCCACGTACTAGTTTTTTTGTTGTGTTCTCGCCGACTGCGTCATCGTAACCGCGCTTGTGCGAGCCCGGCACATGGCCGGACAGGCTTCGCACGCGCGCGACACACATGCGCTATTCGATTTGTGCCAAGGCCACGCGATACGCCTCGGGCAAGGGCACGGGCTTGCGGTCTTCGCCCACCGTAACCATCGCCGTATGCCCTTCCACCAAGAGCTCCAACTCGCCATCGTCCCGCACGCGATGGACGCGATGACCAATGCGAAAGCCCTTGCTGCGCAGACCCTCAACGAACGAGTGGACTTCAAGCAAGTCGTCGAAACGTGCGGGAGCGCGGTAGCGGCAACCCGTCTCGGCGATCGGCAAGTGATAGTCGTAGGGCAGCCCCAGCTGGCGAAACATCTCCACGCGCCCCGTCTCGAAGTACAGGAAGTAGCTGGCGTAGTAGACGATGCCCGACGCGTCCGTGTCCGCGTAGCGCGCCCGCATGCGGGTCGTGAAGACTTTCATCGCGGCATTGTGCGACAAGATCGACGCGCCGGCACATGCTATCCTGCGCGCGCATGACAGGACGCACACTCATCGGCGGGGCGCTGTGCGCGCTTCTTGTGTGGAGCTGCAGCGGCACCGGAGGCGGCGGGCGCGGCACAGCTCCACAGGACGCGGGGCTAGACAGCGCGGCGGCAAGTGGCGGCCTCGGAGGAAGTACGGGGGGCGCTTCGGCAAGCGGCGGCGCATCGGCGTTCGGCGGTTTCGGCGGCAGCACGGGCGGCACTTCGGCAACCGGCGGCGTCGGCGGGAGCGCCGGTGCGACCGGCGGGAGCGGTGGCTCTTCCGCGACGGGTGGCACGGGCGGCAATACCGGCGGCGTGGGCGGGAGCGGCGGCGCATCCGGCGGCAGCGGTGGCTCTTCCGCGACCGGCGGCACTGGCGGAAGTACCGGCGGCGTGGGCGGAAGCGGCGGCGCATCCGGCGGCACGGGCGGCAATACCGGCGGCGTCGGCGGGAGCGGCGGCGCATCCGGCGGCAGCGGTGGCTCCTCCGCGTCCGGCGGCACTGGCGGCACGAGCGGCGGCTGCATCTCTGGCGCGACGGGCACTCACGCTGCGCGATTTCGCTGGGCCGGCAATGGCTCCGGCTCCACAGCGTACGTGGTCTACGAGCTCAACACCTTGCCCGACACCTCGAACTGGAAGGTCGGCGCGTACTCCCAAAGCATCGGCTACAAGCCGGTATTCAATGACGTCTTCCTCGGTGTGGGCGGACTCACGCTTTCGGGCACCGTCTTCATTGACGTGGATCTAAGCAGCGTGGGCCTCTCGTCGATCAAGAACGTGACGCTCTCAATCTTCGGCCGCAGCTACAACACGACGAGCAGCGGCAGCTACAGCTGGCAGACCTTCCAAGGCACCGGCGCCTCGCCCTACGGCGGCGTCTCCAATAGCGCGCCCTATCAGTGGTACAGCGCCAACGCGACAGCTGCATTCACCGCCGGCAACGCAGGGATCAAGCTGCGCATCAAACCGGGCGGCCCGTCCAACTCCCTGATCGTTAATCGCGTCGAGATCTGCTTCGACGCAACCTAGGCCGACGCGGGCGGGTACTGACGCCTGGGCAGAACCGAACTCTGCACATCGGGCTTCGGCCACCGGTCAAAAGCCATCCGTGCTTTTCGTTGAACGCACCGCGCCGGTGCGGGCACACAGGAACGTAATGCCACTTTGACGCTTCGTTTCGAGGGCGAAGTGGCGCGTGCCTTCCGCGACTTGCGCGCGGAGTTGGAGGTTCTGTGTGTGCACCTGTCCGCGCCTGCGTGCTGGCGTTGCTCTTCGGTCTGTCGGTCACGCGGCCAGCGCTCAGCCAGCCGCGGAGCGAAGCCGTCGTCACGCCGCCGGCGCTGAAGTCGGCGCCTTCCAGGGACGTCCCAGGAGACATCGAGCTCACCACGGAAGTCAGCGTCCTGGTCGAACTCGTCGTCGAAAAGGACGGCACGGTGGGCGAGGCGAAGGTCGTGGAAGGGGTGAGCGCGGCATTGGACGCACTCGCGTTGCAGCGCGCGGGCACGCTGCAATTCACGCCGGCCACCCGTGACGAAGAGACCATCGCGGCGCGCATCCGATTCCGCATGACCTTCACGCCCAAGCGCACGCCGCCACCAGAACCCGCGGCAACAGCAGAGCCGCGCGCGCCGTCGACTCCGGCGCCCGCGACGAAGTCACCGGCATCGCAAACGCCCCCCGCACCCACCACGGGCTCCAACGAGCCCGAGTATGGCGGAGAGGTCACGGTTCAGGCACCACCGCGAGGCGCCACTCGCCGCACCCTCGCGGGCGACGACATGAGGCGTGTGCCGGGCACCCGCGGGGACGCTTTCCGCGCCATCGAGTCGCTACCTGGCGTGTCTCGCGCGCCCGCGGGCGAAGGCGAGCCGCTTCTGCGCGGCACCTCCGGCCACGAGAGCAGCGTGCAGCTGGATGGCGCGACGATCCCCCTCCTGTATCACTTCGGGGGCCTGACCAGCGTGGTGCACTCGCGCCTGTTGGAACGCGTCGACGTGTACCCGTCGAACTTTTCTGTCCGCTATGGTCGCGTGCTCGGCGGCGTTGTCGACGCAAAAACACGCAACCCGCGCCGCGATGGCTTTCACGCGGTGTTGGACCTGTCTCTCTTAGACAGCTCGGCACTCGTGGAAGCGCCGATTTCCGATCGCAGCGCTGTGGCCCTGGCCGCGCGACGCAGCAACCTCGACTTCTACTTCGCTTCGTTCGTGCCCGACGACGCCTACGCAGTCATCGCAGCGCCGGTGTACTGGGACTATCAGGCGCTATTCGTGCATGCGCTTTCGCCGCGACACGAACTGCGTGTACTTGGTTACGGCAGTCGGGACCGCATTGAGCTGCTTCTGAACGAACCCGTGGAGAGCGATCCCACCCTGCGCGGCAGCGTCGGCGGCGCCCTGGAGTTCCATCGTCTGAGTCTGCAAGCCCGCAGCCGCTTCGATGGCGGCGTTCGTCAGGACGTGTCCCTAACGCTGGGACATGTGCGGCTGGGACAGGTTGTCGGCGAAAGTGTGGACGCGGACCTTTCCGTGCTGAACGTGGACGGGCGCGGCGAGTGGCAAGTGCCTTTCGGTCCAGCGGCGAGCTTGACCCTTGGCTTCGACGTGGCGACCAGCTTTTCCAAGGGCAGCTATCGCGGCAGTCGGCCACCCCAACTTGAGGGCGATCCGCGCATCAACGAGGCGGAAGCGAACCAAGCCCAAGTGCAGCTCGCCGATCGCTTCTCGAACCTGAGCCCAGGCGCCTACGTCGAGCTGCCGCTGACGCCCGCCCATGGCGTGCTGCTTTCCCCGGGCTTGCGTGTCGATCACTTTCGCACACTGAAGCGCACAACCCTCGACCCGCGGCTGACCGCGCGGCTGCTACTCTTCGGTCAGACCACGCTGAAGGGCGGGGTCGGGCTCTTTACCCAAGAGCCACTCTATTTCGAGACCCTCGCCGGCATCGGCAACCCGGACTTGAAACCAGCGCGCGCGCTGCACCAGACCGTCGGCGTGGAGCAGGGGTTCGGTGAGACGGCGTCGGCGGGCATCGATCTATTCGCCCGGCGACTCTTCGACCGCGTGGTGGCCACGAAGAACGGCGCTGCGCCGTATTTCGAAAACGACGGCGACGGACGCGTGTTGGGGCTGGAACTCTCTGGCCGCCTACGTGCGGGCCGCACTTCCGGCAGCTTGGCCTACACGCTCTCGCGCAGTGAGCGCCGCGACCACGATGCTCCGTGGCGACTCTTTGACCAGGATCAAACCCACAACCTAGTGACCTCCCTGCGCCAAGACCTCGGAGCGGGTTGGATCGTCGGCGGACGCTTCCGGCTCACCTCAGGCAGTCCCCACACGCCAGTGCAAGGCAGCGTGTACGATGCCGGCACCGGCTTGTACCGACCCCTGTACGGCCGCGTTGGCTCCGCGCGGGACGCTGCCTTTCATCAACTGGACCTGCTGGTCGAGAAGACGTGGAGCTTTCCTGAATGGAAGTTGGCGGCGTACCTGGATTTGCAGAACGCCTACAACCGCCAGAATCCGGAAGGCATCAGCTACTCCTACGACTACTCCAGGAGCGAAGTCGCCACGGGCTTGCCGATCTTTCCCAACCTGGGCGTGCGAGGAGAGCTGTGATGCGTTGGACCCACTGGGCGCTTCTTCTGTGTGTGAGCTGCGGCGACCCGCTGCACCCACCGCAACGGATCGAAAAGAACCGCGTGCTCGGCGCACAGGTCGTGGTGCCGGGGCAAGAGCCACGTGCAACTCCCTCCCCCGGCGAACCTGTGGCGGTCAGCTTTTGGATGGCAGACCCCGGAACGCCAGCTGCGTTGACCTACGCCTTGGCAGTCTGTCAGCGGGACGACACCCTGACCGGGATCCCCGGATGCAGCGGCGGCGTCATCGCGAGGAGCAGCGGTAACGGAGATCCCGCCTTGGACTTCACGCTGCCAGCAGACTTGCCCCCGGGCGATCGACTTTTGGTTTTGGGGGTGGTGTGTGCCAACGCCAGCGGCGTCATCGGAGACGTGATCACGGGATTTCCAAACGCCCTTGGCTGCGCCGGTGAGGGTGCGCAGACTTCCCGCGTCATGTTCGACGTGTTCCTGAGTCCGGAGCACGACAACAACAACCCAACGTTGGCAGACGAAACCATTCGCTTGGACTCCGCGGACTGGAGCGCAACTCTGCCAACAGACGTCACCGCGCCATGTGCGGGCACGTCTCCGACGGTGGGGGCCGACGGCGCCGTACACCAGATACGTGTTGGAGTCTCGGCGGATGACCGCGAATCCGACGGCACGCGCAGCGAACTGAACGAGCTTGCAAGCTTCTCCACCGCGGGGGAGCTTTCTCGGGCGTTCTCCTTCATTGAAGCGGACTCCGACGCGACAGAAGTCACCCTCGAGTGGAAAGCGCCGCGCACGGCGCCGGCCGGGGGACGCAACGTTCGCTTCTTCTTCGTGCTGCGCGACGGCCGCGGTGGTGCGGACTACTCCGAGCGCACGCTGTGCGCGGTGCCGTGATGGAGATGACTGAAGGGACGATCCAATGAACATCGTAGAAAAAATGTCTGGGCTTTCTCAAGCTGGTGCGGGCTGGGTGATGTGGGTTTTGGTAGCGCTCAGCGTGGTTGGGCTCGGCGTGGTGCTCGAGCGGACGGTCGTATTGCTGCTCTCACGAGACAACATGCGCGGCCTATCCCAAGACCTCTCCGCGGCACTGTTGCGACGTGACCGCACCCGCGCAGCACATCGGTTGCAAGAATCTCCCTCCTTCGAAGCACGCATCGCGGGAGCCGCCCTGGAGTGCAGCGATCCGGCGCAGGCTCGCGAACGCCTCGCGGGCGCAAGCGTGCTCGCGCGTCTAGACATGCAGCGGCACCTGGCGTTCCTCGGAACGCTGGGAAACAACGCGCCCTTTGTGGGGCTGTTCGGAACGGTGATCGGCATCATCCGTGCCTTCTCCGCCCTGGAACAAAGCGCTGGGCAGGTTTCAGCCGGCTTGATGAGCGAAGTGGGCGAGGCGCTCGTTGCGACCGCCGTGGGACTTCTGGTGGCGTTGCCCGCGGTGGCGTTCTTCAATCTATTCCAGCGCGTGATCGCCGCCCGACTCGGGCGGGCGCAGGCCCTGGCCCATGAAGTCATCGCGTATCTCGAGCTGGAATCGGCAGGAGACTGAGATGCAAACTCCCGAAAGCGACGAGGAATTCATTTCCGACATCAACGTCACGCCGCTAGTCGACGTCGTGCTGGTACTGCTTGTGATCTTGATGGTGACCGCGACGACGCTCGCGTCGCAGGGGATCCCCGTGGACTTGCCCCGCAGCAGCACGGGGGAAAACACATCGGTGTTGCTCGCAATTACCCTCGACGCAAAGGGCGGCACGTTCTTGGACGCGCATCCCGTTAGTGACGCGGCTCTGCGCTCCCAGGTGCGCGCGGCGCGGGCCAGGGATCCACAGCTTCGCAGCATGATCGCCGCCGACGGCAACGTGCATCACCGGCGCGTGGTCGCGATAGTGGACCTGCTGCGCCAAGAAGGCGTGACTCGCTTTGCGCTGAACGTGCAGCCCCAAGAAGCGCATGTTCGTTGATTCTTCCAAGCTGCTCATCGCTGGCGTTGCTGTCAGTACCGCACTGCATGTCGTGGTGGGCGCGCGCCTCGAGGCCGCCGCACCGACCCCACGCGAACGGCCGCCTTCCCAGGTCGATTTCGAGATCGCCGCGGCCGAGTTGCCACCGCCTCCAGACCCGACGCGGGCAAACCCGCCGCCAGCGGTAGCGCCGGCAGATCCGCCGAGCGCTGCGCCGATCCAAGCGCACGCGACCGTGCGCCAACCGGCGACACCATCCAAGGATCCATCGACGCCGGAGCTCGCGCAGGCCGAGCCTCCCTCGGAATTGGATCTGACTGGCCTGACCCTCAGCAGTGACGACGGACACTTTAGCGTCCCCGCTTCAACCGGCGGCAAGCGGCGCGGTCCCATCGCACGGCGGCGTTCACGCGTCCAAATTGCGCCCGCGCCTTCAGCGAAGCCGGCACCCCCAAAGAGCCCGCCGTGGGTGGCGTTGGCAGATCTCTCGAAGAAGCCGAGTGCGCCCGCGTTGAGCTCTGCGCTGCGTCAGAACTATCCCGCAGCGGCACGCGCCCAAGGCGTCGCCGGGGAAGCAAGCGTGCGCGCACAGATCGGCGCCGACGGAGTTGCCCGGAGCGTGCACGTGCTTTCGGAATCCCAGAGCGGCTTCGGACAGGCCTGCCGTCGCAGCGTCGCGGGCTCGCGTTGGGGTGCGCCGCTCAACCGCGCAGGCACCCCCGTGGCCACGACGGTGGTGTATCGCTGTAGGTTTCGAGTCGAAGGATGACGAGGCGTGCACGAAATGGCATCGAGCGGGCACACAGCTGTATGCGCTTTCCTTTCGTCACTTTCTTGAGCTGCCTTTTAGTCGTTTCGGGCGTAAGCCTGGGAGCGAACGCTCAAGACGCGGCGCCCACGGCCACACCCAGTGCGCAGCTGGTGGTGCAGGTGCAGGGCGCGACGGACACACTCCAGGCCGACGCCGTGCGCAGGGAGATCGCCCGCGAGCTGGGAACTTCCGTGAGCAGTACCGCGCCGGAGTCCGGCGCAGCCGACGTGCTCGAGATCCGGATCGCGCAGCAACCCCTGCGCGCCGAAGTCGTGTTTCGTTCCAAGGCAGGCAAGCAGGTCGTTCGCTCCATGGCGCTGCCGTCGGATCCCGATCGCGCAACAGAAACCATTGCGCTCTTGGCGGGAAATCTGGTGCGAGACGAAGCGGCAGAGCTGCTGCGTGCCCTCGAAGCTGCGCGCGGCAGCAGAGCGAACGAAACGACCGCTGCGACGGGCGCGACGACCTCCGGTGCCGCGGCGAGTAAAGACGCCGCGGCGAATAAAGACGCCGCGGCGAGCAAAGGCGCCGCGGCGAATAAAGACGCCGCGGCTTCCGCGCAGGGCAACGCTGCAGGCGCGACCGCGAAGTTGAACCCGGCCGTTTCCAACGCTTCCGCGCCGAGCAACGAAAGCGCGCCGAAGGTGACGCCCGCAGTCGCGACGCCAGCCTTGGAAGAAAGCTTCATCGACCTCGCGTTCTTCTATCCGATTTCCTATCCCGAAAAGCCGCTACAGAAGCGCTTTCGTCTCGAGCTGGGTCTCTTGTACGGACGCATTGGAGCGCTGGAGGGAGCGGGTTTCGTCGCGGGCGTGTCCCGGGTGCAGCACCACGTGCACGGCGCTCAGTTCGCGGGGATCGTGAACTGGAACCAGGGCGAGATGCGGGGCGTTTCCATCTCCGGGGCAGTCACCTGGACCGCTGGGAATGCCCACGGGTTCACCGGCGCGGGCGCGTTCTCGATGATCCGGGGCACGAGTCACGGCTTGATGCTCGCGCCCGTCGTGGTGGCGGGCAGCCTTGACGGCGCGCAGGGCGGGGCGGTCAGCGTGGCGGGGGATGGCAGAGGTGCGCAGGCTGGAGTGGTCAACGTGGCCGGGGATCTGAACGGCCTGCAACTCGGCCTGCTCAACCTGGGTGGCAAAGTGAGTGGCGCGCAGATCGGTCTGATCAACGTGAGTGACGAGATCGACGGCGCTCCGGTTGGGCTGATCAACATCTCCGGCAAGACGGACTACAGCGCCGTGGCCTATTCGTCGCTTCAGTTTCCGGTCAACGCTGCCTTCAAAATGCGCAACGGCTACGTGTTCTCCGAAGTCGGGGGCGGCTTCGCTTTCGGTCGAGAAGTCGGCGACAAGAAGCGAAACACGGACGTGGCGCGGATGGGCGCATTTTTGGGCGGCCATCTCGCCACTGGGCCGCTGTTTTTCGAGCCCGCGGTCGGATTCGATACGGAGCTCCCCACGACGAGCTCATCTGCGAACGAGCGCCAAGGCGTCGTGCGCTACCGGGTCGCAATCGGCTGGCAACCCGTGCCCGCCTTCGCCCTGCTCGCCGGCGCAGAGCTGCGCCAAGAAATCCCCGAGGACACCGGAACCTCCCGTCTGGATTGGGACGCATTTGCCGGAGTCGCGCTGTTTTGATCGCGCTTCTGCAACTAAATGACAATACTTTCCGCGGGTTGGAGAATCGACCGACAGCAGATGAACAGAAAGGCGATGAGCGGGCACCAAGCCATGAGGACGAAAGCCCCGCGCGCATGTCGCTGTCCAAAGTCATCCCCTTCCCCGTATCCCAGCGAGCGGCTTCCGCTGAAGACTCACTCGTCGAACGCCTGGCCCGGGCAGAACCGAGCGCCGTAGGCCGCGTTTACGACGAGCACCACACGGCCGTCCGCGCTTTCGCGCGCCGCCTCTTGGGAAACGAAGCGGCCGCTGAAGATCTGGTGCAGGACGTCTTCGTGGCGCTGCCTCGCGCCGTCAGCAACTTTCGACAGACGTCGTCATTGCGGACGTTTCTGATCGGGATTGCGGTCAATCACGCACGTCACCATCTGCGGAGCGCCGCACGGCGGCGCGCAGCCACGGAGCGAATGGGGCGGGAGCCAGAGCAGGCCGCGCCCCCCACGCCCGAGCAGGACCTGCGCAGGCGACAGCTGGCGGACCTGTTGACCCGGGCGTTGGACCAGCTCTCCATCGATCATCGAGTCACCTTCGTGCTCTGCGAAGTCGAAGAGCGCAGCTCTAAGGAGGTCGCCGAGATCACACGGGTACCTGAAGGCACCGTGCGTACGCGCCTGCACCACGCCAAAAAGCGGCTGCGGGTGGCTCTGGCGCAAGAGGGGATCCGATGACACGAGACTTGTTGGACGAAGCAACCCGGGCGCTGGCGGATCTTGGATCCGAACCAGCGCCCCAGGCGTCGGCGACGCGCGCACGTGTGTTGGCAGAACTACGCGGACAGCGGAGACGACGCATCGAACGACGCATGTTCGTCTTGCCCGCAGCCGCCATCCTGTTGCTAGGCACAGCCGCCGCGGCCGCAAATGGCAGCCTGGGCCGCGCGTGGCACTGGGTCGACGCCACGCTGTCTGCGCCAAGGGCACCGGAACGCGCGGGAGCCACCTCCGCCACGCAACCCGCGGCGGGAACCGCGGTGACAAGAAACCGTGAGCTGGCCACGGAGGCTGCGCCCGGGGAATCGCCAGCTCCGGATCCAACCGGACCGAGTGCGCAATCCGAAACGCAGGAGGCTCTCACCGCGCCCGAGTCGGCGACCGCGCCCGAGTCGGCGACCGCGTCGGCGCCCGAGTCGGCGACCGCGCTCAAGTCGGCGACCGCGACGGCGCCCGAGTCGGCGACCGCGCTCAAGAAGGCGGCCGGAAAAGCCCCCGCGACACGCGGGACGAGCGGCGCCGCGACGGCGTCCCCCGAGCGCGAGACCGCCGCTGGCGGCGCACCCAGCAGCGACGCGCGACCCTCCAGCGCCGATCCCGCCGCAGCAAACCTGGACCCCAATCACGCCTTGTACCGCGACGCGCATCAAGCGCACTTCGGCGCCCGGGACTACGCGCGCGCCCTTGCCGCATGGGATCGGTATCTAAGGGCGGCACCCGCTGGGCGGTTTGCTCTTGAAGCGCGCTACAATCGCGCCATCTGCCTGCTGCACCTCGGCAACGCAGCCGCCGCGCGCCAAGCACTCCAGCCCTTCGCCAACGGAAAGTTTGGCGCGTACCGAAAGGACGAAGCCACCCGCCTGCTCGACGCCCTCGCCCAACGCGACGCCGCACCCGGTCCATAACGGCCACACACACCGCAGTTTCGCGCGCGGTCTAAATTTGTTCCCACCCTCTCGCGGGTGGGCTCTGTGTCGGCACGACGGCGATCCGAGTTGCGCGCGGCGTTCTGAAATTTGTTCCCACCCTCTCGCGGGTGGGCTCTGTGTCGGTACGACGGCGGTTCGAGTTGTGCGCGGCGTTCTGAAATTTGTTCCCACCCTCTCGCGGGTGGGCTCTGTGTCGGCACGACGGCGATCCGAGTTGTGCGCCGATCGCACGCCCGTTCGGAACCCGAGCGTCGCCCCATCGGCGAACTGCAACTACCCAGTCAGCAACGCCAACACCTCCCGCAAGAGCACGTCGATCGGTGCGCGACCCAGCCCCGATCTGCGCTCAAGTCTTCCGATCGCGTTTCGCGTTTCGCTACGCCGAAAACCCATGGTCGTCAGTGCGGCGAAAAGCTTGCCGCGAACCTCTGCCGCGCTCGTATCCTGGGGCGCGTTCTCTACTGCGCGGCTTTCGCACTTTGAAACGCGCGAAGAGCCGTCGTCGCTCCAACCTGAGTCGTCGCCGCACCGCGCGTGCAGCGGATCTCCCGAAGGTGTGCCCAACCTCTCCCGGGGACGGTGATTTCCGCTCTCGTCAGAAGTCGCTTTCGTGGTCACGCACTCGAACTGGTCGTCGCCACACCGCGCGCGCAGCGGATTTCCCGGACCGGCGTCCAACCTCTCCTGGCGACGGTGATTTCCGCTCTCGTCAGAAGTCGACTGGGCCAACGAGCACTCGGGACGAAACGAGCCTGCGTCGCGGCTCGCGCACGACGCGCTTACCGAAGGCGCGCCCAACCTCTCCTGGCGACGGTGATTTCCACTCTCGTCAGAAGTCGCTTTCGTGGTCGTGCGCTCGAACTGAGTTGAGTCGTTGCCACGTGGCGCGCGCAGCGGATCTTCCGAACCGGTGCCCAACCTCTCCTGGCGACGGCGATTTCCACTGTCGTCAATTTCTCCCCCGCGCGTGCGTGCACCCACGCGGCAGCTGCGCGCGCGCGTTCGCCGCTCCTCGATCTTGCGCGCCACATGCTCTGCACCGAATGTCTCCTCGGCCTCGAACAAGTTGTGCGGCTGGCACAGTACCCGTGCGTTGTGCGCATCGCCGCTCCCGCCCAGCGCCCTGGCGATCACGTGGTCCGTCTGCAGAAACACCCGCGACGTGCAGCGCACGCCCGCTTCCGACACGAACGCGCACTGCACGCCATCACGCTCGTACACCTCTCGCAAGGTGCTGCGCCCAATGTTGCCATGTTTCACGCCGCGGCATTTGCGCGGACGCGACGTCTTGCCGAGTCGTTTCTTTTCCAAGTCCCGCAGCAACACATCGAGCGCGCGGTCGAAGGCCGTCGCCAAGCTTCGCCTTGGATTCGCATGGCTCATCAGATCCAGCA
>CBDUPW010000060.1:0-30326 GCA_965369205.1 uncultured Polyangiaceae bacterium | reverse complement strand
CTCATCACTCGCCGTAGGTTCCGTGGTTGACGCGGGCACGTCGGCGACGGGCGGACCCGGACGCCGGGGCAGTGGCAGGTGTTCAAGCTCTTGAGCCGCGCGATCGAGCGCGTCAGCGCGTTCGTGGTTGCCGTCTGCGGTGGCGGCTTGCACCGCGTGGTGCACCCACTGCAAGGTCTGCTCTCGCTGCCCCCGAGACCACATTGCGGTTGCAGTTTCGCACGCCCAGCGCACGTCAGCAGAATCCTCCGCTGACGGCGCGATCACCGTGGCAACCCACTGCGCTTCGTCCATCTGCCGTGCCAGGGTATCACGCTCTTTCAAAGAGCGTAGCGATGCCCTGCCCCACACCAATGCACAACGAACAGAGCCCAATCTTTGCGCTTTGATTCTGCGCCATTGCGCTGAGCAGGGTCGCCACAATGCGCGCGCCAGAGGCGCCAATGGGGTGCCCCAGTGCGATTGCGCCGCCCAATACGTTCACGCGTTCCGCATCGAGATCCAGCCCCCTCAGGCAAGCCAAGCTCTGGGCCGCGAAGGCTTCGTTCAACTCTACGATGTCGATATTCGGCGCGCGCAGCCCAGCGCGCGTCAGTGCCTTCTTGGTGGCGGGGATGGGGCCTTCGCCCATGTAGTTCGGGTCGACGCCTGCAGTGGCGGAGGTGATCCAGCGAAGCTTCGGCGTCAAGCCGAGTTCTTTGACGGCATTCTCGCTGGCGAGCAGCACGGCAGCCGAGCCGTCGTTGATGGGGCTGGAGTTGCCCGCCGTGACGCTTCCGCCCTGCCGGAATACGGGCTTCAGCTTGGCCAGGGACTCCAGGCTGCTGTCGGGCCGGATGGATTCGTCCCGGTCGATCTTTAGATCCGGACCCTTACGCTGCGGGATCGAGAGCGGGATCACTTCTTGGGCAAACGCGCCGCGCTCCCATGCGCTGGCCGCCTTCTGATGAGAGGACAGAGCGAATTGGTCTTGCTCTTCCCGGGTGATTCCGTACTTGCTGGCGACGTTTTCGGCGGTTTCCCCCATGCCGATCAAACCGCCCAATCGTTCTTCCAACGCCGGGTTCGGATAGCGCCAGCCCAGGGTCGTGTCGTAAACCTTCGGTGGAGTCCGCGGGAACCCCTCTTCTGCCTTGGGCATGGAGTAGGGCGCCCGCGTCATGCTTTCGACGCCCCCAGCCACGACCACTTCGGCTTCGCCCAGGCTGATCATGCGGGCGGCGCCGTTGACGGCTTCCAGGCCAGAGCCGCACAGCCGATTGACGGTGACCGCCGCCACTTCGTATGGAAGCCCAGCGAGCAACGCAGCCATGCGTGCGACGTTGCGGTTGTCTTCGCCCGCTTGGTTGGTCGATCCAAAGATGACCTGGTCGATACGCGCGGCAACGCCAGCGTTTCGTGCGGAAAGCGCTCGCACCACGTGGGCGGCCAGGTCGTCGGTGCGAACCGGGGACAGCCCTCCGCGGTGTCTACCGATGGGGCTGCGAACGGCGTCGATGACGTAAACGGTCTGCATGGCGCCAGTCTAACGGAAAAGCGTTCCCCGCGCTTTTGGCGAATTTGCGTAGTACAGTCTCACCCATGCCGAACCCACCCTGGAACGTTTGGCCGTACCACCGGCCTGGCTCAGCCGTCACTTTTCCCCGCGACGAAGGCTGGCACCGGCTGTTGCCGGGTCGTGTCGCGAACCCAGCGCTGAGCGACATGGAGTGGGTGTACTTAAACTCACACGTCAAGGAGCAAGGGGGCGCCGGGCGCACGTTCATTGTCTTCGCGGCCTACTTCACTCAAGGCCTTCGGTTCTTGGTGGTGCGCGCCTGGGACGCGCAGGACAAGTATTTGGGCGCATGGACGGGCACGGCCTGGGGCTTGCTGCGTCCTTCGCCAGAGCGACTCGACCTCACCTTCAAACACGGCGGCGGCACGGACACCTGGAAGACGAAGTTGAACGGCAACGACGCGGTACCCTTCGCATCAGAGCTGTCCGCCATCGACGACGCGGGCCAGTTCAAAGTGCAGCTGGAGATCACCAATAAGAAGCGCCCCTACGAAGCGGGAGGTCGCGGCTACCTGCCCTTTGGCAAGCGTGGCGCGTTTTACTACTACTCCCTGACGCGACTTGCGGTGAACGGCAGCCTGGAGCTTGAGAAGCTCGACGGTAGCGGTACAGAGACCATCTCTGTCAGCGGTGAAGGTTGGTACGATCACCAGTGGGGGCCGTTCTACGTCACGCCCTTGCGCAACAAGAACCGCGAACAATACGAATGGATGAGCATTCAGCTCGATTCAGGTGACGAAATCTTGCTCACAACCGTCTGGGAAGCCAATGGAGACACGCCGGGCCTTCCCGCCTACGGTGGAGCCGGGTTGATCCGCGCGGACCAAACCTTCGACAAGCTAGTGGGGTCGAATCGTTGGCACCGCAAACGCTTCTGGCGCTCCGGAAAGCAACACGCTGTGTACTCCGCGGAGTGGACCTTTGAGGCGCCGGAATGGAACACCAGCCTCGTGATCAAGCCGCGCTACCACGACCAGCTGACTCCCTTGGTCGACGCGCCGCCACCGACCCTGCTGGGCACCGTGAGTCGACTGTTTGAAGGCTGGGCCAATTGGCTTGGCGACTTCTGGGAAGGCAGCTGCCGGGTGACGGGTACCTTCAACGGCCAGCCGGCGACTGGGCTCGCCTTCGCGGAACTGATCAAGCGCTACGAAGACCCGCAGTTTCGCATTGCGTTGGTCCGTGACGAGCCAAACCTGACCGTACTCGAATGGCGTGTGCAAAATCCCGACGAGCAAGTCCCGCTCACCTATCGCTTCTTTTTGGAAAAGGAAGACGGCAGTCCAATCGTCGACGAAGCGGGACTCGACGTGCCAGTGATGGTGCTCGACGATCCCAGCTTGCCGAAGAACACGCCTCTCGTCGCTCGGGTGGTGGCGTCGAGCTTGGACGGCACGCTTTCAGGCGTTGACGCCTTCACTCTGCAGCTGCGGTAGCGGTTGATGGCAGGTTGCCTCGACTCATTCGAGCAGAAAGCCGGGCAGCCACAGGCGCACCCTTTGTGCACCCCGTTGGCTCTCATAGCCGTGAACACAAAAGCCCAGATCCACCCAGAACCCCCCGCCGGTGCGGCAGAGCCCCTCGATGAAAAGCGCCTCAAGCGCAGCGGCGAGCTGCTCGGCATGGGCGCCACGGTCGGTGCCGTTGGCGTAGTCGGCGCCGTGTTTCTCGGTGCCACGTGCCCGCTCTGCGTCGTGGCAGCCCCTGCCTTGCTGGGCGCCGGCGTCGTCGAACGCTTGCGCGCACGGCGGCGCCCACCAACCCGCTGACGCCCTGGCACCCCCGCGTGGCAGTGCGACCATTGTGCAGCTTTTGCACAACTTCCAAAAATCCCCATCGCTTCGCGGACATACACGGACTCGAAGGCGGAGTCCCCAGCGTTGGCCGCCATCGAGATTGCTCCTGACGTTCGGAACGGCAAGACTCGTGGTTCGAATGAACGCCAAGGCTTGGGCGCTGGGCGCTCTGGTTGTCGGAGGCTGCGCCGGGGCCGCGTCGTCCGACTACGGGGATCGCGTTGCACGTTTGGAAGCCCGCGTTGGCCAGCTCGAGAATGCCACGAACGACGCGGGCGTCGCAGAAACTGATGCGGACGTGGGTGAACAACAATTCGTCGCCCCGATCATGAATGAAGCTGGCGCAGGGGAGAGGATGCATGTGCATCAACGGCACTACGGCAGTTCCGGCGGCGGCCCCGGTGCCGCCGAAAGCTACCGCTCATGCGTGGCGGACGCCGAAAAGCGTTGCCGACTCGTGGTCGTTCAAGAACGCTCCCCTTCGGGGCTGACGTGGAAACGCCGGGTCACGCAGGCGCACGCCAACGACACACCAGAAGGTCGCAACTGCTTGGCGGGTCAGCAACGCCAATGCGAGCAAGTTCGCCTCGCCACCGAGCGCATCGACCAGCAGTTCGCGAAACTGGACGCGGAGCTAGCGAACGGAAAAGTCGATGCGGCGTTGTCGTCCAAGCTTGCCCAGGCTCTCGCCCCGGACGGTGGCCCTCAGCTTGACGTTGTTTGCATCAAGCAGTTTTGCCGAGTGCGCGGCATACACGAGCGTAGACCACGCTTGAACACCAGCACTGGGCTCCTGGGCAATTCGGTTTCCACCATGACGCGTGGCGACACGTTCTACGTCACCCGCGACGGCTATGAGTTTCCCGAATAGACTCGTAGCGTCGTCGACAAACGCGAGCAGCGCACACCGAGGCGCAGAGCATTCCCTGCTTTCGGAGACCTTTCGTCCGTCACTCCACGAGTGCTCCGTCTCGGCGCACTGACACGCCGGCGCGACCTTTGGCAACGTCGCTAAACTCTAGGGTCAGGTGAAGAGAGCCCTTGGACTTGCCTGTGGCTTCCACAGTGGTGCCCGCGTAGACGGGCCGCTGTCCACGGATCGTGACGATGTAGTCGCTCGCCGAGTAGTAGGTCCCGTCCAATGATCGCTCCCCGAGTTGCAGCCCACTCTGGAGCACCGGCCCGTCCTTGACGCCATCGAGGTTGCCGGAGCGGCTTACCCGCTGCTCAATGGGCACCCGGACCATGTCGATCCCGTTGCCCGCTTCGAGTTTTTGATTCGGCCAATTTTCGCTCGCTTTGTCGCATGCGACCAGCGCGACGACCCCAAGCATGCCGCCGAAAACGGCCCCAATTGTCCATGTCGATGGTCGGCTCATCTTGCTCGCGATCTTCAGTCGGTGGCGGTTGCGGCGGCGGAGGCAGACGGCGACGGAGTGCGCGGTACGCACGCTCATGGCGTGCACCCCATCTTCGTCGAGTTGGCGCAACCCCCAGTGAATCCGAGAGCCGCGCACGCGACGTGCACGAGTTTGCCCGCATTGCAGAATACAACCGAGTCGCCGTCGCACGATTTCGGGTAGTTCGTTGGGTCGCACTCGCTTGCCACCCCGCAGAACGATGTGCCCTGCGCCGTCTGGCACGAGAAACCCTGTCCGAAGCAGGAGCAGTCGAGCAGCGCGCGCTTGCTGAGCGCGCAAGTATCGAGCACATTGCCGTTGCAGGCCACACCAGCGAAGGGGATGTCGAAGTAGTTGTTCTCCGACGTGCATGCCGCCCCAGTGCCGTCACAGGCGGCCTCCCCGTACGAGGGGTTCGCGACGCACTTTAGGCCGAACTCCGCGCACACTGGGCCAACCGAAATATGGTCGTCGCAGTGAACGGGGCGACCAGCCGAGTCGCAACTCTCTTGGAAGCCCGCAGTGTCGCAGGGCGGGTGCCCGGCGACGTTGCACTTCCCCGCCTGGCACGTGCCGCCGGCCTTGGTGCAATCCCAAAGGTAGTCCCCATCTGCGTGACAGGTCACCGCGACATTGCCCTGGCAGGTTCCGCACGTGTCCGCGCTTCCCTTGGGCGCGAGCCCGTAGCAGTCAAGCACGCCGGCGCAGCCGTTGGTGACGCTGGCAAGGCACTCGACGAAGTTCGTGGCCAGGTACTGATAGCCGCCGAGTGTCCCTCGCAGGTAGCTCTGCGTCCGCCAGAATCCATCGTCCGAGAGGCACGAGTTGAGCGCTACCGCCGCGCGCGGGATCAGCGTTTCGTCTACGAAGGTTTGAGATGCGGGGCACTTCGCTCCACCGCCTGTCCCGCCGCTCGTGGTCGAGCCACCTGCGCCACCGCTGCCGGCGATCCCCGTCCCTCCCATGCCGCCGCCCCCGGTGCCCGCGGTGCCGCCGGCGTCCGCGCTGCCGGCGTCCGCGCCGCCGCCTCCCGATCCCGAACTAGTGCCGCAGCCCACTACGACAAGCAGTCCCACCCACCCCACACCGATGCGCATGTCTAGAAGTTACCACGCGCCGCTACGCCACGCGAACTGCTTAACTGCGAAGCCCTGCGACAACCCGGAGGCTGGGACGAGCACGCTGCCGCCGCTGCGTTCACTGACTCTGCCGCCGTCTCTGCGCGTGCGCCTGTCTCTGAACCCCCGCGAATTCGTTCGCATGCGCGCGCCGCCGCGGTATGATCTTCAGGTGATCCACTTGGTGCAAGAGGTGCTCAGCCCGGCGCGCGCCGGTGCCTGTTGCCGGCAACTACCCGGGCGAGCCTCGGCGCTCGCTGCGCTGGCGCTTGCTGGACTGGTGTCCTTTGGCTGCGGCAGCTCGAGCAGCGAAGACGAAGCCTGCCGCGGTGTTCGGGTCGCAGGCGAAGTGGCGGGCGACGCGGTTTCAGCACGCATCTCAGGAAGTTTTGGGTCGGCCGTGCTCGGTGGCACAGACTGGCGCGTGCACGCGAGTTCGCCCGGTGCGTTGTTTTGGGGCGAGGGCGTCGTGCCATCCAGCAACGACCCCACCCTGCAGGGAACGGGCTATCTCTTGGGCTTCTCGCTGGCGTTTACGCAGATGCTTACCGGAAAGCTATCTGTCACGGGGGGCACGGGGAGCAGCACGGCTCCCGATCTTTCACAACCAGCGACCCTCACAGACCTTCAGCTGCTTGGTGCGTGCCCGGGGGCGCCCGTGGATGGCAGTCTGGAAGTGTGCATCACGTCCAACATCGTGAAGAACCCCGATCAGTGTTCCGGCAGCACGTCGTCGTTGACAGGCACGCTCGACGGGCAGCCCATCGCCCTGGCTTCGAGCTCCGGTTCGGGCATGGGACTGGGCGCTCCAAGCTTCGGGACCATGGTGCTGCTTAAAGACCACGGCGTTCGGGCTTACGTGACCAACAAGAATTCGGTGGTGCTGATGCCGCCCTCGGGCCCGCATGCAAACGAGGTCTTGTGTGCCACCGCCGTCCGTAGTGAAGACGACGTGCGCGAGACCTGGGCGCTTGCCGACATTTCAGTGGCTGGCTCGCTTCCCGGCAGCCCAGCGGCTGGCGACCTCGAGTTTCAAGCCTGCTCGCCGTGACCGCCTGCCGTGGGGTAGCGCCGCGCACTAGCCCGGACTCCGACGTTTGCAACTACAATCGCAAGTTTAGCGATACTCCTCGACGAGCACCTCAAGTACGTCCTCGGACGCGTAGGTCTCATCCACCCAGGTCGCGGCGTCGAGTAGCCCTGCGAGCTTCTGTGCCAGAGCGGCGGAGCTCCCGCGGCCGGCGAGGATGGCGTCGATGGCGGCGACGGCGTCTTGCCGTTGTGCGGAAGGAGCGAGTTCAATCAGGTTGCGTTCCTCAAGCAGCGAAAGCAGCAGGGCTGCCGGCTGCGTTGGGGCCGCGTGTGGCGCGATGACGCGGTAGAAGCCGTTGTGGTCGCAACGAAGCGCCCCCGACTTGAGGTCGTCGGCGAGCGCTCCAACAAAAGCTGGCAGAGAAGCGGCAATGCGGTTGTCGTCCTTCATACACGGATCTTCGTGATCCAGGGCGAACAGCGCGCCAGAGTCGACGTCCAGCACCACCGAGTTGCCATTGTCGTCCGTGGCGACGGGAACCCACGACCGCGAAAAGGTCGCTCCCATGGTGTCGCGGTAGTCGCTGAGCTGCCTGGCGGCTTCCTTCGCGGAGAGCCAGCGCATCGCGCGGATCCAGTCCGGACAGTCAGCCCCGCCGAGCAGCAGGCCGTGGATCCGCTCCTCGCCCTCGATCGCGTCACCGTCGCCGTCGGTGTTGCCGTAGAAGCTACGCAGGCCGGTGGGAAGAGCGCAACCCAACGCCTCTTCTAATGTAGCGAGGTCTTCTGTCGACGCCGCGTGCATGAGACGAGCGGCCAGCGTCGGTGCGAGCTCCGCGAGCGCGCTCCGCAAATGGGTCAGGTGCTCGGTCACGTCGTCTGTCACCGCCCCGGCATCTTTGCTCAACACCGCACCCCTGTCGAGTGGCTCCCCTCGAACGGCGGAAGTGGACGCCGCCCCGCGTCGGGCCGTTGGATTGGCGCCTGCCACTGGCTATAGTTGGCGCACCGAAATGGCACCTGACCTTTCCGAACTGCACGCAGTGTTGGTGCGTGCGCTGCCGGACGGCCGCCGAGGGGAGGCGGACACCCACGCCGTTGCGCAGCAGCTGTCGAAGGTGTTGGAGCAGGCCCGCGGCGCGCACCCGGGCCTGCGCGTGGAGCAGAGCGCTTTCGTAGAGCACCTTGCGCGGGCATTGGCGGCGGACGAACCAATTGCGACCAGTCTCTCTGCGGTGCAAGCTGCCGATCTGTATCTGGCGTTCGCCTGCAGCACCGGCGACGCGGACGCGCTGCGTCGCTTCGAGAACGAGCTTTTTCCTGAGCTCGACAAGATCTTGGCCGCCTCCGACGCGCCGCTGCCGCGAACGGACGTGTTGCAGCTGGTTCGTGAGCGCGTGTTCGTGCGCCGACGCGAGCGCCCGGCTCGGATTGCGGAGTATCGAGGGCAGAGCGAACTGCGCAACTGGTTTCGATTGGTGGCATTGCGCTTGCTCGCGAATTTGACGCGCGGCCCGCACAGCGATTCCAAAGTCGAGGTGGAGTTCTCTGAACAATTGCTGTCGATGGCGACGCCCGATAGCGAACTTCAATACCTGAAGGCGAAGTATCGAGCGGAGTTCAGCGCGGCGATCCCAGAGGCGTTTGCGGCGCTGTCGCCGCGCGAGCGCAACTTGTTGCGGCTCAGCTTGCTCGAGGGGCTCAGCATCGATCAGCTCGGTGCGGTGCACGGAGTACACCGCGCCACCGTCGCGCGCTGGATCGTCTCCACTAAGGCGAGCCTGGCCAAAGCGCTGCATCGCGCGCTCAAGAGCCGGCTTCAGGTCGACCAAGCTGAGCTCGAGAGCATACTGCGACTGATCGAGAGCCAGGTGCACATCACCCTCGAGCGTGTTCTCGGAACCGACGACGGCGCGGCCGACGGCTGACGCGACTCAGGGGAGCGGCCAGAGCTTTTTGGCGTTCTCGATCCTACGTAGGCCGTAGGTTGGGCCGTTCTTCCAGGTGTAGCTCGTCTGATAGTGGGCCAGTTCCTTGCCGTCGAAACTCAGTCGACCACAGCCCGCGTGGAGCTCGTCGTCGCGCGTCGAAATGCTGCACTCGTCGTGAACGCTCCACGCCCCGGGCGTGCTGCGCAACTGGTCAAGGTGTCTCACTGCGGCGCCCGGAGTGAGGTCCTTCTGATCGAAGACCGTGACGCGTTCGTCGAAGAGCATCGGAGTTAGCGGAACGTTGGGTGTGTTGATGGTCAACTGAATGCCGTTCAAAAAGTTTCCGGCTCGCGAACGCGCCATCTCGTCACCGCCGCGCACAATTGCCGAAAAGCTACTGCAACAGGCGATTCGGCCAACGGATTGTCGCTGTTCTGCAGCAGCGAGGCTGCGCGCCGAGCAGCCAGCGCCGCCTCGCAGCGGCAGCTTGCCGTCGGTCATCGAAGCGGTCCAGGCGCGCCGCTTGCCGACCTTCGGTTGCGTGTGACACGCGCGCTCCCACAGCGCTTCGTTGCACAGAACCGAACCGAAGCTGCGGCATTGTTGCATCGCTTCGACCAATGTCATGTCAGGGGCGTTGGGGGCGATGGAGCTGAAAACGAACTGTGGAAGCTGCAGCTCACCTTCACTGTGGGCGCGGACAGTAAACGACGCGCCGTCTTGGTAACTCAGCGCCACGGTGGGAACTGCCCCCGGCGCTTGGACCAGGTTTGGGCGCGCGGGTGCGCCTGCCGCATTGCCAGCGGAGGCGAGCGCCTCGGGTCCGGTGTTGGCTGCTTCCGCAACGACGGGGGCCTTGCCCGAAAACCAAGCCGCCGCGCTGAGCAGCGCGAGCAAGCCCAGGGCAGAGACGGCCGCCGCCGCGCCGAGCAACAGCGCGAGTTTTGGCTTTTCACCGGTCGCAGCCAGCTCGTTCAGGAACGGTTCCAAAGCTTGAAAGCGCTCTGCCGGATCGGCCCGCAGCGATCGCCGCAAGGCAGCACGCAGACGCTTCGGCAGTCGTTGAAACTCGGCTGCGGTCTGCAGCGCCTCGGCCTGCTTTTGCCGCTGAAGCTCGTGAGGCGTCTGGCCCGAAAACGGCGGCGCGCCACACAGCGCCTCGCACAGCGCAGCGCCAAATGCGTAGACGTCGCTGCGGGCATCGACGGTTTGGCCCGTGTGCTGCTCCGGCGCCATATACAGCGGCGTTCCGGCAAGTTGCGCAGGCCCGTCGACGCCACGCGTCTGTATGGCGAGCCCAAAGTCCGTCACCCGAGGTCGACCATCGCGGTCGATGATCACGTTGTCGGGCTTGAAGTCGCGATGCACGAGGCCGGCGCGATGGGCCGCGACCAAACCCCGACCGGCCTCTACGAATAGCGCGACGATTTCGCGCTGTGTCGGCGTATGTTCCGCCAAGTGCACCCGCAAGGTCGGCCCGTCGACCCGCGAAAGCGCCAAGAACGGACGGCGCCGAGTCACGCCGACATCGAAGACCTCGACCACATTGGGGTGGGAAAGCTGGGCCAGCGCTCGGGCTTCACGCAGCAAGGCGGGATCCGCCGCGCCATCTTCGTCCACTGTGGTCCGCAGCACCTTGAGCGCGACTTGTCGGTCCAGCAAGGTGTCTTGCGCCGCGAACACGTCGGCGGATGCGCCACTGCCAAGTTGGGCGACGATCAGAAAGCGCCCCACTGTCGCGCCCGGGGCGAGAGCGTCGTCGGCGTCGCGATCGTTAGCGCCGAACTGCCTTCCCCAATCGCCGATCAAACGACGACAGCTCTCGCAGCGGTCCAGATGCTGCTCGCAACGGGCGGTCTGCGTCGGGCTCAGGCGCTGTTCCACGAAAGCCGACAGCACGCCTTCGTCCGGACACCTCGTGGGCTCCCCGGTCGAGCCCCCGCCGCTTGTCGACTCATCCATGGGCGCCAGGATGTCGCAGTGCGGGGGCGTTCGCCAGCAATCTGGCGTTTGCGCGGGCCGGACACCCGCCGACACCCAAGTCGCAGGCAAACATGCAAGCAGGATAAGATCGCCGTTGCTCACGACTTTGCAGTAGATCGGAAATTCCAGGGCACTTCGAAACGTACGACCTCCGATGACACGGCTCTTCCATGGCTGGCTCTTCTTGCTCGCCGGCATTGGTTTGCTCGCCGGCCCTGGCTGCGGAGCAACCGAGCAAAAAGCGGCAACGCCGCCACCAGGTGATCCCGCGGGCCCGCGCGTGCCATCGCCGACACCGGCGACGCCACTCAGCTCTCAGGCACCCGGCGCCAGCGTAGCCTCGAAGCCAAGCGGGCCTCTGCGAGTCATCGCGGAGCGGCAGTACGACGTGCTTGGCTTGGCGGCCGACGCGTCGCACCTCTACTGGACGCGGCGCGGTGATGGCGCTGTCCGTCGCGTTGCGATCGACGGCGGAGCTCCGGAGATCATCGCGTCCGGGCAAAACCAGCCGCACGCCATTGCCGTGGTCGGACCCACCGTCTTCTGGACCAACATCGGCAAGTGGCCCAACAACACCCCGGCGGCGGACGGCTCCCTGCAGCAATGGGTCGTCGGAGCGAGCACGCCCACTCAGTTGTCGTCGGGACTCCGGGGGCCGCTGGCGTTCGCTGCGGACGACACGCACGTGTACGTGGCACTCGTCTCCGGCGCGATCTACCGGGTCGCGCGCGCTGACGGGAAGGTCGCAATCTTCGCCAAGGGGCAGGATAGCCCTCGCGGAATTGCGCTCGATGCGACGCATGTCTACTGGACGAATCTGGGTCGCGTCGGCAGCGGTGGGGCGCTCGCGACCGCGAGTGGCAGCGTGAATCGCAAGAAAAAGACGGGGGGATCACCGAGCGTGCTCGCCGACTCGCAACAAACAAGTGCCGACATCACTGTCGATGGCCAGCAGGTGTATTGGTTGGCAAGCGGCGTCGTTCGCCGAGCGGCAAAGACGGGCGGCGTGGTCACGGATCTCGCCGCGAGCGGGGTTGACCGCCGCGAGGGTCTGCTGCTGATCGGCGAGCACCTGGTCTACAGCCATCGCGGTAGGGTTCGGGCGATGCCAGAACCCTCAGCGGTGCTGAGAGTTCCCAAAACCGGGGGCAATTCCGAGCTTCTACTTGGCGCCGTGCCGCCTGGGGCAGGGCCGAAGCTGTCGCAGCAGCGGCCGTCAGGCCAAGGCGATCCGTGTTTCGAGCCCAGCGCGATGGCTAGCCACGAACGATTCTTGTTCGTGGCTGATTCCGGTTGCGGCAAGTTGCTCCGCCTCGATCTGTAGCGCCACGCGCTTCCCGGCACCGGCGATGACCGGAGCTGCAAGCATGCCCCGCGTTCGGGTCACGGCGCGATCGCCGCTGAAAGCGGGCTGCCGCGGGATCCGGACACACGTCGTCGGCCAGGTCGCAAAGAAATTGCATATTAATTTCGACTACTTAACTGGGTAGACGGGAGTGCCAATGCGCGTATGCAGGTTCAGTTCAAACGACACTCAGGAGAACCACTCATGCGCACCGCTTTCACTCTAGTCCTTGCCGCCTTTGCCGCTGCCTGCAGCGTGCAACTCGGCGAAACCGACGACAACAACAGCGGAGGAGCTTCGGCCGCGGGTAGCGGTGGTGGTGGAGCAGGCGGTGCGGGAGGCGCCACTGGTGGCGCGACTAGCGGTGGCACGGGCGGTGGCACCGGCGGCGGTCTGACGTGCGATCCCGGGTTCGGAGACTGCAACGGAGACGCGGCCGACGGCTGCGAGACCAGCCTGAGCGACAACGATCAGAACTGCGGCGCCTGCGGGCGGAGTTGCCTTGGCGGAGAGTGTTCGCAGACCCAATGCTCGCCGGTGACGCTCACCACTGGCCAGGCCGATCCCGGTGCCCTCTCCGTCGATGACGGGCAGGTTTTCTGGATCAAGAACTCACCGGGCGCCGGCGCCGTGATGCGGATTTCTGTCGACGGAACCAACATCGTCTCCCTCGCGGCTCCGCCCAGTGGGCTTCGTGATGTGATTCACGTCGACAAGGACTACGTGTACTGGGCGCGCCCAGATTGGGCCAACGCCGACAAGCTGTACCGGCGCGCCAAAGATGGTCAAGCCGACGAGGAAATGATGTGGCAGGGCGGCACCGTTGGTGAAGTGCGCGACATCGCCGACGACGGCAAGGCCGTGTACGTCTCGCGAAGCACCGGCAGCTACGGAGACATCATGCGGCTCGCCCCTGGAAAAAGCAGCCAGCGTCTGAACGGTGGATTCGATGGCACTCCGCACCGCTTGGCGGTCGACGACGCGAACGTGTACAGCTACTGGAGCGGGCTGACCAACATCGGTGGTCCCGGCGCTGTGAGTTACATGTCGACACTTGGGGGCATGCGCGTGAATCTAGCAACCGCACCCCAAGGCGCGCCTGGGCCGGCCATTCAAGACATCGCGCAGAGTGGCGACAAGCTGTACTTCTCCTGGCGGAACGATCCGACGGCCATCAATGTGATGCCGAAGACGGGCGGGACGCCGAAGGTATTGGTGAGCGCTTCTGAAGTTGTCTACGTGCTGGCCGATTCCAAGCACGTGTATTGGGCCTCGATCGACGCGTCCGAAAACAGCGCACTGCACCGCGTCGCGCTCGGCGGCGGCATACCCGAGACCCTAGCGACTGACGCAGGCGAAGTGGGCGGCATCGCCCAAGACGCCGTCGCCATCTACTGGACCAATCGCACCGCAAGCGCCGTGCGTAAGGTCGCGAAGTAAGCTGGCCGGAGGTAGACCGATAGTTATGCGCATCACCGCCATCGTGCTTTTGTTGTCCGCGTGCGCAGCGTCGCCACCCGGCCCGCCTGCGCCCCATGACCCGGCCGCGCCACATGGGCCGACTGTGGTGCACGGCGCTGCCGCTGCGCCGCCCTCCGAACCTGCGGCCTCGGATCCGCAGGAGCCGTGCGCGCCGAGTCCCAAGGAGTGCGCGCCGGCCATCGGCTGGATCGGCTGCGATGACTGCGACGGGATGGAGTTGGTGACCCGAGACAGCCCGGGAGTGCTCGTGGCCTGCCTCGAGCAGGCGCTGCGATGCGGGCCCGATGCGCCCCTGCGCGCTCGATACGCCGAGCATGGCAAGGAGGTCGTTTGGACTGAGCACTTCTACCTTCGCGCCGCGATCGGATTGGGCAGCCTGGCGCCCATGGGCACCGCCGCGCTTGTGCGATCACGCGCCTGGAGGCTGCCAAGGTCGGCCACACAGTGGGTCGACCGCCAGCTCGGCGGGCCGCGCGGGTTGGTGCCGCCGGCGGGCA
Source organism: uncultured Polyangiaceae bacterium (assembly GCA_965369205.1). GTDB lineage: Bacteria > Myxococcota_A > Polyangia > Polyangiales > Polyangiaceae > JACKEA01. The sequence continues at coordinate 16,184 of CBDUPW010000060.1, read as the reverse complement.
ATGCCCCGTGTGCCGCGCCGAGTTCGAAGGCGACGCCTGTGCAGTCCGCGCTGCACTGCTTTCGCTCGCGGATCAAGCCGGCGGTGTTGGCTTTGGGTGCTCGCGACGCGCACTACTACTTCGGACGCGACGACTATCGCCTCACGACCTACAGGCTGACGCCCAAGATCCGAGTCGCAGTCTACGATTGGGCGAGCGTGGAGCGAAACCTGAAGCAAGTGCCCGACGTGCTCATGATGCAGCTCACTGCGCTGGGGGATCGACGCGCGGTCACTGCCGACCGTGAGTGGGTGGTCGTGGAGCTCCAACTGCGAAGCGATGACATGCCAGCCGACGGGGACGTCGTGATGTTGTTCGTGATCGATAGCGCCTCGAAAGAGACCGTATTTGCCTATAGTCGGCGTCACTAGACAAAAGCTCGGGAAGAGCCTCCCGCCAGCACACGTATAGTCCGCGCGCCGAGCGTCTCTTTCTTTGCTATTCACGAAAGAACTCAATGAAGTCGAACAGCTACCGCGTGCTCCTTTGCCTGCCCATGATGCTCGCCGCGTGCGGCGGATCCGATGACAGCACGAACGGTAGCGGTGGGGCGGACCTGTCCGGTCTGGGCTTGGCACTGCCGTCCGAGGCGGGCTACCGCTGGCAGGTTCTTGGAGTCGGAGGATTCACCGACACCGACAGTACTGCGGGAAAACACGGTGTGTTCGACGCCGCCGAGTACAATCTGTCCCGTCGCAAGCGCGTCTCCGTGTGGCGGAACTACGGGATCTCCGAAGTTCGTAAGTTCACCACCGCGAAGTAGTGCGGAAATCTCGGCCGGGGGGTGCCCGGATGAGCCGCGCGCCGAGGTTTGCGCCCTGGCTCCACGAAGACGAGGTCGGCGCGTGGGCGGTTTGGGCCGCCCACGGCCGATACCAACGGCGCGGCGCTCAGGCAGGTGCCTGGATCGCCGGCAACTCCGTCAAGGCCTTGTTCAGTGCTTGCTCGTTGTAGTCGCGATCTTCGAGCTTGCCGGCGAAGTACTCGGAGTAGGCCGCCATGTCGAAATGTCCGTGGCCGCTGAGGTTGAACAAGATCACTTTTGACGTGCCCTCCTCTTTGCAGCGCAAGGCTTCGTCGATGGCCCCCTTCACGGCGTGGGTTGCTTCCGGAGCGGGCACGATGCCCTCCGCGCGTGCGAAGGTGACGCCGGCTTCGAAACACGCCTTCTGCCGGAACGCCTTGGCTTCGATCAGCCCCAGCTCCTGAACGTGGCTCACCAATGGCGCCATGCCGTGATAGCGCAGACCTCCAGCATGAAAACCCGGCGGCACGAAGCTCGAGCCCAAGGTGTGCATCTTCACCAGTGGCGTGAGATGGCCCGTGTCGCCGAAATCATAGGCGTACTTGCCGCGCGTCAAGGTTGGGCAGGCGGCGGGTTCGCAGGCCACGATTCGCATTTTCGATCCACCGCGCAGCTGTTGCCCCAAGAACGGGAACACCAGCCCGGCGAAATTCGAACCGCCCCCGGCGCAAGCCACCAAAATGTCTGGGTAGTCCCCGGCCATCTTCATTTGTTCGATGGCTTCGAGTCCGACGATGGTTTGGTGCAAGAGAACGTGATTGAGCACGCTGCCTAAGGCGTACTTGGTGTCGTCGTTCTTCGCCGCGACTTCCACGGCTTCACTGATGGCGATGCCCAGGCTTCCCGTCGTATCCGGGAATTGCTCTCGGATCTGGCGTCCCACATCGGTCTCGGGGCTGGGGCTGGGAATGCATTTGGCGCCGAAGGCTTCCATCAAGGCCTTGCGGTACGGCTTCTGTTCGAAGCTGACGCGGACCATGAAGACCTGGATGTCGATTCCGAAAAGCGCGCCGGCGAAGGCAAGCGAGGAACCCCACTGCCCCGCACCTGTTTCGGTCGAGATGCGTTTGATGCCGGCCTCTTTGTTGTAGAAGGCCTGCGCCACCGCTGTGTTGGGTTTGTGGCTGCCCGTGGGGCTGACGCCCTCGTACTTGTAATAGATCTTGGCAGGTGTCCCAAGGGCCCGCTCAAGTTGCCGCGCCCGGTACAACGGCGCCGGCCGCCACTGTCGATAGATGTCCCGCACCGGGCCAGGGATTTCCACTTCGCGCTCAGCGCTGACTTCCTGTTCGATCAGCGCCATGGGGAAGAGAGGCGCAAGATCTTCCGGCCCCAGCGGCTGGCCGGTGCCCGGATGCAGGGGCGGCGGCGGCGGCTGAGGCAAGTCCGCAGCGATGTTGTACCAAGCCTTGGGAAGCTTCGATTCGTCCAAAAGATACTTGACGTTGTCACTCATGGTTTCGCTCCATTGCTCTATGCGAGGTACCCCCCGCGGGTGTCAAACGCGGCACGCGGCCGCGAGAATCATCCGACCTGTATGGCCAAGGACATCGCCGTGTCTCCGGCCGCGCAGCCGCTGAACAAGCCAGTGCCGCCGCCAGCTTGCACCAGCTCTTCGATCAACTCAATCACGAGTCGGGTTCCAGTCGGTCCTTGCGGATGCCCGTAGACTAGCGGTGAACCGTAGCGATTGATTCGTTCCGGAGCGATGCCGAGCTCGCGGCTCATCAGCACGTCGTTCACAGCGAATGGATTGTGAGTCTTGATGGCTTTGAGGTCAGAGGCGGATACCCCGACGCGCTCGAGCACCGCGCGTGCTGCTGGCACGACGGCTTTTGGCATCATGCCTACGTCCGTGCGGGCCTCGGCGTAGCCAAGGATCCGCACTTGCACTTTGTCGTCCTTGGACAGCTCTTTCGCGCGCGCCTGACTGCATACCACGATTGCAGCGTTTCCGTCCGCCGGGTGCGTCTGAGTTCCGAAGGTAACGGATCCGTTTTCCATCACAGGCCGGAGCGCCGACAAGCTTTCGCGCGTGGACGGATGCACCCCCTCGTCCTCCGCGAGTTGTCGCGCGTCACGCTTGCGGCCCACGGTCACTGCGCGCAGGTAGCGTTTTTGAAAGGCACGATCGTTCGCAAGCGCGTCCGCGTATTGCTCATAGCGTAGCGCGGTGATCTCGTCCTGCTCTTCGCGCGTCACCTTTTCGGCTTTTGCAACTTTCTCCGCAGTCTCAATCATAGCGTTCTTGGCAAACGGATCGCGGTTGAATGCGTCCCACACCCAATCTTCGGCATGACCCCGGCCGCCGGGTGCGTCCGGCGCCGGATAGTAAAGGTGCGGGCCGTTGCTCGTGCGATCGCAGGTCACTCCGAACACACACTGCTTCGTGCCTAGTTCCACTTCCATCGCGGCGGACGCGATGACACGAGCAGACGTGGCACACGCCTGAGCTATGGTTGGCCCGGTGGTGTTCGCCGCACCGATCATCCCGGCCAACCAGGGTGCTCCGTAGAACGCGCTCTTTTGCGGGACGGTAGTACCGAGGATCACCGAATCAAAGAGACCTGCCTCGATGCTGCGCTCCGCGAGCCATTCCCGCGCCACGGTAGCGGCCAACTCGACCGAGTGAAACCCAGCCAGGCCACCCTGCCAACGGCAGAAGGGAGTCGAGTAGTAGGCGCCATAGGGCACGTAGGCGTTCTTGAGCATCATTTCTGTGTCTCCTTGTAGGCGGCTACGATCTTCTCGCGGGTGATGGGCAAATCTCGGATGCGCACGCCGATGGCATCGTAGATTGCGTTTGAAATAGCGGGCGCGGTGGGCACCAGACCTGGCTCCCCCACGCCTTTGGCACCGAAGGGCCCGAATGCGTCTCCGGTTTCCACGAACTCGAGATCGATCGGAAAGGCCATCTCGCCGGCGGTTGGGATCTTGTAGTCGGTGAAACTCGGATTCTGCACGCGTCCTTCGGCGCATTGCACCTGCTCGTACAATGCGTAGCCGATGCCTTGTGCCAGGCCGCCGTACACTTGTCCGGCAAGTGCCTGGGGATTGAGCACCTTGCCCACGTCGTGCGCACTCACCATGTGAAGGATCTTGACCTCTCCGGTTTCCGGATCGACTTCGACCTCAGCGCCTTGCACGCCGTACGCGTAGGTCGCCGACATGTTGCCCTGCCCCTTCTCCCAATCGGGCAGCTCGCTGGGAGGCTCATAGTAGGCTTCTTCGATCAGGAGCTGCCCTGCAGTTCCCCGAAAGTGCAGCGCGCGGAGCATCCGCCCAAGCTCGACCTTGAGCCATGGCTCGTCGGGCGCATCCTTCAAGAACAGCTGCCCGTGCCGAAGCTCGAAGCCGTCCGCGCGGCACGCCGCTTCAACGTCAAACTCCGGCGGCCGGTAGTCGGGGTGCTGCTTCACGTATTTGGCGAGGTTGACCGCCACCTCGCGAGGGAACACCTCGGTCGACAGGGTGAACAGCTTCTTTCTGACTTTCTTGGCGGCCAAGATCGCCGCATTGCAGCCGATGAAGGCCCCGCGGCTGGCATGGGTTCCGACGTCCCAGGGGCAGGTCGCGGTGTCTGTCTGATTGATGATGACTTTTTCCGGACGCACGCCCAGCGCGTCCGCCACCGTCACAGTCAGCGCGGCGTGCAAGCCTTGGCCCATCTCAACGCCTCCGTAGGAAACGTTGACGTTGCCGTAATCGTCCAGCTTGAGGATCACGCCGCCGCCGTCGGCGCGATAGATGCGGCCCGAGCCGCCAACGTGCACCAGGGAGGCCATGCCCACGCCGCGCTTCGTGCCGCGCTGCTTGCCACGCTTGCTTTCCCAGTCGAGTTTGCGCGCGGTGGCCTCCAGGCACTCACCAAGGCCACAGGTCGTGACTTTGAGGCCCATGGGCGTGACCTCGCCGGGCTGGTTGCGGTTTCTCATGCGCATCTCGAAGGGATCAATGCCTGCGGCTTCGGCGAGCTCGTCGAGGGTGTTCTCGATGGGCCAGGTCACCTCGGGGTTGCCGTAGCCGCGCATGGCTTGGCAGTAGGTGTTGTTGGTGTAGACGAGTTTGGCATCGAAATGCACGGCGTCCACGCGATATAGAGAAGTGGCGGGAAGCAACATCACGGTCGGGTAGGTCGCGCCCCAGGACGTGTACGCGCCATTGTCTTGAAGCGCCTGCAGACGCCGGAACGTGAGTTTTCCGCCTGCGTCGCAACCGGCCACAATGCGCACGCGAGCGGACTGCCGCGGCGACAGGTTCGCGAACTCTTCCTCCCGCGTGTACACGATCTTCACGGGATGACCACTGCGATGCGCCAGCAGGATCGCGATGTATTCGTAGGCGTGGGTGTCGAGCCCAGTGCCGAAGCCGCCGCCCAAACACGGCACGATCACCCGAGCGTTGCGGTCGCGTAGCCCCATGGCCTCCAAGGCACGGTTGTAATCCCGCTGCGCCAGAAACGGGATCTGCGTCTTCGCCCACAGCGTCAAGTTGCCCGCCACATCGAGTTCCGCAATGCAGCCCGCCGTGCCCATGCAACTCTGCTGAATCAGCGGCGTGGAATACTCACCTTCCGCAATGTGCTTCGACGCGCGTTCTGCCGCGGCCAAATCCCCGGACTCATGGTGCACGCTGACCGGCAAGACATTGTCTTTGCGCGGCTTGCCCGCGGCGTCCGTTTCATGAACGAGAACCGCGCCCTCGGCGAGGGCGTCTTCCGGAGTGAACACCGCCGGGAGCGGCTCGTACTCCACGCGAATGAGCTCCACGGCCTCTGCGGCGATATCCGGGTCGATCGCCGCGACGGCCGCCACTTCGTCTCGCTGTTGGCGCACGACGTCTCTCTTAAGCGCAAAGTTGTCGCGTAAAAATCCAATGCGCAGCTCCGGCGTGTCGTAGGCGGTGATGACCGCGCGAACGCCGGGCAGTCGCTCCGCTCGCGACACATCGATATGGCGGATCCGCGCGTGGGCGTGCTCTGCAAACTTGATCTTGCCGTGCAACATCCCGGGGCGCACCAGGTCCTGGATGTAGAACGCGCGCCCGGCAGCCTTGTCCGCAGCGTCCGCCCGCGTATGCGGTTTGCCAACGTAGTCCAGGTCCTTCATTGTGCGTCCCCTTGCTTGGGCACCCGCTTTGACGCCGCACGGACTGCGTCGACGATCTGTGCGTAGCCGGTGCAGCGGCACAGATTGCCCAGGAGCGCGTCGCGCACCTCCTCTTCGGTCGGCTCCGGCGTCTTGCCCAAAAGCGCGGTCGCGCTCATGATCATACCGGGACTGCAAAAGCCACATTGGATCGCGCCGCCCTCGACAAACGCGCGCTGCACCCTCGACAGCTCCCCGCCCGGGCCGGACAAGCCTTCCACGGTGATCACTTCGCGCCCGACGGCTTCCATGGCCGGAAACAGGCAAGCGTTGACCGCACGGCCGTCCACGATCACGGTGCAGGCGCCGCATTCACCGTTGCCGCAGCCCTCTTTGGTGCCAGTGAGTCCGAGTGGGCCGCGCAGCACATCGATGAGACGCGCGCTTGGCTTGACGTAAGCACTCACGGCCTGTCCGTTTACAGTGAAAGCGCACTCCACTCTCATGCCATCTCTCCGTTCAGCAGCTGGTCGACGGTGCGCTTCACCAGCGCACCCACAATGTGTCTTCGGTACTCCGCTGTGCTTCTCAGATCCGTGATGGGCGTGACTTCCTCGCTGGCAAGGGCGGCCGCCGCCGTAGACGACTCTGCGTCCAGATCTTTGCCTTGCAGCAGGCGCTCCGTTTCGTGCAGTCGGACCGGCCGTGGAGCGACGGAACCAGCCGCCACGCGCGCGCGCACGCAGCGACGACCATCGAGATCCAGGGACACCGCCACGCTGGCAATGCTGATATCCATGCTCACACGGCGGATCTTTGTGAAGCTGGCTCTGCGCGAGGCCGGGGCTGCGTCCAGCAAGATCGCCGTCAATAGCTCGCCCGGCAACAGTCGGGTTTCACCCGGAGCCACAAACAGTTCCTCCAGGCTGAGTTCTCTTTCGGCCTGACCGTTTTGCAGCACCACGCGCGCGTCGTGCACCAGCAGCGCGGGCGCCATGTCGGCGCAGGGGGACGCATTGATCAAGTTGCCTCCGATGGTGGCCACATTTCGGATCTGCGCACTTCCCAGCGTCTTCGCCGCCTGATGCAGGACGGGAAAGCGCCGAGCGAGCTCTGCGTGGTCCAGCAGATCGGCAACGCGCGTCATGGCCCCGATGCGCACACCCGAATCGAGGGAAATGCCGTCGAGTTCCTTCACGCCGCGCAGTGAGATGAGCGCTGTGGGCTTGATCTTTCCGTCGCGGATCCGCAGCAGCAGGTCCGTGCCGCCGGCTACAAAACGTGCATCGGCGGTCGAATGCATCAGAGCAAATGCTTCGTCCAAAGTGGAGGGCCGGAGGTAGTCGAAGCTCGTCATCGAGTGTGTCTCCTCGGTTCAGGCGACAACGCCATCTCGAACCAGTTTGTCGATTTCGGAAGCGGTCACGCCTGCCTCGGCGAGCACATCACGCGTATGCTCACCATAGGAGGGCGCGAACGGCATGTCTTGACCGTTCTTTTCCAACCAGGGAGTGCCCACGGCGGGCGGTGGCAGACGGATTTCTCTGCCGTCCGGCGCATGCGTCCGCAGCAGCGCGGGGGCGACGAACTCCAGCCCCATCACGCCATCAATGGCCGTGATGGGAGCGTGCGGGATGGCAGACTCCGCCAGACACGACGCTACCTGGGCGGTGTCGTGCTGGCGCGTGAGGTCGGCGATGGCGCCGTGCAGCCAGTCTTTGCGCGCGCGCCGCCCCTCATTCTTTTCCAGATCCGCCTGGGCCAAACTTGCAAAAAGCGGAGTTTGAACCAGGCGCTGCCACTGCGCGTCGCTGCCGACGGCCATGTATACGAATCCGTCACGGGTCGGGTAGGCGTTGGTGGGAATGAATTGACGATGCTGGTTGCCGCTGCGACGGACCTCGGCGGCTGAGCTGCCCATGTCCAACATCGGAAGGAATGTCATCAGCCAGCTGGTCGCGACTTGCGCCATCGAAATGTCGATGCTCTTGCCGCGCCCGGAGCTGTGTCGCTCATAAAGCGCCAGGATCACTTGAGTGAACGCTTCATCGCCGGCCTTCAGGTCGATGATGGGTGGCCCGCATTGCAGCGGCGGCCCGTCCGCTTCTCCGGTCAAGTCCATATAGCCCGTCAAGGCTTGAAGCACGGGATCGTATCCGGGCACGTTTGGGTAGGCCAGACCGAGCGCCGAGATGCAGCACCACACCAATTCGGGTCTGATCCCCGCCAAGGTCGCGTAGTCCAGACCGAGAGTCTGGTGACGTGAGGGCATGGTGTTGGTGCAGAAGACGTCTGCCCGCAGCTCCGTGATCAGCCGGCGCAACGTCACCCGTCCGCGTTCTTCCTTCAAGTTGAGGGCAATGGCTTCTTTTGCGACGTTGGGGGCGACGAAGTAACTGTGTCGATCCGCTCCGGCGACGGGGCGCCCGATGTAGCGATTGGGGTCCCCGGGAGTTTTCCTCCCTCCGCTCGCCGTTGCTTCTACGCGAATCACACGCCAGCCCAAATGCGCAAAGCGGAGCGTGGCGTAGCTCATGCTGAGCGCCTGCTCGACGCTGATCACGACGGGTCTGTCATCCTGTGGCGAAGGCATGCTGTGACTTTCAGAACCGAATCGGTTCCTGGTAGGTGCCGAAGACTTCCTTGAGCACGCTGCAGATTTCGCCGACGCTGGCGTAGGCGCGGACTGCGCTGAGCGTGGCCGGCATGACGTTTCTTCCTTCTTGGGCGTCACGGCGCAGGGCGGCAAGTGAAGCGTCCACGACAGACGCATCGCGTTTCTGACGGATCTCGTGCAGACGTTGGATCTGCGTGCGGGCCTCTTCCTCCCGGTACGGATGAAATTCGACGGGACGTTCCTGCTCCTCCTCCATGAAGCAGTTCACTCCCACCTTCGAGATCTCGCCGCTTTGAAGCTTGCGTTCGTGTTCAAAGGCTTGCCGATTCACTTCTGCCTGCACGCGCCCCTCGGCGACAGCGTTCACGATGCCGCCCTCCTTGTCCAAGCGCGCGATCTCTTGCGCAATGCGGCGCTCCATCTCGTTGGTCATGCTCTCCACGAAGTACGAGCCACCGAGCGGGTCCACGGTGTCGCATAGGCCCATCTCGTGCATCAAGATCTGCATCGTGCGCAAAGACAATCGTGCCGCATGTTCGCTCGGGATGGTGTACGCCTCGTCGAAGGAACACAGCGCCATTGTCTGCGTCCCAGACAGTGCACTGATCAGTGCGTAGTAGGCGCCGCGCACGATGTTGTTTTCGGGTTGCTGGATCGTAAGCCCGCCACCACCACCGCCAGCGATCATGCGCAGTTGCATGGTGCGAGGCGCACGCGCGCCGTACTTCTCCTTGAGGATCTTCGCCCACAAGCGGCGCCCCGCCCGGAACTTCGTGACCTGCTCCCAAATGTTTCCGTGGATGTTGAAGTTAAAGGACAGCCCGCCTGCAAAATCGTCCACGGACAGTCCCCGCGCTTTGACGTGGTCCACGTATGCGCAGGCGATCGCAAGTCCGTAGGCCATCTCCTGCACGGGCGTCGCGCCGGATTCGCGCACATGGTAGCCGCAGACGCTCACAGGGCTGTAGCGCGGGACATGCTCTGCGCAGAACTCGATGCTGTCGCCCACCAAGCGCATCGACGGCTGCACGGGGAATATCCAGGTGCCGCGCCCGATGAACTCTTTCAAAATGTCGTTTTGGGCGGTTCCGCGCAGCTCCGTCAGTGCAAACCCGCGCTTTTCCGCCATCGCGAAGTACATCGCCATGATCGGGACCGCCGCTCCGTTGATGGTGAGCGACACGGTGATGCGGTTCAGATCGATGCCGTCAAAGGCCTCCTCCATGTCTGCAAGGGTGTCGACGGCCATGCCGACGCGCCCAACTTCACCCTCCGCCATCGGATCGTCTGAGTCCAAGCCGCACTGAGTGGGCAGGTCGAATGCGACGTTCAACCCCGTCTGCCCGTTCGCGATCAAGTAGAGGAAGCGCTCGTGGGTCTCCTTTGCCGTGCCGAAACCGGAGTATTGGCGCATGGTCCACGGACGCTTGCGATACATCTCGGCATGGATGCCGCGCGTGAAGGGGTATTCGCCTGGCTCGCCAATCTCACCGTCACCACCGCTCTTGGCCAACAGGGCGGGCGTGTAGACGGGCTCGATCTCGATGTCGGATTCCCACACGACTTTGCGCGGCGGTTTGTCGTTCATCGTGAAACCTCCCGTTGAAGGAAACTGACGATTTTCGAAAACGGCGTGCCCGTGGGAAACACCTCGGCAACGCCGGACTGGCGCAGAGCTTCGTGATCCGAGCGGGGCACGTTCCCGCCCACGATGAGTAGCTTGTCTGCGACACCTTCGCGCTGCATTGCGTCGCGAACTTTCGCGACGAGGGGCAGATGCGCGCCGGAGAGAATCGAGAGCCCAATCACGTCCACGTCCTCCTGCAGCGCGGTCCGGGCGACAGCCAGCGGCGATTGGCGTAGCCCGCTGTAGATCACCTCCATGCCCGCGGCCATCAGCGCGCGGCACACGAGTTTGGCGCCCACATCGTGCCCGTCGAGTCCGGGTTTGGCGATGAGCACGCGCACTCGCTTGTTCATGACAGCTCCCTCGCGATGTTCACCCGCAAGATCTCCGACGTCCCGCCGCCAATGAGCAAGAACTGAGCGTCGCGTTGATAGCGCTGCACGCCGCTCTCCGCAGAGAACCCGTAGCTGGCCATGACCCTGGCAGCGCGATCACAAATGGTATGTGCCGCCTCGGAAGCGAACAGTTTTGCCATCGAAGCCTCCTTCGCGTTGCTCAGCTTTTGGTCACTGCGCCAGGCGGCCCAATACGTGAGGCGGCGTGCCGCCTCGAGTTGCACCGCCATCTCCGCCAGATGCGCGGCGACGGCCTGATGGTGTGCGATCGGCTTGCCGAACTGTTTCCTTTCGGCGGCCCAGGCGAGCGCCTCTTCAAAGGCCGCGCGCCCCAGCCCTAGCGCCAGCGCCGCGGTCATCACCCGGATCTCCGCCAGGATTTCCTTGAGGTAACTCGTGCCTTGGGTTGGGTCGCCCAAGACGCAGGTGGCCTCCGCGTCCTCCAAGTACACCTCGCTGGTCAAGGACGCACGCACACCCAGCTTGTCGATCTTCTTGCCGATGCTGAGCCCCGGCGCCCCACGCTCCACCAAGAACACTCCAAGGGACTTTTCTCCTGTCCGGGCCAGAACGGTGAAGAAGTCGGCGACCGGAGCCGACGTGATCCAGGTTTTGGATCCCGTCAGGGTGTACTTGCCGCCTCGCTCCGTTGCGCACGTCCGCATCGCCAGCAAATCGCTGCCAGCATTCGGTTCCGTCATACAGATGGTGCCAACCCGTTCACCCTTGAATGCGGCAGTCAACAGGCGCTCTCGGATCTCGGCCGGCGCAAAGCGATGAAGAAAATGTGTGCCCATCAAGGACTGCATCGTGCAGGCGGCGGCCACGGCCAGGCTGCCCCAGGCCAACTCCTCGACAGCGAGCACGTAGGTCAGAACACTGGCGCCGGATCCCTCGGGCTCGGGGTAGCGCATACCGAAGAAGCCAAGTTCACCTGCCTTCTGGAACAGCGCCCGGGGAAACTCCGGGTGTTCATCCAAGGCGCGCGCCTGGGGGCGGATTTCCTTCAGCGAAAACTCGCGAAAGGTCCTTTGCACTTGCTGCTGTTCTTCAGATAACGCGAATTCCATCAGCCGCCCTCGCGGCGCGCTGCCGCCGTCGCGTTTGCGTCGACTTCAAAGCTGGTGGCGTCCAGCACGACGCCGTAGTGCTCTCGAGCTGCCGCGACGGAGATGAGTCCGTCACGCACCTCGCGCGCGACTGTGTCCGCCGGGCGCGCCGTCGGCGGGCCATGGCCCCCGCCACCTCCTGCTTCCTGAAGGTACTCGGTGCCCGCGGGAACCTCCTCCAGCAGGTCTTTGCTCAGCGCGGTGCGCCGGACGCCGTCCGGGAATACGAGCTCGATCTTGTTCAACGTTCCACAGCCGCCACCAAGTAGTCCGAAGGACGGTTCCACATCCCCGTCGCCGAACACCACGACCTTCGTCCCGCTGCCGCCCACCTTGTAGCGGGAGCGCACGCCCAGACCACCTCGATACTTGCCGGGACCCGCCGAATCGCACAAGAACTCGTGTTCGATCAGCAAGTGCGGCGTCATCTGCTCGAACATCTCGTAGTCCTGATCGAGCACGCCCCCCGAAGCATCGATCATGCCGATGTGATCGTAACCGTCGCAGACACTCGTGGCCCCCGACCCGCCCTTGAGTCCCATAAAAAAGATGTCCACGTAGGTGTCATCTCGTTCATCGTCGACGCCAGTGGACAGCGAGCACAAAAGCTGATTCCAGCCCGCCGTGACGCGCTCCGGAATGACCGGCGCGAGGGCGCGAATGATTGCATCCGCATTGGGCGGGCAGAGGTGATTGCCAAAGGTGGTCGCCGCGGGATAAGCGGCGTTGAGCAATGTGCCTTCAGGAATGACAATGTCGATGGGGGCGAGCATCCCGTGGTTGTGCGGGATATTCGGGTTGACCATCTGCAGGAACGTCAGCACCGTCGCCGAAGCGCTAGAAGTAAAGGTTCCGTTTACGAAGCCCGGGGTTTGCGCGTCCGTGTCCGAGTAATCGAATGTGATGTGCGCGTCGTCGACCTGAATCCTGACGCGGATCGTGTACTGGGACCCCAGGTTCTTGCCGTCGTAGTAGACCTTGGCCTCTCCCCGGTACTCGCCCACTGGAATGGTACGAATTTCCGCCTCCATCATCTTCTGTGTGGAGTCGAAGAGCGCTTGTTTGTGGGCTTCGAAGACTTCGAAGCCATACTTCTTGATCAACGTCTGCAGGCGTCGCTCGCCAACGGTACACGAGCCCATTTGCGCGCGCATGTCTTCCTGCACGATGTTGAGCCGGATGTTCGCGAAGATGAGATCCCAAACGTCCTGGCGCAGCTTGCCTCGTTCCACGACTTTGACAGCCGGGATGCGCAAAGCTTCTTGCCACACTTCGGTCGCGTTTGGATTGTACCCCCCGCGCACCGCGCCCCCGATGTCCGCTTGGTGCCCCTTGCAGGCAGCCCACGCCACCAGCCGGTCATCGATGAATATGGGTTTGAACGCCGCGACGTCGTTATTCTGATTGCCGAGAGAAAAGACGTCGTTGTGGAAGAATACGTCTCCGGGGAAGATGTTGCCCCGGAAGAGCTTGGCGATGTGTTCGCATACTGGCGAGAGCGAGAAGCTGAGAATGGGCAGGTTCTCCGTTTGCTCCAGCATGCGTCCTTCAGCGTCATAGAGCCCCGTAACGAAGTCTCGCGCTTCGCACAGAATGGGAGAGCGAGCGGTCTTCTCCACGCTGACGCTCATCTCATCCGTGATGGCTCGCAGCGCGCGCCCCAGGATGCTGACCAGCACCGGGTCGATTTCCACATCACTGCTCATTTTGCACCTGCCGTTCTTTGGATGACTGCCGTGCCGTACTGATCAATGCGAGCGGTGTAATCCGCTGTGACGAAGAACGTCGTGTCGCTGCGTTCGATCAGCGCGGGGCCCACCACTTCGTTGCCCGCGCATAGACGCTGCCCGTCGAACACCGGTACGGTTTCGAATCTCTCCCGTTCCGGCACGAATGCGCGACGCTCTCCGCTGCGCGCCGCGCTGCAGTCTGCACCGCCTAGCGCAATCTTGGGCAAGTCCGGTTGGTCCACGCTGCCGACGGAGCGTACGCGCACGTTGATCAACTGAAGCGGCGTGCCTTCCTCGCGCAGATTGTAGCCGTAGAGCCGGTCGTGCTCCTGGTGGAATGGCTCACTGATCCGCTCCAGAACGCGATCCACGAGCGCGTCGCGGGGCACTCGGACCGTGACTTCGTGGTACTGCTTCAGGTACCGCACATCCAGCGCAACTTCGTGGGATCTTCTCGCTTTGGGTACGCCTTCACGTTCAAGGGAACTCTCGCCTTCCGCGGCCATCTCGTCTGCCAACGACAGAATACGCGGCAAGCTGCTGGCATCGAGCGTGCACACTGCCGAACGCACGTAGTCGTGTGCCAAGTCAGTGAGCAGCATGCCCGTGGCGCACAACGTGGACGCGAAGGCGGGCACGATGATGGTGGGAATGTCCAGTTCGCTCGCGATTTGGCAGGCGTGCACGCCACCGGCCCCGCCAGCGACCACCATGGGGAATTCACGCGGATCCAAACCGCGTTTCACGGTGATCTCTCGAACGCCGTGAGCCATGTTGGAGTTGATCACTCGGTACATGCCCACCGCCGCAGTTTCCAGGTCGAGCCCAAGGGGCTCCGCCAGGTGACGCTGAATGGACTGCGCAGCGCGCTCGCGATCGAGTTGAAGCGCGCCGCCGGCAAACGCTTCAGCGTCCAAGAATCCGAGCACGACGTTGGCGTCCGTGCAGGTAGGCAACTCGCCGCCACGGGCGTAACAAGCAGGCCCCGGGTCTGCGCCCGCAGATTGCGGCCCCATGCGCAAGAGCCCACCGGGATCGAGCCATCCGATACTGCCACCGCCCGCGCCGATGGTCACGATATCGAGCATGGGCAGCGCCGTGCGCAGCCGCGCGATTTCTCCTTCGGATTTGAGCTCGACGCGACCATCGCGCATGAGCGAGGCGTCGAAACTCGTGCCACCCATGTCCACCACCAGACAGCTGGACTGACCCGTGGTTTCCGCGAACGCCAGTCCCGCCCGAGGCCCCGCCGCGGGTCCGGACAGAAGTGTCGTTGCCGGGCGGGCGCGCGTCACTTCCGGCAGCGCCACCCCGCCGCTGGACTGCATGATGAGCAGGACACCCGCAAAGCCGGATCCACTCAAACGCTCGGTCAGACTCGACAAGTACCGGTCCAAGACGGGGCCACTGAAGGCATTCAGAGTCGTGGTGGAAACCCGATTGTAAAAGCGAATCACGGGCAGCAGCTCGCTGGAAACACTCAGGAAGGCGTCGGGCATCTCGCTTTTGAGCACCTCTGCCGCGGCTGCCTCGTGCGCGGGGTTCGCGAAAGAGTTCATGAAGCAAACGGCCACGGCGGTCACGCCTTCCTGCTTCATGATGCGCGCCGCCCGGCGAACGTCTTCTAGTTCCAGAGACTGGATTTCGTTACCATCACGATCCACACGCCCCGCGACAGCCAGGCGGAGATAGCGTGGCACGAGGGGCTCAACGTTTTGGTAGCGGTTGTTGTATTGCTCCTCGCGGATGCCGCGGCGCATCTCCAACGCGTCGCGGACGCCGGGAGTCGTAATCAGTCCAGTGCGCGGTCCTTTGCGCGTGAGTACCGCGTTGGTTGTCACCGTAGTGCCATGCACGATGGTTCGCACGCGGCTGGCAAACGCCGCTGTATCCATCTTCTTGGCCTTCGCGATCGTATCCAAGCCGTGCAGCACGCCCTCCGACGGGTCCTTGGGTGTGGAGAGCACCTTGAATGTTTCCACCAGGCCGTCTGAGGACCACAGAAATAGGTCAGTAAAAGTGCCGCCGACGTCGATGCCAAGCTTGTAGTGGGTGTCGCTGGTCGTTGCGCTCATGCGTGGCCTTCTTTCAACGGAGCCTGTAGTGAGCGGCCCGTGTTGCGCCCAAGGTCGAGTGCGCGGAGATTCGATTTCGCAAACGCTTGCCCGCAGCGCAGGACCAAGGCTTCCTCGAGCACGGCGTCTGCGAAGGGGAGGAAGCCAAGGGCCGCAGCCGCACCGAGCAGCACGGCGTTGAGTGTGCGATCCGCCCCGCTCTCCCGGACCAGCTCACTCCCGCTTACCGTGTACACCTCGCGGCACACCGCACTGATGTCCGCCACGACGTCGGAAATCGGGGGGTAGGCTCGGCCCGATCGAATCAGCTCGAAGGGCACGATAGCGTCGACGTTCAGCAAGACCCGAGTGCCAGCGTGCATGCGGGAAGCTGCCCGTAGCCCTTCCAAGGGTTCGAAGGCCAGCACCAAGTCGGCTTCCCCCTCACCTAAGAAAGTCGAGTGACCGGGTCCAAAGAGTACGGTGCATTCAATGCTGCCGCCGCGTTGTGACATGCCGTGGAGTTGTCCGACCCGCACGGGAAGCCCCGCCGCGTGAGCTGCATTGCCCAAGATTTGGGCAGTGGTCAGGACACCCTGCCCACCGACCCCGACGAGCAACAGACTGGCCCGCGTGCTACTCACAGCGTCGCTCCCGGCGTAATCGCCTCGTTCGAACAGACGAGTTCACACACGCGACAGGCGACACAGAGGGACGGCTC
>CBDUPW010000059.1:0-30336 GCA_965369205.1 uncultured Polyangiaceae bacterium | reverse complement strand
AGGGGATGGCCACGGCCTCTCCGCCGTTGAATCCAACGATTTCCGCGAATAGCGGGTCGCCACGTCGGCGGATCACTACGATGTCGCCCACGCGAGCACTCGGTACGGCCACGCGGATCGCCAGACCCGTGACGGCGCGCACCGTGCCCACGGGTCTGAGCGCGGAAGCATCCGCTAGGCGTGCGCGCAGGGCGTCTAGGTCCACAGCCTCGCAGTATAGAGGAATGGCGGCCGGTCGCGCTGCCGCACCCGCACGGCCGCGTTTCCCCGGCCGGAGCCGCCCAAAACGACCAAGAGTTGCCCAAGGGGCCGCTCCGGTGCCAGGCTTCTAAACGTGCGAAATCTGCTCCTAGCCGTGGTCTTCGTGGGGGTCGCCGCGCCAGGTTGCCGGGCGCGGCTCAATGCCAATGCGAGCTTGAACGCAAACGCCAAACAGAACGAAGAATTCACGGACAGCAGCGGTGGCGAAAAGGGCCAGGCCATGTCGGACTTCAACGACAACGACACGGCCCTGCTCGGCGCGCGCCACGACCTACGCCTCGTCAGCACTCAGGGTGCGGCGACTTGCAAATGCCTCTCGGTCGTTGTCGGCGGTCCGACGACACCGGGGCTTTCGTGGCAGGGGCCACCGCCGAAGATGAACCCTGCGTCGCAACTCGTGCTCGGGCTCTCTTCGGAGGGCGCACCCTGCGACGGCGCACCCGAAGGCTCCCTGGGCGCTTCGTATTGGGGCTACCGTCTTTCTGGCGAAGACGTGATCGTGATCGTGGAGTCCGCGAGGTTCGGCAAGCCCATCACCCAAGGCGCCATCATTCCGAAGCCCCTCGGCACCGGCCAGATCTACATCAAGCCCGCCAGCGCGAATCTTCCCTATGGCAGACCGCTCAATACCGCGGACTCCTTGTGCAAGGTTTATGGCGGCGCCACCGCGCCTGCCGCCGAGTCAGCGCCGACTGGCAACATGGACTCCAAGCAGTAGGCCGCGTCCGCGCCGAACATGCGCGTTTAGGTGCTGGCGCGCGAGCCGCGCGCAGGCCGGATCACGCTCCCGGCTTGGTCGTCTGTAGCGCGCGCGCCAATGACTCCCGTCGCGCTTGGATTGTCGTGCCCAAAAACGTCATCACGAAGCGCGCAAACTGGTCTTTGGGCACCGGCGCGCATACTTCTGCATAGGCGTATTGCACGGCGCGTCGCATCTCCGCGGCGGTCTGAAAGCGGTCTTGGGGCTCACGCGCCAGCGAGCGATACACGATCTCCGCGACGGGGCGTGGCGTGCCTGCGGGCAGCGGCGGCACCGGCTCACCGTATTTGATCTGCCGCACAATACTGGGGATATCGCCCTCGTAGGGTAGCCGCTGCGCAATCAGGCGATACAACACGACGCCCACAGCCCAGATGTCCGTGCGGCGATCCGGCGTGGCGCGAAGCACTTGCTCCGGCGCCATGTAGCTGACCTTGCCCTTGAGCACTCCCGTCCGCGTCACTTCAGCGAGACGCTCGCTTGCCTTGGCCACACCAAAGTCGATCAGCTTCACGTCACCATGCGAAGACAGCATGATGTTCGACGGCGAAACATCTCGGTGCACCACGTTCAGGTGCTCACCGCGAGCGTCTCGCAGTTCATGCGCCTGATGCAACCCGAGGCAGCACTCTCCGATGATGCGCAGGGCAATCGCCATCGGGACCTCTTTGCCTTTGGCGTTCAGGGCTCTCAGCAGCGCACTGAGCGTATCGCCCTCCACCCACTCTAGAGCGACGTAGGGAATGTCCCCATACACACCGACGTTGCGAATGCTGACAACGTTCGGATGACGGATCTCCGAGAGCAGCTTCGCCTCGTCCAAGAACATATGCACAAACCCTTGATCATGGCTCAGGCTTGGCAACAGTGTCTTGAGGGCGATCACTTCCTGCTTGCCGGTGGAGCGGCGCCGCCAAGCCATCCAAACGAACGCCATGCCGCCCTTGGCCAGGCGTGTGACCAATGTGTAGCGTCCGACCTTGCGCCCCGCCTGAAGCGGCGCTTTGAAGATCGGAACGTCCGGTGGCTCGCTTGTCTTGGCGACCACCTCCGCCCAGCGTGCCTTCAATTTTCCGGTGCCAGTGATCGTATCTGTCTCTTCCCACTCGCTCGGAGGCGATAGGTCAGGGACTCTATCTGGTGGTGGATCAGTTCCGGCCATGGCGCACGCCTGAACGTGCACTCTCAGGATACGCGCAGCAGGCCGCAAAAAAAAGGCGCCCCGCACTGAACACCTTTTCCCGGGGGGCCACGAGCGGCAGGATGTCCGCATGCGCGCGGCCCTGGAAAAAATCGCGGAACAACATGGTCTCTCGCCGGAGTTCCCGCCGGAAGTCAGCGCCGCCGCGAATCGAGCGGTTTCCGAGGCGGCACTTTCCGACCCAGCGCTGATGGACCTCAGCGGTCTGCCCTTCGTCACCATCGACGGGCGCGATACCCGCGACTTGGACCAGGCCGTGTACGTGGAACGCAGCCGAGACGGCTACCGGGTTGACTACGCCATCGCGGACGCCGGCAGCTTCGTCGTGCCCGGTGGGCCCTTATTCGACGAAGGCCTCAAGCGCGGCAGCAGCTTCTACCTGCCGGGGTACTGCATCCCGATGTTACCGCGCAGCTTGAGCGAAGGCGCCATCTCGCTCAATGCCAGGGTGCCGCGGCGCGCCGTGGTTTTCCGCATGCATCTGGACGGGGACGGCTCCGTCCGGGAGACCCGCATCACACACGCGCGGATCTTCAGCCAAGCCAAGCTGGCATTTGAAGACGTGGAGGACTTCTACGCCGCGCCGGAAGAGCATCCGCTGCATCGCGAGCCCTTTGCCGAAAGCCTGGCGCTACTTCGGACGGTAGGACAGCTACGCATGGACCGCGCCGAGGAGCGCAACGTGGTGCGTTTCCGGCGTACGGAAGTGCGCGTGGGCATCACAAACGGCAAGGCCGTGATCGCGCGAGAGCTTCGTCTGCCCGTCGAAAAATACAACGAGCAAATCAGTCTGCTGTGCAACGTCGAAGGCGCGCGCAAACTAAAAGACGGGGACACCCCGAATGACGCCGTCGAACCCATTTTTCGCATTCACTCGGGACCAGACACCGAAACCCTGGCCGAGCTCGACGCCCTGCTCGAGCAACTGGTCGACTTGCACCAACTCGACGCCCGCGTGTGGCGAAGGCGCCCGGACGATCGCAGTCTTTCCGAGTGGCTGGACGCGCTTCCCCGCAGCGGCGCCTTAGAGCGTGTTGCCCTGGCCGTGCACCGCCAAACCATGCTCAAGACTGGGCGCTCGGCGTTCAGTGCTGAGCCTGGCGCGCATTTCGGCGTGGGCGCGGAGGTCTACGCGCGATTCTCGGCGCCGATGCGCGAGATTGTCGGCGTGTACCTGCATCGCGAGTTGATGGAACGGGTCAGCGGACGCACCCTGGATGCGCCGGGCGCCGCTTCCGGCGTCGCGCTTCGCGATGCCGTGCTTGAGGCGGCGAACCGTTCCAAGGATCTGCAAAAGCAGCTCACCCGCGACGCAAATATGCACGTGCTGCAGCAGGTCTTTGACGCGCTGCTGTCGGCGCCCGCCGAAAAGCGACGCTTTCAAGGCACGGTGCTCGGCGTCGCCCGCAACAAGCTGCACGTGCTGCTCGACGACCCACCCCTGGAGGTGAAAGCCTACAATAGTGACATTGCCGAAGCGCTGGGCGCGGCGGTACGGGCCGAAGACGATGGCGTGGCGCTGTTCCGCCAAGACGGCTCGCCGCTATGTCGCTTGGGGGAGTCCGTGCAGCTGCAGCTCACTGGCAAAGACAAAAAGCGCCGCCGTTATCGCTTCGCCTTGGCCGCATCGCCAGAACTGAAAGCGCCGAAAGCCCCCAAGCCAGGACCGGCGCCCGCATGACAAAGAATGTCCGAGCTCGTCCCGACAAGAAGCGACTGCACGCACGCTCAGTGCTAGACGTTGATCCCACGATGTCCGACGCAGCCCACGACACCCGCGAAACCGAGTTCCGCCTGACCCATCCCGGTCCCGTACCCCCGGTGCATACGGATCGCAGTCAGGTGGAGTTCACGCTGCAGCAGCAAGACGCCGTCGCGTTCCTGCGCAGCCTCGCCACCGAAAGCATCGACCTGCTCGTCACCGACCCAGCCTACGAGTCCTTGGAAAAGCATCGTGCCGTCGGCACCACCACGCGACTCAAGCGCAGCAAGGCCAGCAGCAACGAGTGGTTTGCCATTTTCCCAAATGCACGCTTCCCGGAGCTATTCGCAGAGGCATTCCGCGTGCTGCGCAACCACACGCATTTCTACTTGTTCTGCGATCAAGAGACGATGTTCGTCGCCAAGCCCGCAGCCGAGGCCGCCGGCTTCCGCTTCTGGAAGCCGCTGATCTGGGACAAACGCAAGATCGGCATGGGCTACCATTATCGCTCACGTTACGAGCTGATTCTGTTTTTCGAGAAGGGCAAACGCCGCCTGACAGATCTGTCGATTCCCGATGTGCTCGAAGTGCCGCGTATCCGTGGCGGGTATCCCGCAGAGAAGCCCCCGCAGGTCTCAGAGATCTTGATCCGCCAGAGCAGCAGCGAAGGCGACGTCGTCGTGGATCCCTTCACGGGGTCGGGCTCCGTCGGTGTGGCCGCAACCACCCTGCAACGGCATTTCCTCGGTTCGGATATCAACGCCGAGGCCATCGCCATGAGCAAACAGCGCCTGACGGACGCCGGTGCGCGCTCGTCTCAAAGCCTGTACGACGCGCTGCGGGCGTGAAGCGCCTGTGCGGTGGCGGTGGCGGCGGCGGTGTGGGCGGCTGCAACTTCGCCTGAACCGTCGGCGCAGCGACGGCGTGGCCAATGGGCGCTACTTCGCGCGGATCCGGGCGATTTCGCTGCGCCGCGCGGCGGCGACGGGCGGACGTTTTCTTGCCCCAGCCCCGCGTCTTCGGCCATGCCTGTAGGGGCGCCGCCCCGTGGTGGCGCGGGAGGCAAGCATGACGAGCTCCGAACTGACTTCCGATCCCGGTGCAGCCCGACCCCTCGGTGTGATTGTGCGACGCGGAGACAGCGACCACCTTGAGCTGTGTCCGCCGCCGTCGTCGCGCATCCCCAGCGCCCACGCGAACACCATCATCGGCCTCGGCGAAGACTTCATCGACGAGCTGCGCCGCACCAGGCCCTGGATCAAGGCCCCGCTCCCCTCCGAAGCGGCCGACCACAACGCCACGGATGACGACGCCTGCTCCCCACTCCCGCCGCTGGCGACTTCGACCGCGAGTTGTTCGGAGATCCCGCCAGCGTCGGTTCCGGTCACCACGACGACTCCATCCGTCACGCCTCCACCCCTGACCGCCACCGTCAAGTGCGAAAAGCCCAAGCCCGCTGCTCCGGCTCCCGCACCGACGTCAGCCTCCCCCCCACCGACTCGCCAGCCGACCGCCATCACGCTGGTTTCCTCCGAAGTCGTCGATCTAGGTCTGGCGCCGCCGGGGTTCAGCGCCGACTTCGCGGAGGCTGTCACCTTCGGCGCACAGTTTCGCCTCCACGTGCGGAACATCGCCCGAGAAGTCGGCCAGCTGACCATCGATGCAATGGATGCCGTCGAGCGCTGGTTGCGCGGCACGCCGACTCCGTCGCCTTGAAAAACGCCGCGACGGACGGACGCCCGATTCCCCTGGGTCACCGCGTTGCGGCAGTGGTGGCACCACGCGTCACACAACCCCATGAGCTACTACGATCTCTTTTCCCGCGTGTACGATCTGGCTATCGAGCGCACCTACCGGCCGTATCGAAAACAGATCGCAGACGCGCTCAGGCTCTCCGCCGATAGCCGCGTGCTCGATGTCGCCTGTGGCACCGGTCAAAATTTCGCGCAGCTCGTCGCCAACCTGGGCCCGGAAGGCAGGGTTGTCGGCGTTGATTTCTCAGCGGGCATGCTCGAGGTGGCGCACCGCCGCGTGTACCGTCACGGCTATCGTCAGATCGAACTGCTCCGAGGCGACGTGCAGCAACTCGAGGCGGCGGACCTGACGCCTTTGCTCGGTGATAAGCGTCCCGATCGCGCGCTGTGCACTCTGGGCTTGACCGTCATTCCCGACTGGGAAGCCGCCGTCGACCGCGTGCTGCGCCTCCTTGAACCCGGCGGCCGCATGGTGATCTTCGACATCTACGCCGAAACCCGCGTGCCCCAAACCTATGTCGCGCAGCTCTTTGCCAGAGCCAACGTCAGCCGGAAAACCTGGCTGCCCCTCGAGCGCCAGAGCGTGAATTTCCAGCGGACCGTGCTTCCGGGTTCACCTCACGTGCACGGCGGGCGCCCGTTCATCGCCAGCGGCGACAAGCCGCAGGTTTGACAGGCGATTGCAGAATCGATCTGCGCTTTCGTCGCCGGTGCGCAGGCGCTCCAATGCCTGTACGATGGGCCAAAGTGCGTGCAACCCCCAAAAAAACCAGCTGGCGCTTAGAGGCGGCAGCGTGACCGGCAACGAATACAAGCGCTTGATCGCGCGCTACTTGCTCGCCGCATACGCGAAGCGCGGCATTCACTTGTACGAGGAAGTGCCGATTGGCACCTCCATCATCGGCAAGCAGCGCCGGGTCGATCTGCTCGTGCTCGAACCGACCTCTGGCGCCGCATTGGTGATCGAATGCAAGAGCCAGGACTCCAGCGGCACGGCGGACGAAAAGATCCCCTACGCCCTCGATGATCTGCGTGCGCTGCGCATGCCGGGCGTGATTGCCTATGCTGGCGGCGGGTTCTCCGAGGGTGTGCTGCACTTGCTGCAGAGCACTGAGCTTGCGGCCTACTGCCTGCCCGACGACACCCTGAAACCGACGCCGCGCAGAAGCGGCGAGTCCATCGACAGCGGCACCTGGCAGCTCGACCACGTCCTGGCCCTCACCTTCAAGTGGTGGGACGTCTTGCTCAGCGGCCGCACACCCATGGTGCTCTGATGCGCGCGCGTAAAAGATGTGCTGCGACCTGGCGCGACTGACCCAAGCGCACTACGCGTATGCCGGATGTCGCGCCGCACCCTACACCTGCTTGCTGCCGTCACTGCGCTCCTGGCGCTGGGTGCTGGCGGATGGGCGTGGCGTAAGCACAACGCCGAGCCCAGCAGTCCGCCGCCGAGCCTGGGCGTTAGCTCGGCCATCAAGTTCGAAAAGCCGCGTAGCCAAAAGCGCGTCGGTGGCCTCGACGTCACCTTCATCGTGGCCTCCGATACGCACCTTGGCTTCGACTCAGACGAACACACCCTGAGCGGCGCACTTCACGATCCCGTCAAACACCCGCGCGGCGTGGAGCTCGTCAATCAGCAGTCCATCCGCGCCATGAATGCGATGCCGGGGCGCACCTCCCCGTTCGGCGACACCATTGCGCGCCCCCGCGGCGTGCTCATCTCCGGCGATCTCACTGAGCGCGGCATTCCGTGGCAGTGGCGCCACTTCGTCTTATTCTACGGACTCAACGGCGGCGACGGCTTGCTCGACTACCCAGTATTTGAAGGCCACGGCAACCACGACAAGGCAGAAGGCTGGCACGTGCTCGACCGCATTCGTGAGCGCCACGGCGACCACTTCTATTCCTTCGACTGGGACGATCTGCACGTCATCTGCCTGGGCGAAGCACCCGACGAGCGGGCCGGCCGCTTCCTGAACAAAGACCTCGAGGCCGTTGGCAAAGCGCGTCCCATCGTGATCTACTTCCACTTCCCGTTTCGCGGCCCGTACTCCGACAATTGGTTCAACCGAGACGGCCACCCCGAACGCTTGTTGGATGCGGTCAAGAACTACAACGTCGTTGCGTTCTTCCACGGGCACTATCACGCCTCGGGTCGCTACCGGCACCTCGGCCACGACGTGTACAACGTTGGTGCCGCCAAGCACGATCGCCACAGCTTTGCCGTCGTGCGCGTCACCGACACGCACCTGCGCGTGGCGTCCTTTCACCACGGGTTGGAGCGCTTCCAGTGGTGGCACGAGAAGCCCATCAACGGCGCGCCCGGCCAGGGGCGCGGGGACGGCATCCACGCTAACAAGGGCGTGCTGCTCGAGGGCGATCACTGACGCGCGGGCCGCGTCGAGCCCCGGCCGGCCTGATAGACGCCGCTCTCACACTTGACCTTGATCAAGTTAGCAGTTGCAAACCGTCATGCCGTCGCTGACGGATAAGCAGCGGAAATGTTTGTCGATTCGGGGCCAAGTCCCGCCCGGGTGCATAGGCCGCTTCGCGCCTACCCCCGCGTATTTGTTGTCTTTTTTTGGCCAACTGCGTGACCCACGCCCATTTTCGTGGCAGCTCTCGTCCCCGGAGGAAGCCATGGGCTTGCGATTCGCTGCTGATTACCGTTCGTTACTTTGGGTCGCTATGGCGGCTGCGCTCGTTGGGCTGCAGATCGCGCGACCGGAGCTGGCCCCGTACCTGTTCTGGGTCTCCGCCTACTTCGCACTCGCCTGCGGCGTCATGGCGCACAACCACAACCACTGCCCCACCTTCAAGAGCAAGCAGGCGAACGAGACCTTCGGCATCATCCTGTCGGTCTTCTACGGCTACCCCACTTTCGCCTGGATCCCCACGCACAACTTGAACCACCACAAGTTCGTGAACAAGGCCGGCGACGCCACCATCACCTGGCGCTACTCCAAGAAGCACAGCTTTTGGGTCGCTCTGATCTACCCCTTCGTGTCCAGCTACTACCAGTCCGCGCCCACCAAAGAGTTCATCGACAAAGCGCGCGAGAAGAACCCCAAGCTGTATCGCCGCATCCTGATCCAATACTTCACTTGGATCGGTGCGCACGCGGCGCTGCTGTCAACGTCCATCTGGCTGCACGGCCTCAAGCTCGGCTTCCAGACTTGGGCGCTGTGCTGCTTGATCCCAGCGCTCTTCGCGCTGTGGACGATCATGCTGTTCAACTACGAGCAGCACGTGAACGCCGACCCCTGGTCCGAGCACAACCACTCCCGTAGCTTCAGCAGCCCCACGCTGAACTTCCTGCTCTTCAACAACGGCTACCACGCCGCGCATCACGAATACCCCGGGGTGCATTGGACGAAGCTCAAGGAACTGCACTACGAAATGGCTCCGCAGATCGACGCGCGCCTGATCGAGTCCAGCGTGTGGTGGTACTGGTTCCGTCAGTACGCCCTCGCCTGGTGGATCCCCAGCCTCAGCACTGTGCAGGTCGGCCGCGCACCCTTCAACCCCCCCGAGGGCTCCAGCCTCGATCTCAAATCCGGCAACGTCGACGCCGAAGAGATGGGCACCAACGCCGCGATGGTTCGGCAGTAGGCCGCTTCTAGCTGATATTTGGTTTGGGTCGCGTCCCTGGTGCGCGTTGGGCCGCTAATCTCGCGCTGGGCCGCGGGGTGCGCGGGTGCGTCGTGGCGGCGCGCCCCTCTTCTGCTGCACTGCTGCGCGCTGCACTGTTGCCATCGATCTGAAGAGGAGCGCGAGCGCAGGGGGCAGAGGGAATTGGAGTGTGGGCTGAGCCGTGAGCGGTGGGCGGGAGTGATGAGGGGAGAGCTTGGAGGGGGAGGGGATCTTTCGCTTGGGTGAGTGTCTTGCATTGTGGCCATCCGGCTTGGCCGGCGGAATCGCTACCACGCAGCCAAGGTCCGACAGGCAGGGACCACGGCGCCGCGAACGCTTGGCCTTCCCTCGAACAGCGCCGCGACGATCGCTCCGGCTGACGTGCGCTGGTTCGGGAGGGAACGGCCCCCTACCCCGCTCGTCCCCCTTTTCGCTGCATGAACGCCGCACCGAAGTCTGCTTCGGCAGCGAGGGCGTTGTGGGGGCGACAGCGCAGCGACAGGTTGGCTACGCTGGGCGGGCCACCCTTTGCGAAAGCGGTTTCGTGGTGCAGCTCCAGTCCGCTGCGCTCGCGGCAGCGCTGACCGCGATCATCGACGAATGCGCAGCGATGTTCGTCTCGTTGCCACACCGCGCGTCGTACGTGCGCCGGCACATAGCGGCCTTTCTGTGCGGCCTCTCCGCGCTGGCGCGGCACTTCTGTCGCGGCGCTATCGGATCCGCTCCGGCGCGGCACATCGGCCGCGACTTCCTGCGCCGCCCCGCGCTGGCGCTGCACTTGTGTTGCGACAACGTTGGCTCCGCGCCGGCGCAGCTCTTCCGCCGGGACTTTCCGCGCTGCCCCGCTCCGTCGCGGCACATCCGCCGCGACTTCCTGCGCCGCCCCGCGCTGGCGCGGACTCCTCGCTGCGGCGTGATCTGATCCGCGCTGACGCGGATCGGTATCGCGCTGCGTCCTGGGCTTTTCTGTCTGCGCACACTTGCGCTTCTTCAGCTCTCGGACGAGCAGGCGCATCGCGCGGAGGTGCACAGCTTCGATGGAACGACCCTCGGTCGCGCGGCCGAGGAGATCACGCGCTTCTTCCAGCAGCTGCACGTAGTCTTCCCCCGCCGTGAACTGAACGCCATAGCGCTGCGGCGTGGAGAGCACGCTCGCTGCTGCCGGCGCGTGGCCAGCGGCGCTCCGCTCGAGCGCGGCGAGCGGCGTTTTCGTGAGCGCTTCGTCAGCGGGCAGCCAGTCGCTGGGGCGATCCCCCGCGCGGAGGTGGCGCACGGGCGCAAGCGCTTCCATCGCCTCGGGCCAGGTCGGGTTTTCCATGGATCCGCCCGAAGATCCCAGGGGCTCCACGCGCGCCGGAACGTCGGGGAGCGGGTCGAGGCGGCGCACCAGCTTCGCGATCTCGCGCTTGGAGCGGTGTTTCGCCAGCGACAGCACTTCTTTCAAATTCTCGTCGGTCAGGTGAGGCCCGAGCAGCAACAGCCCGGTCATATGCAGCTCGCCGGCCGCGATGCGCTCGAGCAGGATTGGAAAACGCCGCACTTGCTTGGCTGCGGCGGCGCGCCGCTGCGCCATGTCCTCGCTCATGCGCAGCTCGTAGACACAATACGTGTACAGACTCGAGCACGCGCGCTCACGATACAGACCACGTGCTTCCACCTCCGCGAGGTGTGACAAAAGCGCCGCCTGAATCAGGTTGGAGCGCCCGACCATCGATCGTGTGCTGGCCAGTAGCTCGCCGTCGGAGAGGTGCTCGAGGCTGAAACCGATCGCGTGGTCGGGCGCGTGGTCGGGCGCGTGGTCGGGCGCGTGGTCGGGCGCGTGGCCGCGCGCGTATGCCGCATTTTCTCTCTCGACGCCGGGATAGCGAACGGCGCCACCAGCCACCGCAGCCCTGACCGAACCAGGAATTCGTATGCTCATGTCGCCACACTACACCCTGCTTTTTGTACCTTCTGACTTCGAGCAGGTTGCGACTTCGCACATGCGAACGCTTTTGCTTTCATCATTTTCGTGAAAGCGCGGCAGCCGCTCGGCTGGGGTCAGTGCGGGGCCATCGCGTACCGAGCGACGCATACGCGCGCGCCGTACGCCAAATCAGTGTCTATCTAAATCGACATACGTGATGCGTTTTCTTGCTCGGTCTCACGGGGACATCGCGAGGGCGTACGGCGCAGCGCTGCGAGTTCAGCGACTAGGCAAGCTTCGGCTGGCAGTAGCCTAGGGTTTCGCAGGCTCCAGGCACCGCGCATTCGACCTCAGGCACCCGTTCGGGCCAGCTTCGACTACGTCTCAGGCGAAGGTGCGTCGTGGTTGCGCAGGCGGCTGATGGGCAGCGGAAAGATGGAGGGGCGGAGCCGACCAAGTAGCTGGGGCGTCCCGGCCACTCCGGTGTGCGCGCGCGCATGATCGGGTGCGTGCTCCCCTGGCACGCTTCTTGGACATGTCTGTCTCAGCTGGGAGTGGCAGACATGTTCAAAGCGACTTGGATACTTGGGTTCTTGGTAGCAACGGGCAGTGCATGCGCGCCGGCGCGGTCGTCGGCAGACGCGCAGTCCGACAACCCCATGGGACCATCCTTCTGGCTCATTCCCGTGCCCAGCTCAGACGAATCCCTGTTGGGCCGCGTCTTTCAAAAGCCGCCCGACACCGCGCTGTCTTTGGAGGAGCAATCGCAGCCCAACCCATGTGGGGATCAGCTTGCCGATGTTGCCAGCGCAGAGATGCACAACCGCTACGAAAACGCCGTGGACGTGAGCACGCGGGCCGGCGGCAGCGGACTGCTTGGGCTATTCGGGTTCTCCGCCGACGCCTCACACGCCACGCATCTCGTCTACAAGGTCTCGACGCAGAAGAAGCTCGGTCGAATCGATACGCAAGCCTACGTGGAGTGCTGCCAAGCCAAGGATTGCGGTTGGGGCTACGTCAGTTCGCTGATCTACGGGTCCGGCGAGTACGCCAGCGCCACACGAACCAACGTTGCCACGGAGGGAAACTACACGGTCTACTCGGCCGGCCTCTCTCACAGCTATAGTGCGCTGAACAAGCGCAAGGTTGGCGGCTATGTTGCGGCAGTGCTCACCGCACACGATCGCTCCCAGTCTGTCCAGGCCTGCCCCCCGGGGCACGAGTGGGCGAAGATCGAATGCGTGGAAAAGGGCGAAATCGAGTCCCAGCGCGCCAAGTGCCAGGGCCAGCGTAGTTCCGTGATGGAGCTGATCGACGTGAAGGAAGTGGACCAGGCGGTGAAGAAGAACGCCTGCAGTTGGCTGACGGAGCACGGGCAGCCCCATTAAACACCCGCAGTGAAGTTTGGCGTGCGGCTCGAGCGCCCTTGCCGCTGGGCAGCCGGCGGAGCATGCGCGCAGGCTGGCGAGCGGTTTCGGAGTATGCTGACGAAGAGCGATGCCGCCGGACGCGCCGACCACAACGCTTTTCCGCCCCACGGGCCCGGAAGAGTTGCGTCTTGTCGAAGCATCGGGCTGGCGCCGCTGGCCACCGCGCCTGGCGGACCAACCCATCTTTTATCCTGTGACTAACGAAGCCTACGCTGCAGAGATCGCTTCCAAGTGGAACGCCCGCGACGGCAAGCCGGGATTTGTCACGCGCTTCGAAGTGCGCACGGTGTTCATGGATCGCTACCCGATCCAAACCGTCGGCAGCCGCACGCATACCGAATGGTGGGTCCCGGCCGAAGAGCTCGAAGCACTCAACGACAACATCGTGGGGCTGATCGAAGTCGTGCGCACGTTTCCGTGAGCGGGGCACTTGGGAGCCCCGCTGGCACCTCGTCCGCGGCCCTACGACGCGCCGAGCGATCTGATACGCTGCGTTGGCGGGGGCGCGCCTAGTCACACGGACCAAAACTCCCGCGCATTTCAACGCACCATGCGCACCGTCTTTTACTACCTTGCCCTGGCGTGTTTGTTCACGCACGAGCTCGACGCCGTCGCGCATTCCGAGTGGCGCTTGCTGTTCGTGCTGCAACGGCTGCCCGACGCGACGGCCCTGCCTTGGTTCGTTGTGCTGCACGTGCCGCTGCTCTGTCGGCGCAGCGTGGGTCACGGCACCGCCGTTCGACCTTGGCGAAAAGGCGCGTCGTCATCCGATAGGGCGCCGATGCAGGCAGGGGAAGTCAGCGAGCGCGTCAAGCTGGCGCTGCGTGCGGCTAAACGCTGACCCAAACCTGCGCTTACCTGACTGGGACCGGCGCCGCTTCAGTGCTGCGCCATACAGCGCAAGCACGGAGGCGCCTGCCCGGACTTGCACGGTGCTTCGCCACACACACCCAGCACGCCGGGCTGCAGCTGGCACTGTTGGAACTGCTTGCTGCACACCGCGCCGCTCTTGTCCGCGGGCGGCTTGATCGGTTCCGGGCATCCGGAAAGACCGCAGATCACGAATGGGGCGAGCCACAGCCTCGATTGCGCAAACATCAGGCATCCAGGTAGCCTCGTTGGCCGGCAGAACGCAACTTGGCGGCGTCTGCTAGCCTGGGCAGCACGATGCCGAATCTGCACGAACTGCCGCATGACGAAATCGAGCGCATCTTCAACGCGGCGCCGTTCATCGCGCATTTGGGCATCCGCCTGGTTCGAGTCAGCGCCGGGTATTGTGAAACGGAACTCGTGCTAGCGCCGCAGCACTTGCAGCAAGACGGCTTTGTGCATGCAGGCGTCCAGGCCACTTTGGCGGACCACACCGCAGGTGGGGCCGCCGGCACCCTGGTGAGCGCGGGTCAGATCGTGCTCACGGCGGAGTTCAAGATCAACTTGCTCCGCGCTGCAAGAGGCGAGCGTCTGTCGCGCCACGGTTCTCAAACCGGGCACGCAACTGGTCGTCGTCGAGTCCGAGGTCGAATGCGTCGCAGAAGGCGCGACCAAGCTCGTCTCCAAGACGACGGCAACCGTGGCGATCGTGCAGCGGCGGAGCTGAGGCCGGGCGAACGTGCGCGCGGACGGCGCCTACGCTGCGTGGGCGCCGGTGGCCATGCCCGTCTGCACGCGCCAGAGCGCGGCATAGCGGCCGCCGGCGCGTTCGAGTTCGTCGTGGGTGCCGGACTCGACGACTGTGCCGCCGTCGATGACCCAAATGCGGTCGGCATTGCGCACGGTCGACAAGCGGTGCGCGATGACGACCACGGTACGGTCTTTGGCGACTGCCTCCAAAGAGCGCTGGATGGCGGCTTCGGTTTCGTTATCCACCGCGGAGGTCGCTTCATCGAGCACCAAAAGCGGTGGGTCGCGCAGAATGGCGCGTGCGATGGACAGCCGCTGTCGCTGCCCGCCGGAGAGCTTCTGCCCACGTTCGCCTACGATGGTGTCGTAGCCGTCCGGCAAGTCCATGATGAATGCGTCTGCTTCAGCTAGGCGCGCGGCGTGTCGGATGGCCTCGAGGTCCGCTCCCTCTTTACCGTAGGCGATGTTCTCACGCACCGTGCCCTGGAACAGGAATACGTCCTGACCCACGTAACCGATCGCGCCGCGCAGCGCGTCGAAGCTCAGCTCGCGGATGTCGATGCCGTCGAGGGCCACGCTACCCCCGCCCACATCGTACAGACGCAGCAGTAGCTTGACGACCGTGGACTTTCCCGCGCCCGTGGCTCCGACGATGGCGTGGGTCTCTCCCGCTCCGACCTTTAAGTTCAAGGACGAGATGACGTCATTGGAGCCATCGTACGCGAAGCGCACTGCGTCGAAGACGACCTCCCCGGGCGTGCCTGCCGGCAGCGTGCGCGTGCCCGGTACGATCTTCGGACGCTGCGAGAGCATGTCAAAGATGCGCCGGGTCGACGCCATGGCACGCTGGTACAGGTCCAGAGTTTCTCCGAGACGCGTCAGTGGCCAGAGCAGCCGCTGCGTCATGTAGACAAGCACCGAAAACAGACCGACTTCAAGCTCGCCCGCGAGGGTCGCTTTGCCGCCGAGCAGAAGCGTCATGGTGAAGCCGGCCAAGATGGCCAGGCGAATCAACGGCACAAACGCAGACGAGAAGCGGATCGCGTCGCGGTTTGCAACGCGATAGGCCTGGGACACTTCTGCCAAGCGGTCGGCCTCGCGCTGCTCCGCGGAGAACGCACGGATCGTGACGATGCCCGACAAGTTGTTCGACAGCAGCGCTGCGACGTTGCCCGCAGCGTCGCGCACTCTGGTGTAATAGGGCGAAAGCCGCTGCTGGTAACGGATGGATCCCCAAATGATCAGCGGGATCGGCAAAAACGCCACGAAGCCTAGCAAGGGCGCCGCCGCAAAGAAGACGGCGCCCACGAAGATCACGTTGACCGCCGTGCGGATCACGTCGCCTGCGCCTACGTCGAGAAAGCGCTCCAGCTGATTGACGTCGTCATTCAAGATCGTCAACAGGCCGCCCGTAGAGCGATCTTCGAACCAACTCAGCTCCAAGGACTGCACATGGCGATAGGCGTCCAGACGTGCTTCATGCTCGATGGTCTGGGCCAGGTTGCGCCAGATGATCTTCGAGATGTACTCGGTCAAGGACTCCAACACCCAAACCACGAAGTTGATTGCGGCGAGGATCACGAACTGAGTGAAGCGATCCTCCACAGCGAAGAGTTGACCCACGAGGGAGTCCTGAGCGCGTACCACGACGTCCACCGCCGCTCCGATGATCAGCTCCGGCAAGACGTCGAAGAGCTTGTTGAGAACCGTGAATACCGACGCAGCCACAACGCGCCCGCGGTGTGGTTTCGCGTAGCGCCAGAGCTGGCGCAGAGGAGATGCCATGGGCCCGTACTGCACCCGCAGGCGCGCCGGGTCCAGGGTTGCCAGCGAGATTCTGTGCCAGTCCGCTGCGCGTCTTGCTTGCAGCCGCTGCGCAACCGAGACACCATCCCGACCCATGAACAAGACGCTCCGATTTTGGTCAGCCGCTTTCGCTACGCTCTGCATCTCCACGGCCGCTTGGGCCGACGTGGCACCTCCCCAAGACAGCGGGACCGGGGGCACGGCGGGCACTGCAGGCACCGCCGGCACGGCGGGCAGTGGCACCGCAGGCACCAGCACCGGTGGAACCAAAGCGAGTAGCTCGGACGACAGCGGATGTAGCGTGAGCGGGCAGAGCGGCGGCAGTTCGTCGCCGGCACTGCTGCTGACACTCGCTGGGCTCGCGCTGATGCGTCGCCGCCGTCA
Source organism: uncultured Polyangiaceae bacterium (assembly GCA_965369205.1). GTDB lineage: Bacteria > Myxococcota_A > Polyangia > Polyangiales > Polyangiaceae > JACKEA01. The sequence goes on along the minus strand of CBDUPW010000059.1, from coordinate 13,879 downwards.
TTGAACAACGTGAGCACGGCAACGCGACGGTGCGAGGCTTGGCGCTAGATCCGTCGCCGCGGCGCTGGTCACACGCGAGCTCGATGTCCCGCGAGGGTCAGTTCCCTACTCAACGGTCCCCATGCCACGCCTAGTGCTCGTTGGAGGCGGACACGCCCACGCGCTGGTGCTCGATGCGTTGGTGCGCGAGCCGCTTCCGGGGCTCGAAGTGCATCTCGTCGTGGACCGTCCTAGCGCCGTGTACTCGGGCATGGTGCCGGGATTGATCGCCGAGCAGTACCGTCGCAGCGACGTCGAGATCGACGTCGAGCGCCTCGCGCGCCGCGCAGGGGTGCAGCTGCACCTCCAACCCATGGTGGGCATCGACGCCCAGGCGCGCGCTATCGCGCTGCCTCATGACAGGTCGCTCACCTACGACGTGGCATCCCTCAACATCGGTTCTGCCGTCGCTGGCCTCGAGCTCGAGGGCGTGCGACGTCACACGCTCCCCACCCGGCCCATGCCAGAACTCATGACGGGCATCGAAGCCGCCACGGACCGCGCGCGGAGACTAGAGCGAGCATTCCACAGCGTGGTCGTTGGGGGCGGCGCCGGCGGAGTCGAGCTCGCCTTTTGTCTCGACGCCCGTCTCGCCGCTGACAGCGCCGTACACACCACACTGGTGACCGACGCCGAACGCTTGTTGCCCGGTTTCGGCACCGCCTTCGCGCGGCAGATCGACGCCGAAGCCAAACGACGCGAGATCCACATCATCACCGCGCGTCGCGCGCAGCGCGTGGACGAGCGCACGGTGTACTTCGACGACGGCAGCCAGCTCGAACACGATCTCGTAGTGTGGGCGACAGGCGCCGTAGGTCCCGCCGCATTTGCCAATACAACGCTGCCCCTGGACCCAAAGGGCTTTGTGTACGTCGACGAATGCCTCCGCGTTGACGGCGACAACTCGCTCTTCGCGGTCGGCGATTGCGCCACCTTGCGCGCCTACCCCAAGACGCCCAAGGCCGGCGTGTACGCGGTACGCCAGGCTCCGGTCCTGTTGCACAACCTCCGCGCCTGGCAAGCAAAGCGCAAACTACAAACCTACCGCCCGCAAGCGGACTTCCTGCGCCTGCTCAATCTCGGCGACGGCCGCGCCGTCGGCGGCAAGTGGACCTACGCAACCGCTGGCCGCTCCATGATGCGCCTCAAAGACCGCATCGACCGCCGCTTCATGGCGCGTTTTCGGGTTTGATCGGGCAAGCGAGCCGAGCGGCGTGCCAAGTGCACGCATGAGCCAAGACGTCAGCGCTGTCGCTTCAGACGCAGCACCGCGCGTTGGCCGAGGCCGCTGCTGCCCTCTAGTTCGTCGTGCTGCCAGCGGAAGTCGAAAGGAACGCTTCTGCTGGAGTCCGCAACGCATTCCTTCGCGTTGCAGACACATACCTGCCCGCGTGTGCACAAGTGCAACCTGCCACAATCAACTGGGATCGGGTTCTGCCCATGGTCATCCAACTGAGCACAGCCCGCGTCCGCGTGACCAGTTCGATAGCCGCGGTTGGGCAAACAACCGTATTGATCTGGGCCATGCTGGCGGGGTGTCTGCAGCGCACACCACTCGCGCCATAGTTCACCCAGGGAGATCGAAAAGCGCACGCGCTCGCTACCTACTGAAACCTTATGCAGCGTGTAGCGAAACCCCGGGTAGTGGTGCGGAGTACTCCAGATGTCGAACTTTGGCGGATATCCGATGTTTGGATCCGTCGCCCGAGGCGGCGCAGTGCCGGCCCCCAGCACGACATACCCAGACGACTCGGAATCGAACACGATCCGGATGGCATCCGACCCCGGCGAGAATTCATGGTTCTCCGCGTAGCCGACCCAAGTCCCAACAACGGAACCCGTGGCGGAAGTGGCCATCCGCGGTGCTGCAGTCGGAGCTTGCCCCACAGAGTCGACGCGCTGCGCGGGCTCTGGTGCCGGCTTGTGGCAGGCCGCCAGTGTGAAGCTGAATGCCAACATCCAGACCGACCGCGTGCCATACATCGTCATTCCCTCCGCCCAGAATCATCCACGTAACCGCGCGGACGCACAACCGTTTCCGCAAGTTGCGCAGAATCTGCTCAATTGAGATTACGCTTTGCGAATGACGCAGCTCTCGCCTTCATACAGGCTTCGAGTACTTGAACTGGTTTTTGGGTCGAGGCAGCGGGTCAACCGGGGCCGCTTCTCTCGAACTGGGCCGTGGTGGGTCAGAGGTCGCCTGGTTGTTCACTCGGTTGTTCGGACCCACATCGATCGGGCCCTTGATTGGCATCCAAAACTAGTTTGTATGCAAATCGATTTCCGCAGACCAACACCCTCACCCTCACCACCGTCGGTCGCTCCTCCTGCCACCACCGTCGGTCGCTCCTCCTGCCACCGCCGTCGGTCGCTCCTCCTGCCGCCTCCGTCGCCCTCACGCCAGCGTCGGTCGCTCCTATGAGGAGCAAGAATAGCGCCAAACGCCGCTGCCACGTAGTAGGACGTTTCGCCCAGCGTGGCCCTGGGAGAGATTAGCGACCCCGGGTCGCCCCAGCGCCCCGACCCCAAAACCCAGTTCAAGAGGATGACAATGACTGCGAAAATCGGAGACCGCGCACCAGACGCCACTTTGTACGAATCCACCGAGTTCGGTGACGCCTGCCCGGTCTCGCCCAGCAGCGTCTCGGTAGCAGACGCGATCAAGAGCAAGCGCATCGTCGTCTTCGGACTACCGGGCGCGTACACGCCGACCTGTTCCGCGAAGCACGTGCCGGGCTACGTCGAACAACTGCCGGCGCTCACCGCCAAGGGTATCGACGAGGTCTGGTGCGTGTCCGTCAACGACGGCTACGTGATGGCCGCTTGGGGCAAGGAGCAAGGCGCCATCGGCAAGATCCGCATGCTCGGAGACGGCAGCGCGGAGTGGACCAAGAAGCTGGGCCTTGAAGTCGACCTTGGGCCGCACGGCATGGGAGTGCGAATGAAGCGCTTCTCGATGCTGCTCAACGACGGCGTCATCGAGCAGCTCAACATCGAAGGTCCGGGCAAGTTCGAAGTCAGCGACGCGGGCACGATGCTGAAGCAGCTCGGCTGAGGGTCTGCCGACTCCGGCGAGCCTGAAAACTAGATCCCAAACGTCCCACGAGGCGCGTGCGTGCGCCTCGTGAGCCCTTGGATTTTCTGTGAGTTTACTCCTGCGCTTCGGCAGGTGTGTCGCCCAAGAGGACCTTGCGCGGCCCTTCCAGGATCATGTCGGCAATGAGCTCGCGCTGCTCAGGCGTAAACACCTGGAGCACCGTGTCCGTGCGCTCGCCCGCTTTGGCAACCTTGGCGTGCAGGATGGCCAGCTTCTTCATGCGGAACTGATTGAGCTCTTTGCGGAAGTCGTCACCCTCGAAGGCGTCGACGAGCTTGTGCAGCTCTTCGCGGCTGGGGCGTAGCTCCTGCTTTTCGCCAAGCAGTTCTTTCTTCATCGCCTTGAGCTTGTCAATCTGGAAGGTGGAGAGCATGAGCCGACCGGCAGCGCGCTTGAAGTTGTCGGGTTTGCGCCGCTCCTGCTCCGGCTTCACGCCAAACTTTTCGTCGATGTGCGCGCGCAACACCACGGCAACCGCGGCGCGCTGATCGGCGTCCAAGATACCGTGCACTTCCTCTAGGGCGTCTGCGCTCTTTTGCGTGCGCTCTTCGATCGCCTCGACGGCTTCGGCGACGGTCTTGTCGAACTCTTCGCTGTCGGCGGTGCCGGCACGCACCACCTCGACCGCGGACTTCCGCATTTTCTCGCCAAAGGCACGCCGGCCCGCGCGGTCCTCAGTCAGCTCCGTCTCGATCACGGCCAGTCGCTGCGCTTGCTCCGCGCTCAGGTTGGCTTTGGCGCGCGCCGCATCGACGACCACGCTCACGGAGCTACGATAGTGCCGCGCCCGGGGGCTTTTCAGCTCCTGCGCTGTGGGCTGCTGTGCCGTTCCCTCTTCCTCCGGGGGGCTCTTGTCCACCGTGGTGGCGCAGGCGGCGGAGCCCACCAGAGTCAGGGTCCCAACGCCTGCAATAAGGCGCTGCATACGGGTGCGATTCGCTTGGCTCTTCATGGTATCCAGTCTAGGTCTAGGCGCGCCGAGCGCCAGACCATGCCCCGCACAATCACACTACTTAACACTCTAGACGGCGAAAACGCCGCAGATCTGGGATGAAACGCGCCCAAAGCATCCGGCTGGTCGCCAGCTTCGACTTGCTCGAGTCACTGCGCTCGCGCAAGGCCATCGTGCTGCTCGCCATGTACATGCTGGGCGCCATTGGCGCATCGGGCATCTTCATTCGCCTGCTGTCCGCAATCCGAGAGCGCTTGGAAGAGCAAGTCGGCCAGGCCGTCGACATGAAGCAGATGATGGAGAGCCCCGGCATGGCCCGCGTGGTCGGCGCGCTTGCCGGAGACGAGGCCGTTGCGGGTGCGATCGTCACCATCCCGCCGTTGGCGCTGTTCTACGGCTGGCTCGCGATGAACTTCGTGCCGCTCCTGGTGCTGTTCACCTCTGCGGACGCCATCTCTGGGGATGTCAGCAGCGGCGCCGTGCGCTTCTCGCTATTTCGCACAGACCGCGTGAGCTGGGCAGTGGGCAAGCTGATCGGACAGACCAGCTTGATGGCAGTGGGCGTGTTGGTCGGCGCAGTCGCCTGCTTTCTCACTGGCTTGATCTGGCTGGACGGCATGCCCGTCGGCGACACGGCACTGTGGCTCCTGCGCATCTCGGGCCGCACCATCGTCTACAGCTTTTCGTATCTGGGCATGGTGATGTGTGCGTCCCAGCTTACACGCACGAACGTGCGCGCCGGAGGCCTGGCACTTTTGCTCATGTTCTTCTGCTCGGTTGCGGGCAGCGTGGTGCAAGCCGAGTTCATTGTGGAGCAGGCGCCCACGTTCTTCCTGGCCATCTCCAAGTTGTTCCCCGGCGGGCACCATTTGTTCTTGTGGCACCCCGGTCTGTTCGAGAGCGGCACGGCCATGTTGGGCCTCGTCGGCATCGGTCTCGGCTTTTTCGCGCTGGGCTTCTGGCGCTTTTCGACGAGGGACGCATGAGCGACGCCCTCGTCATCCGCGGTCTGACCAAGACCTACGGCCGCACGGTTGCCCTCGACGGCCTCGATCTGCGCGTGCCCAAGGGCGTGATCTGCGGCTTCATCGGTCCCAACGGCGCTGGTAAGACGACCACCTTTGGCATCACCGGCGGCCTGATCCGCGCGGACCATGGCGAGGTCGACATCTTGGGCAAAGGTGCGCTGGCGCCCCAAGCGCATCCGGGCCTGCTCACCATGTTGCCCCAGGACTGCGAGCTGTCGCCACACGTTTCGCTCCGCCAGTTGCTCACCCACTATGCGCGGCTGCAGGGACTTTCGGCGAAGAAGGCGGCGAAGGACGTCGACGCGCGCTTGGACGAGGTTGCCCTCACCGACCGCGCCGAAGCACGCATCAAGACGCTCTCCCACGGCATGCGGCGGCGGGTTGCCATCGCACAAGCGCTGCTCGGTTCGCCTTCTCTCGTGTTGCTCGACGAGCCTACCAGTGGCCTCGACCCGGAGCTGGTCGTGCGCATGCGCGAAGTCTTCGCGTCGCACCGCGGCAAGCGCACGCTGGTCGTCAGCTCGCACAACCTGCTCGAGCTTGAAGCGCTCTGCGACCACGTGGTGTTCATCCAGCGCGGGCGCTGCACTCGCGAGGGCACCATGGCCGAAGTCACCGAGCAGGGCTTGGTGATGCGCTACACCGTGGAAAACGCCGTGGACCTCAGCGCCCTGGAGCAAGCTCAGCCCGAACTCGAAATCAGCTGGTCTGCCAAGACTCTGGTCGCCCGCGGCTCAGGCAGCTGGACGGCCGCGAATCTCAACGCCACCATCGTGCCCTACTTGCTGCACATGAACGCGGGCTTACTAGAGATCCGCCGCGGCAAGTCCTTGGAAGACGCCTACATGGCGGGCAAAGCGCAGGACGACGCCGACGCGGAGGCCGAAGCGCGCGAAGCCTACGACGACGACGAGCGCGACGACGACTGACTTGAGAGTTAGCCTTTGAGCTTTTCACGCAGCGTCTTGCGGTCGATGCCCAAGATCTTTGCGGCCTGGGTTTTGTTGCCCCCGACGCTGTCGAGCACCGAGCGGATGTGCGCCAGCTCCACCTGACGCAGCCCGCTGCTGGGCGTCTTTGACATGGGTGGCCGCAGCCGCATGTGTTGGGGCAAATCCGCAATGCGCACGTCGCTACCCTCGACCATGACCGTCAAACGCTGCACTAGATTTTGCAGCTCGCGCACGTTGCCGGGCCAGTCGTAGGTGCGCAGCGCACTCAATACGGCGGGAGCGAAGCGCAGCGGCGCGCGATCTTGCTCGGCGGCAAACTTCTCCGCGAAGTAGCGAATCAACAGCTCGATGTCGTTGCCACGCACGCGCAAAGGCGGCACGTGGATCACCACGACGCTGACGCGATAGTACAAGTCCTCCCGGAAGGTGCCGGCATCAACCATGGCGCGCAGGTCCTTGCTGGTCGCGGCCAAAATGCGAACATCCACGCTGCGTGGCTTCGTCGCACCGAGCATGTATACGCGGCGGTCTTGCACTACGCGCAGCAGCTTCACCTGCAGCTTCGGCGAAAGCTCGCTGATTTCGTCGAGCAACAGCGTGCCGCCATCGCTGGCTTGGAAGAAGCCCACGTGGTCGGCGCTCGCTCCGGTGAACGCGCCGCGGGCATGGCCAAAGAGCTCGCTCTCGAAGAGCTCGGAAGGCACAGCGCCGCAGTTGACGGGGACGAAGGGGCCCTCCCGGCGCGCGCTCTGACGGTGGATTGCCGCGGCGACCAGCTCTTTGCCGACACCACTTTCGCCCAAGATGAGCGCGCCAGCATTGCTCGCTGCGACCTTGCTGATGGTGGAAAACACCGTCCGCATGGGCGCAGAATCCCCGACCATGCCCAGGGGTGACCTGGGTGGGGCCCCGGACTCCGTCATCTTCTGCCCGCCCTCGACCACACCACGACTTCACGACTCGCCGCCGTCCGCCTGCCGCACGGCGCGCCCCGCTCCAAAATTCAGCGTATCACCTCAGGCTGCGTGCGCCCGGGGAGTTTCGTACCGCTCAGCCGGGGAGTCGCGGGCCAAGCGACGGACGATCGGGACTTGCGCTCGGTCAAGTCCTGTCGTTTGCGTCGGCTTTGGCGAGGGCACTCGGGGCATCTGGTACCACCGGGGCGCAATTCCCCAGCTGCCCTGGGTCGCCAGCCCGCAGCGCGCTGGCACTCGACACCACAAACGCCGCTTCAGCGCCAATCCCGCGAGCGTCGGCTGTCACTGGCACATCCTGTGCTCTTGATAGACATGCACACAAACGAAGGGGGTGCATCATGGAACCATGGCTGCTCTTTCTGATTGGGGTCGTCGCCACGACAATCCCAGCCATCGGGATCTCGCTACTGCTCGCCTACGCAGATCACAAACGCGACCTAGACCAACACGTCTAGCCTTGCCGCAAAGTTGATCACAGTTGATTGGGGTTTGGGCAGCGTGCGCGCCCTCGCCGCGGGCGACTCCTCTCACTCGGGGCCGCTAGTTTCGCCGCACTTTGAAACGACGACGCGCTCCCGCGAACACAGCCAGCAACAGCAAGCCAGACGCGCTGCTGTGTGAGCGCGTTGTCTCCACACGACAGCCGCAGCCGCCATCGTCGTCGCTGGTCTGTGCCTTCGTCGCGCCGCCGCCTCCGCTCGCGGCCGTCGCCCCGGAACCACCCGCCGCACTGGCACCGGCGCCTCCAGTGCCACCGATTCCAGGTGTGCCGCCGACGCCGGCGTCCGAAGCCGGCGCGCTGGCTCCGAGCTCGTAGGCGCCGATGTCGGGCTTGGCGTCCCGGGCCAAACCGCGAATGTCGTCTGCGGGCATATGCGCCGCGTCGGCTGCGTCTGCGGCAGGGCTGCCATTGCCCAGCGCGCCGTACGCCTCCACCAGCCGCAGAAACTCGTCGCGAATGGTGACCGTGCCGCTCTTGAACGCGCCGGCGTTGGCGTCCCACTCGCTCATGACGATGGCGCTGTGGTCCGTCGCGAGCAGTGGGTCCCCCACCACCTGGGTTGCGTCGTCTGCGGGAGTCACGGCGCCCTGGGACGGCAGGGGCGAGCCCGCGTTGAAGTACAGATTCGTCGCGAGGGTGATGCTTGCCGTCTGTACCTGGCCGTAGCTGTTGATCAAGCGGTTGCCCATCGTGCCCGTCGGGTCCGCGAAGATATTGTTGCGAATGAAGAACCCACTCACTGCGGGATTGCTGCCCTCTGTGCCGATGCGAAAACCATAGGAGCCGCTGGGCAAATCGCCAACCACAGTATTGGCGCGCACGGTGATGTTCTCTGCACCCTTAAACTGAAACGGCGCAGCTTGGCTCGCGGAAGCGTTGCCGATGAGCAAGTTGTTTTCCACCAGCGCATCGCTGATCTCCGCGAAGTCCACGCCGTCTTCACCGAACTGAACGAACGCCTGGTCCGTCTTGCCGCCCCAAGTCATGAATACGTTTCGGTGCACCCAGTAGCGCGGGCTCTTCGGCGTGCCCGGAGGCGGCGATTGCCGCTTGAGGGTGATGAACGACTGCGCCTTGCTCTTGCTCGGATCGCCCCAGAAAATATTGTCGACGATCTCTATTTCGCCCGGCCGCACCGAATCGATCATGTCGGCGCCCTCGGAGTTCACATGATCGTAGAAGACGTTGCCGCGCACGACGATGTTCTTCGGATAGAAAGTGTCTGCCGAACGATTGATCTTCAGCAGCTCGTTGCAACGTCCGGCAGCCGCGTTGCCATGGATGATGTTGTTCTGCAAGGTCACGTCGTCGGCGTTTTGCACGTGGATGATGAAGTACGGTTCGCGACTACCGCATACGTAGGATGGGTCGAGATTGGTCATCTCGAACCCGTCGAAGGTAATGTTGGCAGGGCCGTCCACGTAGATGCGCAGCACGTCGTCGCTGCCCGTGGTGTTTGTGAGCTGCACGCGGTAGGCGTTTTCTGCGCGCACGACGACGGGTGCGGCAAAGCCACGGGAGACGGTCGTCTTGCCTGTGTACACACCGTCCTTCACCAGCACCGTGTCGCCGCCCGCTGCCGGAATGCCCTGGTTCACCGCATGCCCGATGCTGCGCCAGGGTTTGGCCGCGCTGCCGTCCCCGCTCGCGTCGTCGCCAGTCAGGGACACGTAGAAAGTTCCCGCTTCTGCGTTGGCAGCCTGCGCCAGGATCACTAGAGCCATCGATAGCCAAGGGGTGTGCCGCATGGATTCCTCTGTCCGGCGCTGAGCGCGTTTGCCGTAGTCTACCACCGTGAACTTGCCTTCATGGTGCTGGCGGAACACGGGTGTGCGTTCCTTCACACTTCGGGGTAGCGGACCTGGAGTATGCTGCCCGGCAGGCAGCGAATCACGTTGGCACGCGGTTCGCACTTGCAGCCGATGCCCCGTATCGCTGAAGGAGAAGACGAACGCACATGCTGAAGCGCCTATCGCGAGCACTGCCCGTGGCCTTTGCCCTGATGGGGTGCTCTGCGCCCTCGGAGATCTTGGACGTCTCTTACGACGACCGCTTCGGGGAGCGCACGACCATGGACATCTACCTGCCTGCCGGCGAGCCGACCCAGAGCCCCGCAATCGTGATGATCCACGGTGGCGCTTGGCGCTTTGGCAGCAAAGATGCGTACCGGGACGCCGCCGTGCGCATGGCGCGCTCGGGCTGGGTGGCGGTGACGATCAACTACCGCCTGGGATCTGCCGGTGTGTATCCGCGAGCAGTTCAGGACTGCGTCTGCGCCATCGCATTCTTGCGTCGCAACGCCGACGACTACGGCATCGATCCGAATCGCGTCGCCGTGACGGGCTACTCCGCCGGCGGACACTTGGCTTCGCTGGTGGGGCTTGCGGCGGACCTGCCCGAGCACGTGCCAGACTGCGCGGCTGGTGGCACGACCTTGCCAAACGCGATCATCAGCGCGGCAGGCGCACAAGATCTGCACGGCAAGGACCGCGCGTGGGTACGGGACTTCCTGGGCGGCAGCGAAAACCAAGTGCCACAACGCTACGATCTGGCGTCACCGATCTTTCACGTAGCGCCGAACAAGCCGCCGCTGCTGATGACGACGGGCGGCGCGGACTGGTTCGCGGACTTCGGCGACTTGAACAAGATGCGCAACGACATGCTGGAAAACGGCAACGACGCCCAGCTGTTGCTCATCAACGGCGGTGGGCATCTGATCAACCCCGACGAAAACGTCGGTGCCGTCGACTTGGAGGTCGCAGACATGACGCCCGAAGGCTGGGCCGCCATGAGCGACTTCTTGGATCGCACGCTGGGGTGGCCTTGAAACGCCTGTGCGCGGTGCTTGGCGTCTGCGGCGTGGGCCTTTTCGCTTCCCATGGTCACGCAGCGGAAAAGCCTGAGCGAAAACTGGAGCCGGGGCCACGCAACGCGCTCTCCGTGCACCCGTTTTCGATTTCGTCCCATGGATTAGCGATCCAATACGAAAACTACTTGTTCCCGCGTCACTGGAGCCTGGCCACGGGCCTGGGCTTTCGCTCCTCGAGCCGTGGCGACTACTCTTCTTGGGTCACGTCCGTCGGCTTTGAGCCGCGCTACTGGCTGTGGGGTACCGATCGCTCCACGACCTTGGGTGCGGACGCCATGGTGGGGCCGTTCGCGTCTGTGCGTCTAGACGTTAGCTGGATGTCCATGACTGACACACGCAACGATCGCTGGGCGGGAGGAAACGTCGGGGTGTCCGCAGTCGCGGGCATCGGGTGGCGGTTTGCAGTCGGGCAGGTGGAACTGTCACCGAGCTTCGGCCTCGGCACCCGTTCGGACTTCGATCCGCGCGGCCGCCTTGCGCCCTGGACGCGGGCCGTCGTGCGTTTCGACTGGACCGTCGGCTACATGTTCTGAAGCTTCGACGCGTATCCGCAAGAAACCGGCATTTCAACCGAGCCAGAACCCGGCACTGGAGCCGCACCTCACGCTTTGCGGCGACGACGTCGACTCAGGATGAGTCCTGCGCCCACTGCCAGCCACCACGCAGCGCCGCGTTCCGGCAGTTGACCCGGCGTGCGACAACCACAACCGCCATCGTCCCCGGAGCTCGCGCTGCCACCACCCGCGGCGGCGCTTCCGCCCCCCGCAGCCGCAGCGCCACCTGCGGCTGCGTTGCCAGCTGTACCGGCGCTTCCGCCGTTGGCACCCACGCCACCGCTCGCACTAGCTCCGGCGCCCGCGCTTCCGGCGCTTCCGCCCACACCGCCGCTAGCTCCGGCGCCCGCGCTTCCGGCGGCACCTGCACTACCCGCAGCTCCCTGTCCGCCGGCTCCACCGATTCCGCCGGCGCCGCCCAGCTTCCGCTCGGCGGTGCAGAGACGGCGCGGCAGGGCCAAGCCCAGCCACCTACTCGGTCGCTTGGAGATCCGTCACACGCGCCTCGGCGAGCACGAGCTTCACGACCGAGCCCGATCAGACCCAGCGCCGACCCGGCTCCAGTCCGAGCAACTTGAACGAATAGAACAGGCCGACGTCAGAACGAAGCGCCGCCGGCGCCCGCGAAGGCACCAAAACCACCGCCGCCCGCGGACCCCGCGAAGCCTCCGGAACCACCGCCCACGCCACCGGTGCCGAAGCCGCAATCTTCCTCACACCAACCCCATTCCTCGGGCGTGCAAATGAAGTCACCACAATAAGACGGCGGCGGTGGCGGCGGATAACCGCAGTCTTGGGGGCAGTTGTAGACTTCCCCGGGACCGCAGATCTTGTCGCCACAGTAACCGCCCCAGCCGCAGTCTTGCGGGCAGTTGTACTGGTTTTCACCCGGGCCACAAACGTAGTCACCGCAGTAGCCGCCCCAGCCGCAGTCTTGCGGGCAGTTGTATTGGTTTTCACCCAAGCCACAAACGTAGTCGCCGCAGTACCCGTTTTGGTAGCAGTCCTGCGGGCAGTTCTTCTGATTCTCTCCCGGGCCACATACGTAGTCACCGCAGTAACCGCCCCAGCCGCAGTCTTGCGGGCAGTTGTATTGGTTTTCACCCAAGCCACAAACGTAGTCGCCGCAGTACCCGTTTTGGTAGCAGTCCTGCGGGCAGTTCTTCTGATTCTCTCCCGGGCCACATACGTAGTCACCGCAGTAACCGCCCCAACCGCAATCTTGCGGACAGTTGTATTGGTTCTCCCCAGGGCCGCATTGGTAGTCGCCGCAATAGCCGACATAGCCGCAGTCTTGCGGGCAATTGTACGGCGTCTCGCTATTCGGATCGCAGTAGGTGTCGCCGCAGTACCCGCCGTAACCGCAGTCGATGGGGCAGTTCTTTTCGTTCTCACCCGCGCCGCAGATGTAGTCGCCGCAGTAGCCGGCTTTGTAGCAGTCCGTGGGACAGTTCTTTTCGGTTTCTCCCGGACCACAGATCTTGTCGCCGCAATAGCCAGGCTTGCCGCAGTCGATCGGGCAGTTGTTCGCCGTCTCTCCCGGGCCGCAGATCTTGTCACCGCAGTACCCCGGCTTGCCGCAGTCCTGTGGACAGTTGTACGGGTTCTCCGTCGCCTTGTTGCAGTAGCCATCGCCGCAGTAGGTCTGAGTGGCGCAATCGTACGGGCAGTTCTTCTCGTTTTCGCCGGGCCCACAGACCTTGTCGCCGCAGTAGCCCGACGTCCCGCAATCCATGGGACAGTTCTTCTCGTTTTCGCCGGGTCCGCAGATCTTGTCGCCGCAGTAGCCAGGCTTACCGCAATCGATAGGGCAGTTCTTTTCGTTCTCACCCGGTTCGCACAGGCCGTTGCCGCAGTAAAAAGGCGGACCGCAGTCTTGCGGACAGATGTACGGATCTTCGCCAGGTCCACACTGGCCATCGCCGCAGTATCCCGGCTGCCCGCAGTCTGACGGGCAGGAGTTTGCGTTCTCGCCTTCGCCGCACAACCCGTCGCCGCAGAAGCCGCAGTCGAACTGGCACGACCAGGGATCTTCGTCCGGTCCACAGTAGCCGTCGCCGCAGTAGTTCTCGCCGCAGTCCTGCGGGCAGCTGCCGGGATTCTCTGTGGCAGGCTCGCAATAGCCATCTCCGCAGTAGCCCTTGCCGCAATCCTGCGGGCACGACTCCATGCTTTCACCCGGATCGCAAACGGCGTTGCCACAGCTGCCACCGCAGTCTTTGGGACAAGTGGTCTCTTCGCCGGGATCGCATACCGCGTTACCGCAGTCATTGCGGCAGTCCGCGGGGCAGCTCACGGGATCTTCGTTGGCTTCGCAAACTCCATTGCCGCAGGCCACTCCGCCGTCCGCCCCGCCAGAACCGCCGTAGCCCTCACCGGGATCGATCCGGCTGCCGCAGCCGCTCGAGGCCGTCAGCAGACCCAACCCACCCAAAAACACCACCGCCCGAAGCCAGTTCTTGATCATCGCCCCCAGCAGGGTAGCAAGGCGCGGGCCACACCTTCTAATTCGTGGATCCCCGGGATGCCCAGAGATCCTATGCAAATTGCGGGCTGTGCCACGCCAACTCTTGGCACACAGCGGCAATTGTGTCGCTTTCGGCTCCGGCGCGGGACGGTCTCCGCACCCCACGCACTCGAGGACCCGAATACGCAACACGTTTTCAGTATTCGGTGCGTTCCGTGCGCGCCCAAACGCAGCACGACAGGTGCGTGAATGTGCGCCGATGGGGCTGCATCCCATACGACCACTAGCGAATACTCAGGCAATAAAGTTCAGGCGGATTTCGCGGAGAACGGCCGAGGCAACCCTCGGTTCAGCGCGCAATCGTCGAGACAGGTTTGAACGCGCGGCGTCTCTCGCTGCGGATACGGGCGCGGAGATCCTCGGCGCCGAAGGGGACAGTTC
>CBDUPW010000058.1:0-30342 GCA_965369205.1 uncultured Polyangiaceae bacterium | reverse complement strand
GCCACCCTCGACGCGAGCGCAATTAGGGGTAGCCTCCCGGCATCCCAAAACCCCCTAGAGGAGACGAAAGACAATGGGTGAGGCATTCATTCTCGACGCAGTTCGCACGCCACGCGGCCGCGGCAAGCCCGGCAAGGGCGCACTTTCCGCGATACATCCCCAGGAGCTCCTGGCGCAGACCTTGAACCAACTCGCCAAGCGGCTTTCCCTTGAGAAAGCCGACGTGGACGACGTCGTGATCGGCTGCGTGTCGCAAGCCAAGGAACAGGGCGCGTGCATCGCCCGCAACTCGGTGCTCGCTGCCGAGTGGCCGGAAACGGTGACCGGCGTGAGCCTGAACCGGTTCTGCGGCTCTGGCCTACAAGCCATCAACTTCGCTGCCATGGGCGTGATGAGCGGGCAACAAGACCTCGTGGTAGGCGGCGGCGTCGAAAGCATGTCACGCGTCCCGATGGGCTCGGACGAAGCCATGATCGATGGGCTGAATCTCAAGCTGCGTGAGCGCGTGTTCCAGGTGCCTCAGGGCATCAGTGCCGACTTGATCGCGACCATGGACGGCGTGACTCGAAATGACGTGGACGCTTTCGCTCTCAAGAGCCAACTGAACGCGGCCCGGGCCATTGAGGAGAAACGCTTCGCCAAAAGCCTATTTCCCGTGCTTGCGGACGACGGTTCGGTGGCCCTCGATCGGGACGAACACCCGCGGCCCACAACCACTCTAGAGAGCTTGGGCGGACTGGAAGCCGCGTTCACCATGATGGGCGCAGCTCCCATGGGTCCCAAAGGCGAGACCCTCGATCAAATCGCCCTCCAGCGCTACCCGCAGATCAAGGCGATCGAGCATGTGCACCATGCCGGGAATTCGAGCGGGATCGTCGATGGCGCCGCCGTGGTGCTCTTGGCCTCGGACGCCTACGTCAAAAAGAGCGGCCTCAAGCCGCGAGCGCGGATCCGCGCAACGGCGACCTTCGGCGCAGAGCCGGTCATCATGCTGACCGCGCCGACGCCTGCGAGCGAGTTGGCGCTGAAGAAGGCTGGAATGTCGGTGAAGGACATCGACTTGTGGGAGATCAACGAAGCATTTGCGGTTGTTCCCCTCAACACCATCCGTCGCTTGGAGATCGACCCGGAGCGCGTGAACGTCAATGGCGGCGCCATCGCCTTAGGCCACCCCTTGGGTGCCACCGGGGCCTGCCTGCTCGGAACGGCGCTCGACGAACTCGAGCGCAGCAACAAGAGCACCGCGCTGATCACATTGTGCATTGGGGGCGGCATGGGCATCGCAACCATCATCGAACGCATCTAGTCCCGCGTTTTCCATGGAGGCGACGCAATCGTTCGTCTCTAAACCCCGCGGCCGCGTCGTCCTCGAGACCACGCGGCCGCGCTCGTTTTGGTACCCTGCGCAGGGGTCACTGGGCGAAGGATCCGGGATTATCGCGGAAGATCCGAGGGCTGGCGCTGGGGCGATCCGGCCTTACATTGTTGGAGTCAGCCCCGGTCGGGAAAAGCGAGTGTCGCACCCATCCCCGCCCAACCCCGCTGTCGGGAGAAGTCGAGCGCTCACCCTAGCGCTTCTCCCCTGTCCCGATCGTGGGCTGACGCTTTTCTGAAGCGTCACTCACGGGAACGGCGGCGCTTTAGGGTCGCCGGGTTTCTTGCCGACGAGATCGATGGCATTGACCTTCCGCGCCTGCACGTTGGACGCCTTGGTCAGGATGTCCGGGTTGGTTGCGATGTCGGATTCGTAGCCGCTGACCGACCCGTGGCAACCCGCACACATGCCGTCAAATAGATCACGTCGGAAAGACTGCCGCACCCATTCGCCGGGATAGAACTGCATCTCTTCGCGCTGATGGTGGAATCCGTCCTGGGTCTCACCGCTAAGCCGCACGCTCGTTGCCAGCACCAGGGGCATTCCGCCGGGCACTTCGAATTTGACGGAGCCGTCCCCTTCCTGGTTTGCCACTCCGCGCATGCGGCGCCGCGCGTATACCTTGCCGAAGGCGTCGTCGACAACGAAGCTGCCGCCATCGGCGTAACTCTTGACCCCGGCTTCGGGAGGCAGGCTCTCCCAGATTTCCACGGGGTAGTTCTGTGTCGGTAGGATACGACCCGTTCGAGTATTCTGGAACAGCAAGCTGACCAGCATGGGCATATCCACGACTGTGACTTGGCTGCGATCCGAACGCGCGGCGTCCGTGTAGACCGTGGACGCGCCGTTAGCTTCGTCGATGCGTGACTTGAACACGCCGTGGTTCTGCCGGGCGAAGACGCCCACCGGCCAGAGCAAGTCCGCGCTGCCGTCGGCGAGCAGAGGCGTGCGCTGCCCAGTGACGGAGTCGACTTGGACGATTTCGAATTTGCCACTGAAGGTCGTCAAGTCCGCGACATTTGGCGCGTAGCTGACGAGCATCATGGCGTTCGGTAGCGGCGAAACGTTGCGATAGGCGCCCTGGGTGGGTCCAGCTTTGCCCGTGGCGGCGGGATCCAAGATGCGCACTGCCTTTTGGTAGAACACAGGATTCGGCCAGTCGATCGCCCCGGGATCCTGCAAGTAGTGGTCGGGATTGGCGCTGAGTTGGTCCACCCCAATGCTGCGGTTGATGATCGCCAGCGTGCCGGCGCCATGCGCGGCGCCCTTGTCACTGACGATGGTCGCCAGGTTCTTGTCCGAAAGCTCCACGATGTCCGTGAATTGGTTGAAGCCCAGGGTCCGGCGCTGCCCGATCAACGGATGGTAATCACCCCCGTCGAGGTTCTGTCGTCGCCCGGCCAGCTGATAGAAACCCGGCACGCGCTTTTCCGTGGTGAATATCAGGCGGCCGTCCGACATGAAGGACGGCAGGATCTCCTGGTTCAGCACGAAAGTGAGCTGCCGCACGTTCCCAGACTCGAGCAGGTACAAGTTGGCGTTGAGCTTCGAAGGATCCGCGGGGGTGCGCTGGGGGCCAGAGTACCCGAACGCCGCGACGTTCTTGATGTTGCCCCGAGTCGAAGCAAAGACGATCCGGCCGTCCGGAGCGAACGCCGGGTCGAAATTGTGGATCAGCTCGCCGTTGTCCGGGATCGCTCCCCCGGATTCGTCTTTCGGTGCGGCGTTGATCGTGGGCTCCGCCGCGCAGTTGCCGCCGTCGATCACGAATACCCGGAACGGCTCGCTAGCCGACGTGCGGGCGGCGAACGCGATCTTCGAACCGTCCCAAGACACTGCCGGGCGCCGCACGTCCGCGCTCGCCGGCGACAAACCACACTGCCCGAGCAAGCTGGACCCAGCACCCGCTGTGACGTTGCCGGCTGCGTCCATGGACGCCGAGGCGAGCATCAGGTCCGCGCCGCCGGCATAGACGTCCCAATCTTGCGGCGTGTTCTTGCCCGGCGTGGGCGGCCGCTGCACGTAGACGATACCGGACAGGGGCTGCGCGCCAGCCATACGCTCCGCGCGCTCCTTTTCGATCCACGCGACGATGACACAGAACGGACTCTGATCGTCGAGGGGACCCGTTTCCGCAGCCGTGAGATCGCACTGAGCGACATCCCCCGCAGCAAAGAGCGACCCTCCGCGATGCAGCATCCCGCGAGCAGTTGGCGCGAGGTTCTTCTTGAGCAGCCGACTTGCTGCGGGGTCCGAGGACTCGAGAGAAATCTGTTCTACGGAAAGCTCGTAGTTGCGCCGCGTGGCCGGTAGTCCGAAGTGCCCGCCGCTGCCGCCGCGCAATCGGTAGTCGTGAAAAATGGACGACGAGTGGCAACCGAGCATCATGCAGCCGCGCTTGACCAGCATCGGCTGGACGCGCTTGGCGAAGAACTCGAATCCCGGATTCGTTGGCACGTTTGTGGGGCCACCCTTGGCCTGCGCCCAGCTGAGCAACGCCTGGTAGCCGGGGTCCTCGGCGGACGGGAATACCGCGCCACCCTCGTGATAGGTGCCACCCTGAGACGGGGAGAGCACTCGACGAATGATCTCGCTCGCGTTGGCATCAACGGAAATGTAGTCACTCGCGGCGAAGTAATTCCAGCGCACTTCTTCCGGGGACCCACCGCAGGTCAAGTAGAGGGAGTTCGAGGGATTGCCGTGGCAATTACCTGCAGCGCAGCTCGTGGTCAGAACGGTGTTCACCTGCGAGGAGAACTGCTGGTAGTCCGGGGACGATGGGTCTGCATTCGCATCGAAAAGCGGATCGAGTCCAAGGGTCGAGCTGCAGCTGGTCAGCACCGGTTCCAATGCCTTGGGCTGGGCGTTGTTCTTCGCCGCGCCGTTTTCGATCCAGCGATCCAGCTGCGTGTAGCTAACACTGGTAAAGTCGAGCAACGAGCCGCCGACGTGCGCGATGTCCGTCGTGATGGTGAGCGCCTCGCTATCCCAAGACGTGAGCCGGATCTCGAAGTCTGGGACTGCCTTGAGTAGCAGCCCGGGCACACCGTAGGGACCGTAGTCGATCAGTAGATCCGTGCGCTTGGAGAGCGTCTCGTAGCTGACCATATTGAGATTGCCGAGCGCGTTGCCGCGATCGTCCGCAGTCGTATGGCAAGAAGACGTCGCCGGACTGGCCACGCACGAGCCCTGCAGGATGGGACCGATCTTGCGATCGTAGAAGGTGCTCTCGGCGCCGCGATCTTCCTGCGTACAAGCGGGAGAAAGCGCGAGACCGGAGACTGCGGACAGGAAGAACGCGACGCGGGGAAAGCTCGACATTTCTCCGGAGATTTTAGCTCGGAACATGACGAAAGTCATGTTCCGAGCCTGTCATAATTTCAACCGCCTCCGCGCTGAACCAAGCGCATCGCGCTTTCTCGTGTTCGCGCGAGACAGGGCGCATCGCGCAGCCGCGGCCTTCTCCTGCGCCGCCAAACAAAAAAGAGTGCAGCCCGACCGGAGACCGACCGAGCTGCACTGCCCCTTTTTTACTGAACTGTCGCTATCAGATCCGCCGCGACGCGATCTTGGCCGCGTCACGCACGAAGCCATTCGGGTCTTTCAATGCGGCCTGCACGGCGTCTTTTGCCGCCGGATCCGCAATCTGACCCAGAGCCCACACCGCCGCAGCGCGCACGTCGGAGTCCGACTCGTTGTCGGGAGAACTCAGCGCAATGAGCCCGACGACTGCGTCTTTTGCGCGCATGGCGCCGAGGGCCTCTGCCGCACGCTTGCGAACGCGGGGTGACTCGTCACTGATGCGCTGAACGACTGCGTCCACTCCTGTGAACACGTGAATGCGTGTGGTGGCTTTGAGTGCCTCCAGCCGCACGGACTCGTCTTTGTCACCGACCGCCTGCGCAAGCTCGCCGTTGGCGCCTTGGCTGTTCAGACGCCACAGTGCTTTCGCCGCGCTCTGGCGTACCATGGGGGACGGGTCCTTGGTCAGCGCTGCCGAGATGGGCGCCACTCCGGCACCCACCAAGAACTCACCCAGGGCGTCCACCGCGTAAGCGCGCTGGGTTTCGGTCTTGCTCATGTCCGTGGCCATGTTGCGAGTCGTCTCGTAAACCTGACCGGGACCAAACACGCCCAAGATGCGCCGACGCAGCCACCAAGCCGCGATTTCGCGGGTCTTGGCGTGTCCGTCGAAGAGCAGCTTGGAAACCACCGGGATGCAGTTCAAACACTCGACTTTTTCGCCGTGTTCGAGGCGCCGCCAGATTTCCGTCGGCGCCACGTTGCCGGCGCCGATGCTCTTGAGTTGCTCGATAGAAGTGATGCCTTCCAGGGAGCTCTCATGCTGGCTCAATGCGTCGTGGGACTTGTAGCGGCTCTTAACGTTCGAGTCTGCGGCTACACTTCCGGCGACGAGCAGAGAGGCGCCGGCCAGGAGGGATACGAAAGCGGTTTTGTTATTGTTTTTCATGGCTTCGTCTTTCCTTCTTCCGTCCTGCCTCAGTACTTCTTCCCGCCGATGGGGTCGTTCCCATACGCCTGGAAGCCGTTGTTTTGGCGCGCTTCGTACTGCCCGCCCATGTCGATGGCGCGAATCAGCATCATGCGGTCCTCGCGAGTCAGCGTGACGCCGACGTTTTCAGGATGCAGCGCGCGCGTGCCGCCCTTGATGCCTGGGTCGCTGAACGCTTCCCCGAGCTTCCAGGCCGTTGCATTTCCGTCGTCCTCGGCTACCGCGTTGATCTTCTCGATCAAAGCGCTTTGACGTGCCGAGCTGGGGATGGCCCAGATGGGCGGGAGTGCACCGGTAACCGTCGCGTCTTCCATCTCCATCTGCAGCGCTTCGGGGTAGAAGATGCTGACGTAGGAAGCAGCGTAGGGCTTGATTTCGTTGTCGTACTCCACCGTGATGGGCCGCGACGACAGATCCATGCGCGGGATCTGGTAGGCAGTCGCCGCGCCACCGAGTGGGTCGTTCATCGTGATGGTGTAGTACTCCTGCGCGCCGTTGCCGTTGGTGGACTCGTTGTGGCAGCTGACGCACTTGGCGTTGAGCAGTTCCTGCACCTCGTTCGCCTTGTACGCGGCATCTGCGCCGTACCAAGGCAGCTCCAGCCGGTCGCTGATGGCTTTGTTCATTTCCTCGGCGCCGCGACCGGCCGCGAGGGTCAGCTGCTGTCCACCAGAGACGATGGCCTCTGTGCGGCTTTCGTGGCAGCCACCGCAGACGCGGTCTTCACCAGGCATGCCCTGGATCCAAGTCGTCTGACTGCGGATCGACATGCCGTAGCGGTCGATGGGCTGCAGATGCACTGGGACGTACGGCGGGATCTTGGCGAGCCAAGAGCCGTCGGCTTCCACCTTGGCTTCACCCAGCATCGCCGCGCCTTCGGCCATCGTCAGACCGAACATGCGGGTGCCGGGAGCCGCCTCACTCGAGAAGCCCTCGATGATGCGCACGCGGGCGGCTTGCTTGAGTGCCTCGTCGACGGGCGTGCCGTCGAACTGAGCGCCGGTCACGGACTGTCCGTGAACGCTCGCCAGCGAAGTCAGCTTGATGTCGATGGACCCGAGCGTCGTTGCGACGGTGGAGTCCGAGGTGTCTTGAATCGACGCGATGATCGGCGGCTCCTGACGCGGGGTCAGGGCGCGGCCGTACATCTCCCAGCTATCCTCGTAGTTGACGACTAGCTGGTTCAGCCGAGTCTCCGGGTTGTAGATGTACAGGCCGAAATCCGGGGGAGTGAGCGAGAGCTCGTTTTGCTCGTTGACCATGCCGCTGGCCCAGGAGACCAGGATGCGACCGTCGGGCAGGGATGCGGGGTAACGGTAGCGGCCCACCGGGGAGGGCTCCATGCCGCGCGGGACGGCGGGTGTGAGCACCTCGAACACGGGTTCCTCTTCGTAGAACTTGGAGGGATCCACCGGGGAGCGCGCGTCCATGCGAACGAGCGAACCGGACTGGATGGTGTTCTCGCGAGTCGTGGTGATCGCCAAGAATACGTTCGGGGTGTTGCTCTCGCTGATTTGCACCAAGGAGTTGCCGGGCTTGCCGTGCTGGCCGCCGATGGCAACCATCTGCGTGCAGTCCGGGTTCATGGCGAACACCTTCACGTCGTTGACGTTTTCGAGGTGCTCCCAGCGTGAGAAGCCAACCCTTCCGTCCTGGAGGGGGAACAGGTTGATGGTGTGGGACAGGTTCTGGGAACAGAGGCGGCGGTCGGCGTCGCCACCACCTTCGGTAATCACAGCGATCTGCGAAACGATGCGGGCATGGTTGTACTCGTCTGCTCGAGTACCCATCTCCGTGTAGCCTTGGTTGGTGACGAACGCGATCTTCCCACCGGGAACGAAGATGGGATACACGTCGTCGGCCGGGCCGAAGGTCAGCTGACGGATGTTGAACTTGCCGTCCACGCGCTTCAGGTCGGCGACGTAGATGTGAAAGTCGTCGTCTGCGTTCTTCTTCATCGAGAACACGACACGCTTTGCATCGTAGGAAATCTCCATGCTGGAGACGTCCGCGGTCGGGAAGTCTTCGAGAACGTTCTCGACGTTGCCCGTAACCAGGTTCTTTATCTCGATTCGGCCACCTGGCACGTAGCGCAGATAGTCGATGACCTGCCCCATGCCCCCGGCAACGTTGATGTTCACGGTACCGTCCGCGTCCACTGACGTGTGCTTCCGCACCAGGTAGGCGATACTCTGGACGTCTTTGCCGAGAGCGGTTCCGCCCTCGTCGTCGGACGAGCTGGAGCAACTCGCGGTGGTTGCCGTGGCACCTAGGCCGACCAAGAAGGGTACAGCGAGAGCTCCGATGAGCCGGGTCTTCGCGGGAATGTTCGCCATGGTTCGTTCCTCTCGAGCGCAGAAAGGGCAAGATTCGCCCGAGCTGAGTAAGAGCAGGAACCGGGCCAACGGAAACGCACGGAAAACTCGCCTGATCACGCCGAGATCGGGGGTCGTTCCCCCCAAAGCCCCCAGGAGCCAGCGGGGGTTCTACCCCCCAACCGTCAATCCGCCCCCAAGCCCGCCCCCTGCTAGTCTCCGCTGGGTGGACGTCCGATTCGATGATCAAGGGCTCGTCGCAGCGATCGCCCAGGATTCGCTGAGCGGTGAGGTGAGAATGGTGGCGTGGATGAACCAGTTGGCGCTGGAACAGACCCTCAGCAGCGGCCTCGCCACCTTCTATAGCCGCTCCCGGGGCCAGCTGTGGACAAAGGGAGAGACGAGCGGGAACCGACTGGTCGTCCGGGAGGTGTGGACCGACTGTGACGCGGACGCGCTGCTGCTGCTCGTTGAGCCCGAAGGTCCCAGTTGTCACACGGGCCGACCCAGTTGCTTCTTTCGGCGCCTGTCCCCTAACGGCGCAGACGACGCGCGCGCGCTGCTGACGCTTCAAGCCCTGGAAGCCACCATCTACGCCAGGAAATCCAGCGCCGCGGAGGTCAGCTACACGCGCAGTTTGCTCGACGCTGGACCGTCGAAAATCGGCGCAAAACTCCGGGAAGAAGCCGACGAACTGGCCAGAGCCATCGGCGACGAAACGGACCAACGCGTCGCCTCTGAAGCCGCGGACTTGCTGTTCCACATGCTCGTCGGTCTCGCATCAAGGGACGTTCCCCTGCGTCGTGTCCTAGAAGCGTTGCAGTCACGCGTGGGCGTGAGCGGTCACGAAGAAAAGAACCGCCGAGGCGCCGGCTAAGCGGTCCCTTCGGGCGTCCTCCGGACCGGGGCGTCCCAAAAAACCTGGGTCCGCTTTGGCCGCGGAAACCCGCTCAGGCCAGAAGCGGCCACAAAAGCTCGACGAACTGAGGCCGTGTCGAAAGCTTTGACCCTCAAGCACGCGACCGATATCGTACGCGCTCCGCGAATTTTCGCGTTTTTTGCCCCCCGCGCCCCCTCCTCTAAGCAGATCCCCATGTCGCTCAAGGTCCTGGTTTTCGAAGCGGATGCCGAGTTTGCCGGTGTCCTTGATGCTGGTCTGAAACAGCTCGGCTGTAATCCAACGCTCGTGGACGATGCCAACGTTGGGCTCCAGACGGCGGCGTCTGACCGCCCCGATCTCATCCTGCTCTCCATCGAGCTGCCTCGGATGAACGGTTTCTCGGTGTGCAACAAGTTGAAGCGCGATCCTGCTCTCAAAGCAGTTCCGCTCATCATCATGAGCAGCGACTCCACCGAAGAGACGTTTGACCAACACCGAAGGCTCCGCACCCACGCCGAAGATTACGTGCACAAGCCCATCTCGTTTGATGACTTGATGGCGCGTGCCCGGGAGTTCGTCGAGCTGCCCCAAGGGGGAACCTCCCTGCCGCCGGTCAGCGACGCCGAAATCGTCATTGATGACGATATCGTCATTGACGACGCAGAGCCCTTAGACGACGAGGAGACCATCAGCGGTGGGCGGCAGCTCGAAAGCGAGCCACCCGTGGCGGTGGACGACGAGGTCGCAGACTTCACGGAGCAGGCCTTCGACGCTTTGATGGACGCGCCCGAAGCGGCGGAGGCCCCGGCGCCCGAGCCCGAGCCCGAGCCCGAACCCGAACCCGAGCCCGAACCCGAACCGGAACCCGAGGACGACGTCAAAGAAGCGCCCGCGTCGGTGCCGCCGAAGAAGGAATCCATCGCCCCGCGTCCGGAAAGCAACGCAGAGGCCCAGCGCCTACGAGAAGACCTCGGGCAAGCGAAAAACAAGGCCTCGGAGTTGGAAACGGAGCTGCGCAATGCCAAGGCGAAGATCGCCGAGTTGGAAGACGCGGCCACAAGAGGCAGCGCCAAGGACAGTGTCGTCCAAAAGCTCCAACGCGAACTAGACGAGGCAAAAGCCAAGGGATCCGGAGGCGGTAAGGGTGGCGGCTCTGCCCGTGAGTTCCTAGATCTGCGTGAGGCGCTCAACAAAAAAGACAAGGAGCTACTCGACCTACGCGACGGCCAGACCTCCAAGGACAAGGAGCTGATCGCGCTGCGTGACAGCAACATCGCTCTGGAGCGGGAACGCACCGACCTGAACGACAAGATCATCGAGCAAGAGAAGCAGGTTCTCGACGCGAACAAGACCATCGAGGCTCTGCGCGCCGACAAGGAACAGGCCAACAAGCGCGCCGACGATTACAAGCGCCGGGGCGAGAAGCTTCAAGGCGACCTGGAAGCCAAGTCCCAGGAGATGGCCGCCGCCCAAGAGCAGCACGAAGAGCAATCAGCGACGCGCGATGCCCGAGAAGCATCTCAGCGCCTTGAGCACCAAGAAGCGCTGGAGGCGGCAGAAGAAAAGCGCAAAGCCGACCTGCAGGCCGCAGAAGCGGCGGCTGCAGAGGCGCAGGAAGAGGCGCTGTCCCAAGCGCGTGAGGCCGCGGCAGAAGAGAAGGCCGAAGCGCTCGCGGAAGCGCAGGAGCTGGCAGCAACCGCCCAAGCCGATGCCATCTCCAGCAGGGAAGCCGAGCTGAAGAAGGAGTACGACTCCAAGATGGCAGCCCTGCATCGCGCGAACGAAGACGCGATGAACCGACTGCGCGCCGAGCACGAGCAGGCCATGGAAGAAGCCGTCAGCGAGGCGGCCGGTCGGCTATCCGCGCGAGAGGCGGAGCTTGCGTCGGAGCGTGAAGCTTCAGAAGCGCGGCTCACTGAAGCCCACGACGCAACCAAGGCGGAGCTGAGCGCCACCCAGCACGAGCTGGAAGAGCTGACGCAGCGTAAGGAGGAGGGCGAGGCAACCCGCGACGCCAAGATCGCCGGGCTCACCGCCGAGCTCTCGGAGCGAACCGAGGAGCGGGACAGCGCCAACCAAACCATCCAAGAGCGCGACGACAAGATCGGGGCTCTGGAGGCGGACCTAGCGTCGAAAACTGCGGAACGCGACGAAGCCCGCGGCATCATTGGCGAACGTGATGAGAAGATCGCGACCCTGGACGCCGAGCTGGCCGCGACCCGCGGCATGTTGAGCGAAGAGCGCGCCAGCCTAGAGACCGAAAGGGGCCGGGTTCAAAAGGCGCACGGCAAGTGGAACGAAGACAAGGCCTCCCTCGAACGTGCGAAGGATGCCCTTGCCGCCGCCCTCGCTCAGATCGAAGAAGCCGAATCTCGAGACATCGAGTAGCTTCGAGCCGGCAGGGTCGGTTTAGGCGGGCTTGCACGAGCGAATGACTGCGCGCAAGTCGCGTAGGCCCAATGCGAGACGTGGTCCGGGCCGGCCAAGGTGCGCTTCCGGGATCTTCGCGATCCGGTCCCCAGTCAGCGCGGGCAGATCCTGCCAGCCCGGGCGCCGCCGAACAACGCGGGGATGGTACTTTTCGGTGCGAACACCGCACCACGAGATCACAACCGCTTCCGGGCATGCTTCGCGAACCTGCTCGTCGCTAACCGGCGCGCTCTTCACGTCCAGATGCGCAAAGGGGTTCACTCCCCCGGCAAGGGTGATCATCTCGGAGACCCACGACTGACTACCCGGCACGATCACCGGCTTCGGCCACCATTCGACCAGGATGCGAGGCCGGTGTTTGCCAGCCGTGGCGTCCGGGCGCATCGCAGTATCAAACTCCTGAACCAGCGTCTCGCCGCGCTCGGCCACCCCAAGGTGCCCGGCGATCAGCCGCATGTCCCGGCGCACGTCGGCTAGGCTGACAGGCTCCGGCGCAATGAACCGCAGCCCTGCCTGCTGCAGGCGCGAAACGATACGTTCATGCCCGGGAACAGTCAGCGACGCGATCACGAGATCCGGACGTAGCGCCTTGACGCGCTCGACGTCGATGTTGAGATCCGGCCCAACTCGCGGCAGTGATCGGACCACGTCCTCCGGGTAGTCGCTATGCGCATCGACCCCTACCAGCATCGACGCGCAGCCGAGGGCGCACATGATCTCGGTGTTGGAGCAGGCTAGTGACACAACGCGCATGGCAGTCCCTGCTTTTTGCACGACGTGCGCTTCGCACCAAGCGTGCGCTCCTCATTGCGAGACTGCCGCCTCGGCGCTAGCGTCCCACGAAAATGCCTACCCCCGAGGGCACAGACGGCGCAGCGGCGGAGTCCACCCAAGACCGGTCCGCGCCGGAAGAAGCGGCAACGGACGTCGACCCCAGTCATGGTGAATTGTTCGGGCCGCAACACGACGAACTCTCCGCCCCTCGTGGCGCTTGGGAATTTGCGGGCTGGGGTCACGCCACAAAAATCACGGACCTGGACCACGGTCCACAGTCCATCGGCCACAGCCACCACGTTGCGCCGGCGCACAAACTGGGTGCATGGCGCGCCACGGCGATCTGCGGCAACGACATCACGTCCAGCGTGCTCTACGTCGCCGCGCTCTGCACCCTCTCCGCGGGGGTATACGCCCCCATCGCGCTCGCGATGGTGGGCATCGTGCTCTACATCTTCCGACGCATCTACGAAGAGGTCGGGTCAGCCCTGCCGCTGAACGGCGGCGCGTACAACGTTCTGCTGAACACCTCCAGTAAGGGCAAGGCGTCCCTCGCGGCATGTTTGACGCTGCTCTCTTATGTCGCGACCGCGGTGATCAGTGCCAACGAAGCGCTGCACTACGCACACCACGTTTCACATGTCGTGCCTGTGATGCTGGGCACGGTGCTCTTGCTGGGACTCTTTGCGGTGCTCA
Source organism: uncultured Polyangiaceae bacterium (assembly GCA_965369205.1). Taxonomy (GTDB): domain Bacteria; phylum Myxococcota_A; class Polyangia; order Polyangiales; family Polyangiaceae; genus JACKEA01. The sequence continues at coordinate 17,359 of CBDUPW010000058.1, read as the reverse complement.
ACGTGGTTGGGATCAGCGAGAGTGCCGTCGTGGCCCTGGTCATCTTTGTGGTGCACATGGCAACCTTGATTCTGTTGACGGGGGCGGCGGGTGTGTACGTCTACCAAGACGGTTTCGCGACCTTGGCGGCAAACTGGCGCTCGCCGCCGAGCGGTGGCATCGAGAAAGCGCTCTTCTTTGGTTTCGCTGCGGGAATGCTGGGCATCAGCGGCTTCGAAAGCTCAGCGAACTTCATCGAGGAACAGAAGCCAGGCGTGTTCCCCAAGACGCTGCGCAATATGTGGTTGGCAGTGTTCTTCTTCAACCCGACGATCTGCCTCTTGGCACTGGGCATGCTGCCCGTGGCCGCCTTTGGGAGTCATCAGACGGCGCTCCTGAGTGAAATGGGCGAGCGCTCAGTGGGACCCTGGCTCGCGACTTGGGTCAGCATCGACGCGGTCCTGGTGCTTTCCGGCGCGGTGTTGACTAGTTACGTCGGGGTCACCGGCCTGGTGCGGCGCATGAGCCTCGATCGTTGCTTGCCGCAGGTGCTGCTTCGGGAAAACCAACGCTTCCGTACGCCGCACTGGATCATTTTTTCCTTCTTCGCGCTGTGCTGCTCGATCCTTCTCATTACCAAAGGCGACGTCGGCACTCTGGCGGGCGTGTATACGATTTCGTTTCTGGGCGTCATGCTGCTCTTCGCCGTCGGCAACCGGCTGCTTGCCCTCAAGCGAGGCCGACTGCCGCGCTCGGCCCGCGCCAGCTGGCCAGCGGTGATCCTCGCGACCCTGGCCGTAGCGGCGGGATTGGTCGGCAACGTCATCAGGTCCACGGAGCAGGCCCTGATCTTTTTGATCTACCTAGCGGTGGCTATCACTGTGGTCGGGATCATGTTCTTGCGCGTACGGATCCTCCAAGCTTTGCTGTACATGGGGCGCGCGATCCACGACAAAGTCAGGGAGATCAACGAAGGCGTCGACGCATGGACGACAGGAAGAATCACCGAGATCAACAGCCAAGCCATGGTGTTTTTTACCCGGGGAGATGGCCCTGCCAATCTGCGACGAGCCATCGAGTACGTGCTGGATAACGAGCACACCAACACGTTGATCGTCGTGCATGTGTATCAGGACGAGGCACGCATTCCACCGCAGCTTTCAGACCAGCTGAAGACCCTGGACGAGATCTTCCCGGAGATCCGCATCGACTTCATTGCCGTGCAGGGCAGCTTCGGCCCAGAGCTGATCGACAAACTCAGTGGCCGCCTGGATGTTCCCAAGAACTACATGTTCATCGGCTGCCCGGGGGACGGGTTTCCGCACAACCTGGCCGATCTCGGGGGTGTGCGCTTGATCGTGTAGCGGCTTGGTTCGGCTGACAATCCCGGTTAGCGTGCGACTCGTGTCCGAACGCCGGGATCGCTGGGTTGCTTGGGTCACGACCTGGGCCGCGTACGGCACGTACTACACCGGCCGTAAGGGCTTCAGTGTCGCCAAGAGTACGCTGCACGACAGTCTTGGAGTTTCGACCCAAGTGCTGGGTTTCATCGACACGGCGTATTTGATCGCCTACTCCGTCGGGCAGTTTGGCAGCGGGTACCTGGGCGATCGTATCGGCGCCCGACGCTTGGTCAGCTTTGGCATGCTGCTGTCGGCGGCCTGTTGCCTCGCCTTCGGAGCTTCGAGTGCCGCCGGGCTATTCGTTCTCTTCTTCTTGATCAACGGCTTTGCGCAGTCCACGGGCTGGCCCGGAACGACGCGGGCCATGGCGGAATGGACCACCCTGGACAACCGGGGCACGGTCATGGCGTTCTGGGCGACTTGCTACCAGGTCGGGGGCATTGTCGCGACCGCCATGGCCGCCTTCTTGCTCGGGCGCTTCGGCTGGCGCTGGGCGTTTTTCGGTCCCGCGCTGGGGCTCGTGATCGTGGCCGCCGCGGTATTCCTCTTGCTCAAGCCCGGTCCCTCACGCACGCGCGACGCGGACGCCTCGCGCAGCCCGACAAGCGATGACATTGCTCAGCGGCGCGAATCTCAACGGGAAATGCTGCGCCATCCGCTGCTGTGGTGCTACGGCGCCAGCTACTTCTGCATCAAGTTCATCCGCTACGCACTTCTGTTTTGGCTACCGTTCTTCCTGACAAAAGCGCGGGGCTTCGGCGAGGAACAAGCAGGCTACGTCTCTACATCCTTCGAAATCGGTGGCATCGTCGGGGTTGTCCTGATCGGCATCGCGTCGGACCGTGTGCGGCGTTTTTCGCGCTCGCTCTTGGCAGCCGCCGCTCTAGTCGCCCTTGCCTGCGCAGTGGTGCTGTTCACCCAGCTAGAGGCGACCAGCACTTGGTCCAACGTCTTGGGGTTGGCGTTGATCGGCGCCGCGCTCTTCGGCCCGGACGCCCTACTCTCGGGGGCGGCAGCCCAGGATGCCGGGGGTCGTCACGCCGCCGCCATGGCGACAGGGTTCGTCAACGGTATGGGCTCAGTGGGCGCGGTGCTCCAGGGGCTCTTGGTACCTTGGATGAGCGAACGCTATGGTTGGTCGAGTCTTTTTTCGGTGTTTGTCGGACTGGCGCTACTTGCTGCCGTTTTCCTCTTGCCTACGCTCCGGACCCGAACGGCGGAGAAGGCCTAGCCGGCCTCGGGTTGCAGATCCTGTTTGGTTTGAAAACGACGCCAGCGGCCGTGAATGAACCGCTCGTGCGGCAGGTAATTCGACTTGTAGCGCATGGTCGTGCAATCCGCGATGTAGAGACCCAGATACAGCCACGACAAGGACCAGCGGCGACACAGCGCGAGTTGCTGCAGGATCGAGAGCGTCCCAAGACTAAGCCTTTCGTAGGCCGGATCGAAATGACAGTAGACCGCTGACAGCGAGTTTTCGCCCCGATCCGTGACGGCCACTCCGACGAGCTCGTCACCTACGAAGTATCGCAATTCGAAACTCTCGCAGCAGCTCTCTACCAAGAAGTCCCGGTAGCCCTCAGCGTCGATGGGCGGCTGCCCATCCGAAAGCCCACGCCCGTCTTTGTGCGCGTTGTAGAGGGCCACCCGGGTACTGTCGACGCGCGTCGCTCCAACCTCGATGCGTACGCTCTTGTGAGCGCGGCGTTCGATGCGACGGTGCACGCGGGATGGTTCGAACTGCCGCGCGTCTACCCGGATCGGCTCACACGCCTGACAACTGGGACAGGTCGGCCGATACAGCAGCACGCCCTGGCGACGGTCTCCGGAGGATAGCCGTTCATCGAGCTCGCTGCGCGCCAGCCGACGCACCGGGAGGCGCAACGGGAGACGCGCCATGCGGTCCGGAAGATAGGGACACTTCGACGGTCGATCGAATACGACGAGTTCCGGAGGGATTTCCGGCAGGAGCGGGACCGCCACGACACAAGTATGCCACGCGCTCGTGGCGCGCGGCAGATGGCTACAGCTTTGCCCGACTCATCAGCCGTTTTCCCTGGCGCCGAGCCGCGGCAACGGTGGCCTCAGCGTCGAGGGTTAACAGCTCACCGTTGCGAACCAGCGGGCGTCCGTCCACAAAGACGTGCTCCACGTCCCGGGCCTGCGTGGCATAGACCAACGTGCCAACGGGATCAAAGGCCGGAGCCACATGCACACCGTCCGTGCGAACCGCGATCAGATCCGCACGCTTGCCGAGCTCGATGCTACCGATATCTCGCTCCAGCCCCAGAAGCCGCGCGCCGTCGATGGTCGCCATGCGCAGCACTTGATCTGCCGGAAAGGCTCCCGGCCCGCAGACCGCACTGGAGAGCAATGCGGCATGGCGCAGCTCCACCCATGGGTCCAGATTGTTGTTGCAAGGCGCGCCATCCGGACCCAGGCCAACGACGATGCCCAGCGAGCGCATGGCTTGCACCTTGGCGATGCCGCTGCCCAACTTCAGGTTCGCACTTGGGCAATGCACGACCGCAACCGAATCAGCGGCAAGCCGGCGCATCTGCGCGGTGGTGAGCTGCACGCCGTGCGCAATCGACGCAAACTTGCCGCGCATGCCCCAGCGCCGCAGCACGTCGACGTCGTCGGCGCCCAGGATCTTCCGAACCGCGTCGCGCTCCCCCGCATGCTCGGCCGCGTGGGTGTGGAAGCGAGCCCCCGAAGCCGCCGCGCGCTCGATGCTTTCGCGCACCAGCTTCTCGGTGCAAGACAGAATGAAGCGCGGAATATAGGCGTAGCTGATCCTGCCGCTGGCATGGGATCCCCAAGCTGACTGCACGCGTGCACACTCCGAAAGCGCCGCCTTGGTGGTTTGGCGCAGGCGCTTGGGCACGCCAGCTCCGGAGTCCATCAAGGTGTTGCCGCCAACGACCCGGATCCCCGACCGAAGACAAGCATCAAAGACAACGTCCTGGCCGTGCACTGTGCCCAGATCCAGAATCGCGGTTGTGCCGGCTAGGATGAGTTCGGCCAGCCCGAGCTCTGCACTGGCACCTAGGCTGCGGTCATCGTGGGCCGCCTCCAGGGGCCAGATACGGCGTTTCAACCACTCGAGGAGTGGCAAGTCGTCGGCCATGCCGCGCATAAGCGCCTGACAGAGGTGCACGTGTGCCATGACCAGGCCCGGCATGACGATGCGACCGGAAACGTCAACAACGCGCGCACCGCTCGGACGCTTCACCTTCCCGATGCCGGTGATACGCCCCTTTTCGATCAGCACGTCCCCGCGCAAGATGCGGCTGGCGGCGTCGCAGGTAACGATGGTGGCGCCCTGCAGCACCGTGCGACTGAAGGCCGCGTCCGTCATGATCCGAATACGAAGGCATGCGGCAGTAGCTCCGCAAGGGTGGTCAGCTCCTGAGCGCTGTCGTTTGCAACGACGACGACCGTCTCCTGGGCGAACTCACTGAGCACTTGCCGACACACGCCGCAGGGAAAGGTCAGCTGCGCTGCGCTGGTGTACACCGCCACCGCGAGCACTTTGCGGCCACCCGCCGCCACCATCGCGGACACAGCGGAGCGCTCGGCACAAACCGTCGCGCCGAACGAGGCGTTTTCGACATTGCACCCCAAGTAGGTATTGCCGTCGTCCGCGAGGAGCGCCGCGCCCACCTGAAACTTCGAGTAGGGCGCGTGTGCGCGCGCAGCAACGGCCCGAGCCGCGTGAACGAGCTGGGCCAAGCGTTCTTTTGTCACGTTCGAGTAAGCTCCGCCGTGAGTTCTAGCCAGCGCGAAAGCACGCTCACGAAGCTCTCTCGCGACTGCTTGGCAATCTGCTCGACTTCCGCGTGATCGAGGGGCGCGCCGGACATGCCCGCCGCCAGGTTCGTGATGCAGCTCATGGCGCCCACGCGCACCCCGCGATGTCTGAGCGCTAGCACTTCGATGACTGTACTCATCCCGACAGCGTCTGCTCCCAGCGTGCGCAACATCCGGATCTCTGCTGGAGTTTCGTAGCTGGGTCCAAGCAGCGCCGCGTATACCCCCTCGCAGAGCTCCACGCTGCTGTCCTTCGCCGCGCTCCGAGCCGCTTCGCGGATGGGCACGTCGTAGGCTTCCGTCATGTCTGGGAAGCGGGGTAGACCCTCCGGGTTCGGTCCGATCAACGGACTGCGGGCGGTGAGGTTCAGATGGTCGGTGATCAGCATCAAATCACCCGGGCTGAAGCTTTCGTTCACGCCGCCCGCCGCATTCGTGAGCACTACCGCCCGGCATCCGAGCGCGGCAAGCAGCCGCACCCCGAAGGTCGCTCGGTCTAGAGCATGCCCCTCATATAGGTGCACGCGACCCTGCAGGCATGCGACGCGTGCCGACCCCACACCGCCGAGACACAGGTTGCCAGCGTGCCCGACTACAGCGCTCTTCGGCATGTGCGGGATGTCGCCGTAGGAGATCTTTTGGAGACCGCTGAGCTGATCTCCAAACGCGCCGAGTCCCGAGCCCAGCACGACGCCGACATCCGGCACGTCACATCCCGCTGCCCGAAGCGTGGCGAGTGCTTCGTCTACCTGCTGGTCCACGGACGTCATGCTGCTGCGACTGTAGCCGGAGGCTGCCGCTCCGTGCGAAATCCTCGCGCATGGGCGCCGGCGGTGGAGCGACGTGGCCCTGGATGCATATCCAGATTTTCGATCGCCCCGGCCGGTGCTATGGTCCGCGCCCCCAAGCGCCGGGAGTAGTATTTTTGCGGAGTTACGACTCATGTCTTCGAAATTTTCGGACTTTCTGAAGGAAAACAAGCTCGACCTGCGACGCGTGTACGCCGCATCCAGGAAGCTGGAGCAGCTCAAGATCGCCGATCGCCAGCTGAAGCTGAAGAAGCGCAAGGGCGGCGACGAAAAGGAAAAAGCCGGCGAAGAAGGTGAAAAGGCCGCGCCCGCCAAACCACGCAGTGGCCGACCGATCACCGCGCAGCTGGTGGCCAAGGTGAACGCGGGCAAGCCCGTGTCCGGCGCCGCGAAGACTCGCTTGCTGCGGGCGGTGAATCACCTGCTCGAGCAGAAAAAGAAGAGCCCAGTCGAGCTAAAAGCGCTATTTTGAGCGGTACTGACAAAGTGACCCAGGTTTGTCACTTTGTCAGACTCCCGGAAATGAAAACATCCGGGGGGGCGTGCATCCAATCTATTCATGCAGGCCACCTTGGCCCTTCAGCCCTCATTTTCGACGGGTGTGGGCAATAGATCTCGGGACTTTCGCTTGGCACTCGATGAGGAGCTCGTAGCCCGCGTCCAAGCGGGGGACATGCTCGCGTTCCGCGAGCTATTTCGGCTCCACAAGAACAACGTCGCGCGCCTGGTGCAGCGAATGACGGGTCGGCGGAGCGACGTCGACGACCTGATCCAAGAGGTATTTCTCCAGGTACATCGCTCGATCGGGCGTTTTCACGGCAAGAGCCGTTTTTCAACCTGGCTCTACCGCGTCACTGTCAACGTCGTGCTCATGCATCGGCGTGCCGCTCGCAGTCGCCCCACCCTGGTCGAGCAGCCGGAAACCATGGTGCCCGAAGACCGGCAGCCACTTCCGGACGAACAAGCAGCCCGCGCTGCGCGGGTCCGGGTCTTCGCCACCTTGCTGGAAGAGCTGAGCGAGAAAAAGCGTGTTGTGTTCATTCTGCACGAGCTAGAGGGCATGGCGGCCGCGGAAATCGCCGAAGTTGTCGAAGCGCCCGTGCTCACGGTCAGAACCAGACTATTTTATGCTCGAAGGGAACTGGAAGCCTTGATCCGTAAAGAACCTGCGTTGGCATCCGTGCTCGCTGAGCTCGAAGCAGGCAAACGCCAAGTCGCGGAGGCAGGACAGTGACTGAATCGAATCCACCCGAATCGCAGCTGCTCGATCAGCTCGCGGAAGAGCTCCGGGATGCGCCGGCCGCCGAGATCGACTTTGAGGCGCTGGAGCATCGTATCGTCGCACGGGTCGAGCAGGAGCAGTCCCGAACCCGGCGCCGGACGATGTTTGCCGGCGGCTTGTCCCTGGCCGCGGCTGCGGCCGCCGTGCTGTTCCTGGGAAGTGCACGCACGGCTCCGGAGCCGACTGCGGCTCCGGTCATCGTGACTGCGCCGGCCGAGCGCATCTTGTCGGGCGCGGAAGTCAACGGCAATGGCCTGTCCCGCACGGACCGCGTCGTGGCGACAGCGAGCCCGGTGCACGTCGTGCACGCCAAGCATTCCGAGTGGACCCTCGCGCCGGGTAGCAAAGCCCGCGCCCTTGAAGTTGGTGCGCGCGTGGTCGTCGCCCTGGAAAGCGGCGTGCTCGCTGCCAAGGTCGTGCCCCAAGAGAAGCCAGAGACCTTCGTGGTCGAGGCGAAAGACGCTCGAATCGCCGTGCACGGCACGGACTTCCGTGTGGTGCTGAAGAGTGACGCCGTGTCCGTGGACGTTCGAGAAGGTGTGGTCGCCGTCGGCCCGCGCGGAGAAAAGCCGCGTTGGTTCCTGAATGCCGGCGACAAGGGCTACTTCGATGTTTCCGGTAAGACTGGCTCGGTCGAGCGCGACTCGGCCACTGCCAGCGCAACGGAAACGCCAACGCCGACCGCCGGAAATACCGCTCCGCAGCGCCCCGTCGTCCTAGGCCCGGCCCCCTCGGCAACGGAACTGCGTGCGCTTTCCGAGCGGGCTGCTTCGGTTGCGATTCAGTGTTTTGGGCAATACGTCAATCTGGAAGCCGGCGTGCGCATCACGGCGAAGAGCGAGATGACCGTGCGCGTCGGACCCGACGGACGTCTCGGTGGAGTCAGCTTCGAACCGCCCCTGGCGCCGCAAGTACAGTCATGCGTGCAATCGCGCTTGGGTGCGCCAAAGCTGTCCGCGAGTCGGAACGGCGGCAAGCACCAGCAGACCGTCTGGCTGAGCCCGTAACGTCTGCGTAGGCCGGATTGCATCGAGCAATCCGACCGCTCTCAGTTTTCGCGCCGCAGCACGATCGAACGAGACTCGCCCAACATCCATCGGATGCTGTGCTCATCGTCGAGGCGGAAGTGCACCCGGTCGCTCTTGCCGTCTGGGCGCGCCACCGCAACGTAGACGTCGCTATTGTGAGCCTGCACGACCTTGTACGCGCCGCTGCGCGGCTCTTCAGCGGGTACCGCCACCGTCACGGTGGCCCCACTGAATTCGAAGCTCGTCCCGCGAGCCCAACCCGTGGCCAGGGCCATCTCGCGGTCATCGAAGTTTTCGACGCTTTCGCCGACCCAGCGACCCTCCAGTTTCTTCTGAACGGGATGGCCGCATGCGACGAGAAACGCGGCGGACAGACCAATGGCGACCAGCCTCCCCCCGCGGAACGTGTTGAATTTCCTGCGGAATTTCATGTTGTCGCCATTGTAGGATATGCACCTACATCGGTCCAAATAGACGGCGAAACCTCCGTCGCGCACGCCTGCCGCGCCAGCGACTGTTCGGGCCGGAATTCACCCGGGGTCGCGGGCACGGAAGTGTCGGGACGACCACCAGAACGTCGGCGCCGGCTGGTGCCATGAGGCCCAAGACACGATATCGCGTGAATCCACGGCGGTGCGCCGGCCAGTTTCATTGCTGTAGATCACGATCAGCGTGCCATCGCAGGGCTGCGCCGTCAGCCGATCTAGCTCTGCGACGTGCTCCTCGAGCAGGGACCCCTGCACGCGCAGACTGACGGGCATCCAGCGCTGGCTGCGGGGCCGGCCGTCCTCGTCGAGTTGGAGTTGCGGCGGGGGCGCGCGCAACACCTGAAGAGAAACCGCAAGATCCGCGGTGGCCGCCATGCGGGGCGCCGCGTCCGGAAGTCCGAGCAAGCGGCGTGTGTCGACAAAGATCGGTGGGCGGCGCCCCATCACATGGGACACGGATCCTGAGCCCAGGCTGATGCTGGAACCGTCGAAATACAATCGATCCCAGCGGGGCTGGCCCGCAGCCTGGCGGAGCGCCTCGCGTAAGCGCGAAGCGAACTCGAATAGGATTTGTTGTTCCGGATGAGCCAGGGAGAACACCCGCGGCTTTTGTAGCAGCCAGCGCGACACGTCGTGCCAGACGCCATCGACGACGCCGCGGAGACTAGCCAGAGAAACGGGAGGTGTGGTCACGACTCAAAGCGACTTACAGCAGCGGGTGCCGAGACTATAGTCGAAATAGCTGGGAGCATGACTGGATACCTTGGATTCACAGCCCGATCGTGTGCTGCGTGAGTAGAAGCCTCCAACGAATACTCCCTCGGGGTCCTCCACCCACTCGTCCAGGTTCCCGACCATGTCGAACACGGCATCGTCCCCCCAGCGGCTAGCGCACTCGGCGGTCGCACCGGTTTTGCGCAGCAAAGGCCTGCCCCGCGCCGCGACCTGGTTCAGTCGCGGATCCGTATGGTTGATGGACGCGTTGCCGTGCAGGGCCGCTGCTGGATGCGCTTCCCGGAACACGTTGCAACGGCCGTGCTCGTATTTGTCACCGTAGGGGAACTTGCGCCCCGCGGAGCCACGACAAGCGCGCACCCACTCGTCTTCGCTGCACAGGCGTTTGCCCGCGTTTTCACAGGCGCGTGCAGACAGCCCGCGCGTCATGTAGCCATTGGGCACGACGCCTGCCCGGGAAACCGCGCGCACATCGAAGTCCTGTTGCAGCTGCCAGCTCGCCGGTTCCGGTACGGCCGTGCTGCGGGCGAGCTCTGTATCGCCACTTGCCCGCGCGTTTCTCCAACGCCCGTAGGTGCGCTGCAGGATGCCGCGCTCGGGGTGGTAGTACGGCGAAACCAGCCTGCCCTGCGCTGTGTCCACTAGGCTACTTTCGTAGCGATCAATGCAGTAGGCCGATCCGATCCCAACCATGTCTTCGGGGCAGGCACCTCCCGCTGGTCGCCACGGGCCGGGAAGGACCCGCTGTCCCGGATGGGCGCCGGGGCCGAGATCCCCCCCGTCCGGCAGGTACAAGAGCTGCGGGGGCCCAGCGGGCGTAGCGCTCGCGGAAGCTGGGCCTGCGTGTCTCGGCGCAGCTACGGAGCGTGTGGCGGAGCTGCCCGCAGCGGGCGGCTCGGACGACAGCGCCCGAATCCCGGCGTACGCGAGCACGCCTCCGGCTGTGGCCGCGAGCACGATGTGGAAGCCACTGCGCGAACGAGCTTTCACGTGACGACCCTGCGCTGCCGCTTCGTCACGTGGGGGCGCGCGCGACCTTCGTCTTACTTACCGCGATATACGATCAGGCCGTGGCTCAGATCGTACGGGGAAACAGCGACCCGCACGCGGTCTCCGGGCAGAACGCGGATGTGGTGGCGCCGCATGCGCCCAGAGAGCTGCGCACGCACGACGGCGCCGCCTTGGTCCACTTTGATGGTGTATTGACCACCACCGAGAGCGTCTTGAATGACGCCCTCCATTTCCAGAAGATCACCTTTACTCATGTTGCAAACCGTCTGCCGCGAACGCGGCTAAGGTATAAAAGCGAGCGGAAGCTCGCACAAGCCGGCGCCGGGCGCAAGCTCGGCTCTGGGCCCCCGAATTGACCCCAAATTTTGCCGTGTCTTTTGCAACCCTATTTGACTTCAACGGCGTGCTCGTCGACGACGAAGCCGTACACTTGGCGGCGTTTCGCGAGGCACTCTCCCCACTTGGGATCGCCATCAGCGACGAAGCGTACTTCAGCCGCTACATCGGCTTCGACGATGTCGGGGCTTTCGCGGCGATGCTGGAAGATGCGGGGCAGGCGGCGCCCCGAGAGCGGGTGGACCGCCTGGTGGAACAAAAGAAGCCGCTCTACCGCCGCCGCGCTGAAGCTGGTTTGAAGCTGTTCGCTGGGGGTGCCGAGCTGGTTCGACGACGGGCGGCCCTGGGCACCGTCGCCGTCGTATCCGGCGCGCTGACGGACGAAATCGAATATGGGCTCGAACAGATGGGCGTGCGCGCATACGTCACGTTCATCATCGGCGCCGAGAAGACCCAGCGCTCGAAACCGGATCCCGAAGGCTATCTGTTGGCAGTGGCGCAACTCGGTCACTCGCGTGCGGTGGTGCTCGAAGACTCCGTGGCGGGCGTGCAGGCGGCGTGCGCGGCAGGGCTGCCGTGTTTGGCCGTGACGCACAGCGCAGCCCAAGCAGAGCTCGTGGCCGCAGGCGCACACATGGTACGCAGCACCCTGACGGACCTCAGCGACGAAGACTTCGAATCGGCCCTGGCTCAGGGCGGCGGCGCATGAAACTCGGTCATCGGCCATCCGCTGACGCCCCGCGCCTGAGCCTGCTCGCCGTCACGTTGCTCGCCACGGGGCTGCACGGGGAGCCGAGGCACGCAAACGAGGCGCCGGCGAGCGCGGCCCCTGCCCGACGCAACGATGGGTCAGTCCCGAACGCGGCCAGCGCCACCCAAGGTGGCAGCGATGCGCCCACACCGCAGCGGGTCGCCCTCGGGGCCACTGGCTGGCGCGACAGCGAAATGGGCGGCATTCGCGGCGTCACGGTTGGGCCCATCGAGAGCACGTTGCATCCAAACGTCGGCTACGGCAGCGAGGCCTGCGGGCGGACCTTCGCCGAGATCAAGCGCATGGGGGGCAGTTGGGTGAGCCTGACCCCCTTTGGTCGCACCTACGATCTGAAGCCGAGTGGCGTGTCGCTGACATTCGAGGCGCCTTTTGAGGAAAACCGAGCCGCCGTGGCGCGCGCCGTCCAGCAGGCCCACGCGGCAGGGCTGCGTGTGTTTTTAGTGCCACATCTATGGGTGGAGAGCGGGGAGTGGCGCGCGTTGATTGACCCGGGGGGAGACGCCGAATGGCGGCGCTGGGCCAAGAGCTACGAGCGTTTTGTGCTGAGCTGGGCGCAGCTAGCGAGCGAACACGACGTCGAGATGCTGTCCGTCGGAGTGGAACTGCGCAGCTGGGTCACCACGGATCGCGCGCCAAGCTTCTCGGCGCTCATCGAACGCGTGCGCCAGATTTATCCCGGCCTGTTGACCTACGCCGCCAACTGGGACGACGTCGACAAGACCGTCATCCTGGGACAGCTCGACGTGATTGGAATCAACGCCTTCTATCCCTTGGCCGAGAGCGAAGGCGCCGACTTTGCCACCCTGGTGCGCGGGGGGCAGGGCATCGCCAAGCGCGTGCGCGATCTGGCTCAGAGTTGGGGCAAGCCCGTGATGTTCACCGAATTTGGCTACACCACGCGCAAGGACCCAGCGATCAAACCGTGGGAGTGGCCCGATCACATGCAAAACGTCGTGGTGGACCAGCGTGCGCAGGCCGAAGCCTACGCGGCGCTTTTGGCGCCGCTAATGAGCGAGCAGACCTTTGCTGGCTTCTTCGTCTGGCGTGTGTACTCGGATCCGAACGACGTGTCTCAGGAACAAGAATGGGGATTCTCGCCGCGCGGGAAACTGGCAGAGCTGGTGCTGCGTGACGCCTTCAACGCCCACTGGGCCGCCGACGGCAGGCGCCCACCCGGCGACGCCCTCGCAATACCCCGGACGACGGGCGTTGGCATTTACTGACAGCCAGACCGCGGGGGCCGTGGCCAGAGCCAGCAGTTTTCCAGAGCGTCAAGCCGCGCGCGCGTGAGCGCGCAAAACGGCTTCGTGCACCAGCGCAGGCATATGCGATTTGATGACTGCGGCGGTTGGAAAGGAAAACAGCCGGTTCTGCGGATCACAGTGCACACGCATCAACAGGACTTCCAGCCACACGGAAGCTGAGCCGGTACCGCCCAAAGGCAGCTCGACGTCGATGCGCGTGCCGAGATGCAAACGCTGGGGTGCGAGGAACAACAGCCCGCGCCTCGAGTAGCTATTGCACACCGCCAGCAACTCTTGTCCATCGACCCGCACGCGCATCGGGAACCCGACCGCGTGGCGGGCAAAGATCCGCCGCTCGCCGTTGGGTCGGACCCGGTGCAACAGGTCAGTTTCGCTGAGGCTGTACAGAGTGGGGCGGCGCTTGAGGCGTGGATTTCTGGCTTTCACTGGGTTCACCTGTGATTACAGCTCCAATGTAAACCACATGAACCTACCTGAACATGTTTTCGGACAACCGGGTCGCCAAGCTGTTGTTTTTACAAGCAAAATCAGTACGCGTCGTCCCCCGCGCGGAGCCCCAACGGCAGCGCCAGGTCCAGGTGAGGCACCTGACCGCCCTCGAGGTAAGCGTAGCGCGCGATGTTGCCCACCACCCGCGTGACGTAGCCACGGGTTTCCGAATACGGAATACGCGCCACCCACACGTCAAGGGGCAGCCCCTCGCCGCTCTCAAGCCAGCGTGACACCGCGCTCGGCCCCGCATTGTAGGCAGCCGCAGCGAGCGCCACGTTGCCACCAAAGGTGCTGAGCACCTTCGAGAGATAGTACGCGCCCATCTTGATGTTCACCGCTGGGCTGTAGAGCTGCAGCGGGTCGTAGGCCATCTTCAGTTCCTTGGCGACGTTCGCTGCCGTCGGTGGGATCAGTTGCATCAAGCCCACGGCGTTGGCGGATGAAACGACGCCAGGTGAAAACGCACTTTCCTGACGCATGATCGCGTACACGAAGTCCTGGGGCAGTTGGAAGCTCTTCTCCGCGTCGCGCACCAGCGCTTCGTAGGGACGTGGGTAGATGCAGTCCCAGAGCCATCGGTTTGCGCTGCCCGGCGCTTGTTTGAGGGCGCTCCACTTCGCAGCGCGCTGTCCAACGCGGTAGCGACGACTTGCGCTCGAAAGCGTTCCGTATGCACGGCACAAGGCTTCGTCTCCCCGCGGGGCGTACTTCTTTCGAATGCTATCCTCGTGACGCGCTAGCTCGTCCTCGGCCTGCGTATCCAGTCCGACGCGCTGAAGAAGACGCGCCTTTTCAGGAAGTGAGACGCTGTCGAGCCCGCGCACCTTGGCACTGTCCGCGGGTTCAATGGGTGGGGGTGCGATCTCCCCCATTTGCTTCAGCCGCGCCGCCGCGGCCAGCGCGGGGAAAGACAGCGGGTGGTCGGCGATCACTCCGCGGAACGCCGCCGCCGCCGCCTTCTTGTTGCCAGCCGCCGCAAGCGCCACGCCGTGCAGCTCCTCGTAACGAGCGTCTTTGCGCCGGTGGTCCGTGCCATCCGCTAGGCTCTTGAATGCCTTGGCCGCGCGGGCGTTCTGCCCCGACGCCAGCCAAGCCACTGCCCGCTCGTAAGTGGCACTATCCAGGAATCGACCGCGCTTCTTGTGTCGGGCCAGATAGCGGTCGTAAGCGGCGGCAGCTTCGCCCCACTTGCCGCCAATGTAGCGCAGACGCGCCGCTAAAAAGCGCGCCTGCTCCGCGTATCCTGAACGGGAGAACTGCCGGGCCAAGCGTTCGTACATGACGATCGCCTGGTCGTCCTGGTGTGCCCGCGAGCGAGAGCGCGCCGCGTAAAACAGATCCTTGACCGCATGCTCCCCGCCGGCCTTGCTCGCCTGCTCAAGTAGCTCCGCGGCCTTCGCATAGTCGCGCCGGGCGACGTACAGCGCCCAACCGCGAGCGTGCAGCGCGTCGGCGGCCTTGAGTTTATTACCCGGGGCCCGATCGAGGGCGGCAAGCTCTTGGTCGACTCGGTCGACTGCGCCCACGTCGGCCAGCGCCAGTGCACGGGCGTAGCGCTCCTTCTTGCTGAGCGCCCGCGGTGGCGCCAGCTTCTCGAGGCGTTGATCGACGCCTTCCGCAGAGGCCGAGGTCGGTGCGTGCACCGCGAGCCAACGCAGGTCTGCGACGGCCGTCGCGGTGTCCCCCTTCGCCTCCGCGATGCGTGCGCGTACAGCGCGAGCGTCCGCCTCTCGGCTGTTGCCCTTCTTCTGTCTGCCGGCAGCAACGACCGCTCGATCGGCGGCTGCGCGAGCCTTGTCCAGCTGCTTGGCACGTTCAAACGCGGTGGCGCTCTTGGTCAGGGAAGCCGCGTCGGGTTTTTGCCCAAAGTGCAGCGCAGCCAGTTCGTAGGGGCCTGCTTCCAGTGCGCTGGCTGCCCGGAGTTCTTCGACTTCAGGAGCCAGTAGCTTCAGATCGATGTCCTTGAGCTCTCGCACCGCGCGAGCATGGTCACTGAGCTTCGCGGCAACCACCGCGCGCACGTAGCGCAGCTCGGGACGAGCTTTTTCCTCCGCGGAAAGCGCGTCCATGCTCTTGGCAGCGTCGGCATAGCGGTGCATGCGCACCAGCTCCACCCAATCGCCAAGCGGCGCCTGTTCATCGAACGTGCCGGCAGCCTGCGCCGCAGCGCGCTGCCCGTCCGGCATCGCGCGCGCTAGCCCGGGAGCACCGTCAGGCTCTGGCGCTCCGCCGGGCTGCGTGCGCGTGCACGCGAGCAAGAGAAGCGGCCCCAGAGCGGCTACGGAAACCCGTCGCATACCGCTGGGTTAGCACGAGCACGTCGTGATGCTAAAAAACCCGACAAAGGCCCTCGATACCTGTTTCACGCCGCAGCGTCCCTGGGAACTCCGCTGGACACGGGGTGGCGCGTCGAGGTCGGCGCGACCTTGGGCACTCTCAGCACCCATCCCTGCAGCCTTGTCGGCTGGCAGCCTTGTCGGCTGGCCACGGTCACCAACCCCAGCGATACTCGGCCCGAAGCAGCGCCAGGAAGTATGGGGCGTCGCCCACCGAGTCCATGGGATCACTCATGAAGCCGTGGTACCGGAGCTGCGCGCCAACAGCGAAGTTACGCGAAAAGCTGTAGTCCAGACCGAGGGGCACGCCGATGCCCAGTTCCGTTCTTTGCAGCGGCGCGGGAATGACGTCACCGTCGAAGCGAAACACGCCTGCGTACAGCCCCAAGTACGGGACCCATTCGATCACGTCGATCTTGTAGATGAAGCCGGCGTTGGCCCCGTAGAACCGCGTGTCGATCCCCTCGACGAAGCTGTGCTGGGACGCGGAGAACTCAAGATGGATATCGAACATATCGCTGAGTTCGTAGGCCGCCTGCACGCCCAGGGCGGGGCCGAAGCCAGAATCTGTGCGTGCAAAGCTGGCAGCGCCGAGTCCGCCACCAACGTGCCACTGCCCTTCAGCGGCTGACGCAGGCACACTCGAAAGCGCGCCCAGGGAAACCACCGTGGCGCTGAACGCGATAACTGAAAAGCGCATCGGGGCAGTCTTTCTACTCGTTTTTCTTGGCTTCGGCTCGACTAAAGCAACGGGCCGCGCTGCCCGCCAGACGTTAAACCACTGAAGTTCGCGATCCTTACAGCATGCTCATGGGGTCCACGTCGATGGCGACGCGAACCCGCCGGTTGTCGGGTGCGCGGGCCACTGCGAGCAGGGCCGCGCGCAAGGGCGCTCGGGAAGCGCTGCGCACCATGAATCGATAGCGGAACCGGTTACGCAGCCGAATCAGCGGCGCTGGCGCAGGACCGAGGATGTCGGCCTCGTGCTTGCAGGCGCGCGCCGCAATGTTCGCGAGAAACGCCGCGGCACGCTCCGCTTCGCGTTCGTCGACTGCATCCACGCGCACGAGGGCGAGCCGCGAAAACGGCGGATAGCGCAGCTCGCGTCGCGCCTCGATCTCGCGGTCCAAGAACGCGGTCACATCGTGGCGCGCGGCAAGGACAACGGCGGGATGCTCCGGCTGGTACGTCTGGATCAGCACCGTGCCCGGGCGATCCCCGCGGCCAGCCCGCCCGGCAACCTGCACCAATAGTTGGAAAGTGCGCTCCGCTGCTCGAAAATCCGGCAGGCTGAGAGCCGAGTCCGCGTTGAGCACGCCCACCAGGGTGACCTCGGGCAAATCGTGCCCCTTGGTCACCATCTGCGTGCCTACGAGCACGTCCAGCTCCTTGGCACGCATCTGGTTCAGAATGCGCTCGCTCTTCGCGCCAGCGGCAACGTCTCGATCGAGGCGACCGATGCGCGCGTTGGGGAACGCCTCGGAAAGCGCGGACTCGATGCGCTCCGTGCCCGCGCCCTCTTCACTGAGCCGGTCGCTGTGGCAGCTGGGACATTGCGTCGGCACAGGGATGGCGTAGTCGCAGTAGTGACAGCGCAAAGCCTCGCCACC
>CBDUPW010000057.1:0-30786 GCA_965369205.1 uncultured Polyangiaceae bacterium | reverse complement strand
TGCGTGCACGTCATTCGCTGGTCTAATTCCGCGTAAAGGGTGAAACTACGGGCCTGCGCCCTGCCATGA
Source organism: uncultured Polyangiaceae bacterium (assembly GCA_965369205.1). Lineage (GTDB taxonomy): Bacteria > Myxococcota_A > Polyangia > Polyangiales > Polyangiaceae > JACKEA01. Next base: position 30,717 of record CBDUPW010000057.1, on the reverse strand, counting down.
CCGACCTGTCGCCACGCCTCACCAGTGGGCAAATTCAGCTCTTCGCGGGCAGCATCATGTTTCTGGCGCTGGTGGGACTGATTTGGCTCAGTGCTGCGCCTATGCCGAGTATGCGGACAGGTGCCGCGAACACGAAGGTGCCGAAGGTTCGTATCATCCAGTTACCGGATCCTCTCGATGCCAAGCGGCCGGTCACGCTTCGGGAAGAGCTACGGCGGCGTCCCGATGGCCTCTATGCGGATCCGGATGGGAGCTTTGAACCGGCTCCGCCGAAGGAAAGGGATCGCAAGCGCGGGTTTTCGATCACGGAGCAGAGCGGTGACCCGTGTGCACCCCCGGATACCGGCTCCGGCATGTTCACGAAGTGGAATCCCGCATCGCCCGTCGGGGTCTACAGCCTACCGCGGGATGCGGGCGTGGCAGCAAACGGCGATTTCGATCTGCTGATCCACTTCCACGGACATGACCTGGCACGACTCACTTTCGTACAAGCCAACGTCCCGATGGTCATGCTGGGGGTGCAGCGCAAGCGCGGCACAGACTGGCGAACGCAACTCGGAGGCCCAGACGCGTATCGCCATCTCGTCGATGCGATGGAGCAGACCCTGGGCCGGGTGCTCAGTCGTGAGGTCAAGGCGCGTCGCGTCGCCCTTGCCGCTTGGAGCGGGGGCTATGAAGCGGTATCCACGCTCCTAGAGCAAAGCCTAGACGTCGACGCGGATGCGGTGATCCTGCTGGATGGTCTGCACGTGGCAAGGCGTCCCGAGGTGGCGGTGTTCCAGCTGCGCCCGTTTGTAGTCTTGGGCCACCGCGCATTGAAGAATGAGGTCTTCGTTTTCGCGACGCATTCGTCCGTCGTGCCTGACGGCTACGCTTCGACTACGGAGAGTACGCACCGTTGGCTCGCTGCGCTCACCACCCGGCCCCTGCGTGTGGCTCGCACGGATCCGCCTGGCATGCCGTTGATCCACGCGTTCAGCCACGGCTCACTGCATGTGCGCGGCTATGCCGGCGGCAGCAAGCCGGACCACTGCGTGCAGCTATCCCTGTACCCAGCGGCTCTGCGTGGCCTCGCCGCCTGGCGCAAAGCGCGCGGTCGTTGAGTACCAGGCACGGATGCTGTTCAGAATGCCGCGCACGCTCCGCAATCCGGAGACTCTCAGGTGCTCGTCAACACCAGGACTGCCCGTCTCGCGGTTCGCGCAGCAGCTCCCGCACGTTGGCCTCGATCACCCGGTAGCCGACGTTCCCATTGAGACGCTGCCGCCCTTCGTTGAAAACAAATGTGGGGCTGACCTCGATGGAGTACTGCTTCGCGAGGTCCAGCCCCCGGGACAACTCCGCGTGCGCCTGACCCGTGTAGAGGAGATCCTCGATCTTGCCGACTGGCAACCCGATGCCATCGGCAACTTCCAGCTGCGCCTTGCGCTTGGAGATATCGACGCCGTCTTGAAAAAACGCAACGCGCACCGCCCATGCTGCTTTGCGAAACATCTCAGCATCGTACAGCTTCACAGCTGCGAGGAAGATGTGACAGCCCAGGGACGAAGTGGGCACCACCTTCTCCCAAGCATCCGAATGGATCTGAACGTGATCGAACTGCGCTACGATTCCGCGTACGTGCGCGGCGTAGCCCGGCAGGCCACCACGATCCCGCCAGCGCGACTCGAGTTTGCCGCGCGCATCGCCGAATACGGTCATGAAGTGGCAGTCCGTCACCACTTCGTCGCCAAAGGCACTTTCCAGCTCATTCAATCGTACCTGGCCGACGTAGGCCCAGGCGCAGAGCACGTCAGAGAAGTACTGCACACTCACAGGAGGATGGCTCATGACCAGGTGAGCTTAGGCCGAGATGTGCCTACAATGTGCAGATGAGTTCCGGACACATGATTTCCGTCGCGCTCTGTGCGGTCGTTGGCACCAGCTGCGCTGCGGCGCCGCCAGCGCCGGCTTCGCCCAACGACGCTGCCGAAACAACCGCATCCCCCGAAGCCGCGTGCTTGGCACAGGCCGCAGCCGAGCGCACCCCCAAGCCAGGTGCACCGGACAAGATCGTTCTTTCCCATATCCTGGTGCGCCACAAGGACCTGAAACGCCCCGAGGGCGCCTCGCGAAGCCGGGGGCAGGCATGCCTGCGTGCGCAAACCGCACGAGAGAAGCTGCTTGCGGGCGGCGAGTGGGTGGCGGTCTCCGAGGAGTACAGCGACGCGGCAGGTGCAACCGGCGGTGACTTGGGCAGCGTTGCCAAGGACCAACTCGATGCCACCTTCGGCGCCGCGGCGTTTGCCCTCGAAGCCGGCGAGCTGTCCCATGTCGTAGAAACCGAGCGCGGCTTCCACGTCATCGCCCGCACCGAGTAGCGCTTTCTTGCGCACGCGGGAGTCCGGTCGTCGTGGGTTTCACTCGGCCGGCGCGGGTGGCTGGTGCGCGAGCCCGTCCCGCAAGAACGTTAGCAGCGCGGCGCGATCTTCCTTGCTCAGGGTAAAAGCGCGGGCGTCCGGGTCGAAGTTGTCTTTGGCGATGCCTGCGCCCAATCCGCTGCCCGCGGAGTAGAAGTCGACGACTTGCTCCAGAGTCTTGAAGGCGCCGTTATGGAAATAGGGCGCAGTGTGCGCGAGATTGCGCAGCGTTGGTACTTTGAAAGCATGCGCGTCGCGCTCTCGCTCTGTGATGGCGCCGCGGCCCTGGTCCGCATCCAACCGCTTCGCTTTGGGCGAGGCAGGCACGAAGATGGCTGACAGCTCCGTAGTCGTGAAGCGTGGAGGCGCCGCGCCGCTCGTGAGGGGCAAGCGGTGGCAACGACTGCAGCGCGCAGCGCCATAGTACACATCAAAGCCACGCAACTGCTCAGGGTTGAGTGCACTCAGCTGCCCCTGCACGTAGCGATCGAAAGGCGCGCTGGCGTCGACCAAGCTGCGCTCGAATTCGGCGATAGCAGCCTGAACGTTTTCTTTGGTGAGGCCACCAGGGAACGCCGCGTTGATTGCCGAGTTGCCCGCACCGCCGGCGTCCGGCTGCGCAAGTCGCTCCACAATGGTGTTCCAGTTGCCGCCCATGTCGCGCTCCACGGCGATCTCCACCTGCCGCGCGAGGGTGCTGGCGCGCCCGTCCCAGAAAAACATCGGTTCGTATGCGATGTTGAGTAGGCCGGGCACATCGCGCGCCAGGGGCTTGCCGTTATGACTGCGTGGAAGCTTCGGACCTGCGGACAGCGCATACTTGTCCAGGTGACAGCTCGCGCAGCTCATGTTGCCCTTTGCGCTCAGGCGTTTGTCGAAGAACAACGAGCGCCCCAGTTGCACCAAGGCGGGGTTTGGTGTCGGTCCCGGCAGGCGCGGGAACGTGGCCACGCTCACGGCCGCTGCGTGGCTGTTGGCTTTGGGCGCGTCGTGCAGTGGCGCAAAGGGAGCGGGCACGACCGCCCCGCGCAGGGCGAACAGCTCTCGGAGTGCGCCGCCTAGGCGCGCGTTCAGCAGCAAGCCTGTGAGCTTGTCCCGTAGAGCGTGGCCCGGTTCCTTCTGCCGAGCATCAAGCCAAGCGTCGAATTTTCGCGCGCTGACCTGCACATGCATTGCGCCTTTGGACGGTCCGGCCGCCGCGAGCAAGCGGGCGTACGCCGTCAAAGCGCGCCCACCCGCCACGGCGTCGATGCTGGCCTCCTCTGGGCTCTCTGCCGCCGATCCATCCAGAAGCACACCCCACTTGAACACCGCCTCACTCACCGCGTGTGCAACCAACTCCTGGCGCAGGGAACAGGTGCGCGCTTCGCTGCCGGCCAGCCGTGCGGCTGGTCGTGTCCGGGTCAAGACCAACCTAACGCGATCAAAATCCGGCGGCTGCATCAACAGCGCGTCGCCCAACGGTCGCAGCCCTAGGTCTGACGGCACTTCATCGGACTCTTCATCGTCCGGATCCAAGGTCGACGAGTACGTGAGCAGGCCCGCGATGGGCAGCAGTCGTCGAAACGCGCGTCGCAGCTGAAGATATGCCGCCCAGGCCTGGGCCTTGTTCTGTGACTTGGCCGCATGCTCCAGCTTCCTGAACGCAACGGACACGGCGTCGCCATCGCGCACCATCTGCGCTCGCACTTCCGACGCGTCTCGGGAGACACCCGCAGCGGAGCTGCTTTTTGGCGCGCTTCTCGTGTCCGAACTGCTCGCCGCGGCGCCGCCGTCAGTGTTGCTGGAGCGGCAACCGCCGAGCAACACGTTCGCGACCAGGGCAATTGTAACGAGCTTCCGCACGCCCCAAGGTGTAGGCTCTCCAGCGGAGGCCGGCCAGCGTGAACGTGATCTACCGCATGGGCTACATGGGCTGCTTGTCAGCGTTTCTTGCCGTGGGCTTCGGCTGTTCATCGGCCGACGAAGAAACGAGCGAGCCAAAGATCCCCCGGCCGGACGACAGCGTGGCCCAGTCAGCGCGGGACGCCTGCGAGTTCACGGCGGGCACATTGCCGCAGGACAGTTTGGGCACGTCGGATCGCGTCGGCAAGAGCATCCCGGTGGATCACATCTTTGTGCTGATGCTGGAGAACCGCAGCTTCGACCACTACTTCTCCAAGCTGCCCGAATACGGCGTTACGGATGTGACCGTTGCAGACGCCAGCTTCACCAACTTGGATCAGAACGGACAGACCGTCGCCTGGCACCACGAGACGGAGTATTGCATCGAAGATCCGCGTCACAGCTGGAGCAACAGCCACGAGCAGTGGGCAAACGGCAAGAACGACGGCTTCGTCCTCAACAACGAACCCGACGGCGCCCGCGCCATGGGCTACTTCGATCACACGGATTTGCCCTTCTACTACGAGCTCGCGTCCCAGTTTGCGATCGGCGACCGCACGTTTTGCTCCATGCTTGGCCCGACCTGGCCCAACCGCATGTACCTATACGCGGGCTCGAGTGGCGGGCTGACCAAGAACACATTGCCCTTGGACGTGCAGGCTCCCAACATCTTTTCTGCTTTGATCGACAAAGGCGTGGAGTGGAAGACCTATCGCTCGAATCTGCCGCCCGCGGCCATGTTTCTCAAGACGTGGCTCGAGAGCACCAAAGGCTGCTCAGATCCCGAGCTGGGTCCGTGTCGTTTGGCGGAGTTTGATCAACTGTTGCCCGACTTGGCGAGCGGTGACGTGCCGCCGGTGACGTTCATCGAGCCCGAGTACAGCACCGGCATCAGCGAGACGAGCGAACACCCGCCAGCCAATCCGCACCACGGCCAGCAGTTCGTTTGGCGGGTGGTCAACGCGCTGACCAAGAGTCCAGTCTGGAAGCGCTCCGTGCTGTTCATCACCTACGACGAACACGGCGGTTTTGCAGACAGTGTGCCGCCCCCCAAGGCTTGCAACCCCGGAGATGGCGAGCCCGAAGGCGTGACCGAGGGCAGCTTCGACCAGCTTGGCTTCCGCGTGCCCTTGATCGTCGTGTCCCCCTTCGCCAAGAAGGGCTTCGTGTCCCACGTGACGCGGGATCACACGGCCATTCTGCGCTTCATCCAAGCTAGGCACGGCATTGGCGCCTTCACCAAGCGCGACGCCAATTCCGACGCGTTGATGGACATGTTCGATTTCGAGGCGGCACCCCACACGACGCCGCCTGCTTTCACTGAGCCGAGCATCGACACCGCCAAAGTCGACGCCTGCAAGCTGGCCTTCCCGGGCGGGAAGTAGTGCCAAGCTCGGCGCGCGGGCAGAGCTTGACCCAGCGCGCTGCGTTGTTGGGTTTGGGGTTCGCTATTTGAAGCCGTTGATGTGCACGACGTACCACTCACCGCGCCAGGAGATGAGGGACGTGATCTCCAGCGAGCGTTCTTTGCCCTTGGCATCTGTGAAGCGCAGACGCGAGCGCAATACGCGATGGTAGCCGAGCTTGTTGCCTTCGCTGCCGGGTTTCATCCAGCGCGAGCGAGCTTCGGGGACCTCTAGGTCAATCAGAGTGGCAGCTTCGGGGTTTTCGCCCAGACGTTTGTGATAGTCGTGAATGTCGCGCGCAAAGGCCTTGAGCAGCCGGCCTTCGTAGTCGCGATCGGGCTTGGCAATGTTCTTGACCAAGCGGTAGGCCTCAATGGGGAAGAAGAGATCCCGCGCGAGCGCTGGGTCGTCTTTTTGGATCGCGGCAAACAGGGTCGTCTTTAGATGCGCGAAGAACGCGGTGTCGGTGGTGGGGCGCGCTTCGGTTTGGGGCAAGGGCGCGCCAGCATCGTCGATGAGGCTTGGCTCGGCTCTTTTGGGGGCGGCAGCTGCGGCGTCGTGTGGGGCAGGGTCTGTTGGGGCAGGTGCTGCTGTGGCCGGTGGCAGAGCGGACACAGACGAAGCGGGAGCCGGCGTGGAGGTGGCTGCCGGCGCTGGCGTGTTGGTCTGAGAGGTCGGTGCGCGACCCTCACCGCGCTGGCAACTGAGCGTGCCGCAAAGGAAAAGCACAGCGAATGAGCCGACGCCTGCGCGCATGCGGGGGGCGTATCATGCGGCGCCCCGCGCGGTCCAAATCTCCGCCGCGGCATCTGCGGGCAGCACAGCAGCGATTGCCTGGCGATTCAGCCGCGGGTGACCAGGAAGTCCCAGCGACCGCCCTTGCGGGGAATGAGCCGGCCACGGAGTCGTGGCACAGGCGCAAAAGTTGACGAATTGACACACCCGTCAGCATCGTCACGCCGGCCGGAGATCCGATTCGCCGTGCCCGACGGGGGCGGAACCAAGGTTTTATCGTTGGATTTCGGCATGTTCTTCACCACGGGAAAAGTCCCCCTTCGTTGGGGTGCATCCAGATGGTGTACCTAGAGAGCAAGCCGCATGCCCGACCGAATCTGTGGGAAGTCACGCCGCCCAAGGCACCGCCAAATATCGCGTTCCCACCGGTTTCGGCGATCGGCAACCAGTGCCACGGACTAGTCCGTCTAGTCCGTGTTCTGGACGACCAGGATGTAGTAGCCCTGACCGGTGCCGTCGGTCGGATCGTACGTCACAGTGGTTCCGACCATGGTGACCGCGCCGCCGGCGGGGACCTTCACGTCCAAGATTTCCGAGTCCGTCGCGTTGAGGGAGTTGGGGATGTCGTCGTTGATGGCGAGGCACTGCTTGGCATCCGCCGGGATGCCTTGGCTTGCGTAGAGCACCAAATAAGGGTCGTCCAGAGGCTGCTCGCCGCCGGGGCCTTGCTGCGCCAGCATCTCGAAGCTGTAGGTGTGTTCGACACTGTCATTGTTGCAGAACGCATACACGACGTGGGGCACGTCAGCGGCGTTCGCGGGCAACAGCGAGGTGGCGGGGCACACTTCCGGTTCGTCGTGGGGGCGCTTCCAAAAGCTGCTGCTGGTCGTGAACGTGCCGTCGAGGGCGAGGGGCTCGTTCGGATTGTTCGAGAATTCGAAGCACTCCAGCGTGCCGGCGTCGCTCGTAGCGCCTGCAGAGCCCGCGCTTCCGCCGCTGCCGCCTGTCACGCCCGAATCGCCGGAGCTGCCGGAGCTGCCGCCAGCGTCTTGACCGCTGTTGCCACCACTCGCGCCCCCGCTGCCACCGGTTGCAGGGCCGCCACTGTTTCCACCGGAGCTACAGGCAGCAAGCAGAGAGACAGACAAGACCAACCAAGCGTGCTTTTGCATCACGCGCAGAATAACAGCTTGTCCGAAGGATTGCGGCAAAAGGCTCCAGCGGACGGGTTTTGAGTTATGTCACGAAGGTGACTCCGCCCGCGCCTTCCACTGTGCTGCTCGCGACGGCGATCGCGTACGGCGCCGTCGTTGTCATCGGCGCCGCGCTGCGCAGCCGCACCTATGCGATTTTTCGAGCGGTCACATTGGGCATCTACGGACTGATCTTCTGGGGCGTGCTTTCCCGCTGGCTTGCGACGTCGTTGTGGCCCTTGGTGCTCTACTTGCACAGCACCGTGTACTTGCATTCGCTGCTTCTCGTGCGGCCGCGCATGCGCTCGCTGGTCTATCGCGGGTTGGTCAGCATTCCACAGTCCCTCTGGGCGGCGTCGATCCTGCTTTCGCTGCCTTTTGCGCTGCCCGCGGCCTTTGGATTTGCGTTGCCTGGGTTTTGGCTGCCTGCGCTGCTGTCGTTGATCGGCGTGCTGCAGAGCCTGCGCACCCAGGGCAGCCACGTGGACATCGTGGTCGGGGACGGAGACGCGGGAGAGCTGTCGCGACGCGCGCATGGCAGCAAGCGCTCGCCGCGCCCGCTGTCGTTCTTTCAAATCACGGATCCGCATTTGGGGCCGTTCATGAGCGTGTCGCGGCTGCGCGCGGTCAGCGAGGCGGCTGTTGCCGAAAACCCGGATTTGGTGCTGTTGACCGGCGACTACCTGACGATGGAGTCCCACGGCGACGTGGCGCATCTGCGCGATGCGTTGATGCCCCTGGCAGTGCTCTCTGGGCGCACCTTTGCGTGTTTCGGCAATCATGACCACGAGGCGCCCGAGACCGTGCGCGGCGCTCTGCGTGCGGCGGGCGTGCAGCTCTTGGTCGACGACGCCACAGTCGTCGAAACGGCGGCCGGCAAAGTGCAGATCGTCGGCATGGACTACCACTACCGCGAGCGTCGCGCGCGCATGAACAAGGTGCTCGCGGCGCACCCGCGTCTGCCCGGAGCATTGCGCCTGGTGCTCTTGCATCACCCCGGTGCGTTTCGGCATTTGCCCGATGGAGACGCGGACCTGGTGCTGTCGGGACACACCCATGGCGGCCAGGTGGGCTTTCTGAGTCTGGGTCTGCACCTGACGTTGCTGCGCCTACTGATGAACAGCCCCGACCACGGCTTCTGGGCCCAAGGGAAGAACCGCCTGTACGTGCATCGGGGGACGGGGCACTACGGCTTTCCGTTGCGTATCGGTGTTCCCGCAGAACAGAGCGTGGTGCGGGTGCACCGCGTGGCGGCGTGAGGGCTCAGGGCACGATCCGGAACACGTCGAGCGGACCGATCCCGTCCCCGGCCACGACATAAACGGTCTGGCTTGCGCCGAACTGAATACTCTTGGCGTCGAAGATGCGCGAACGACCCGAAGACCCGAAGCCATTCTTGCCCACACTTTCACAGACCGACGGCGGCGCGCCCGCGCTGCAGCCGTCGGCGCCGGTGAAGTCCGCGATGGCGCTGGGCGTGCTGGAGCTACTGCGGAATACGACGAGGCCTTGCGTCGCGTTGTCGTAGCCCACGAAGAGCGAACCCTGCGCGACGACCAACATGCTCAGGCTCGTGTTGCTGGGGTTGTTGAACTGAGAGAGGCGTTTGTCGCCGCTCGCGTTTGCGGCGATCAGCGCCCAATCTTGCGGATCGCAGTCCGTGCTCGAGCCGGCTTTCGCGGGCGTGCAGGACCACAGCTGCGGGCCGAGGGTCGTATTTCGTGCCGCGTACAGGCGGCCGCCGAGCGTGGCGAATCCGACCACGGCGCGGTCTTTGGGTTCTAGCTCCGACGGCTTGGTGGACAGATGCGAGGCGAGGGCCGTGTACTCGGCCAGGGCTGGCGTGGTGGGCGTCCAGTGCGAGGGGTTGTCCTGAGCGCTGCTGGGCGCGCTATTCGTGCTGCGGAACCAAGCGCCGGCGTTGGCGAAGTAGAGCTTGCCGGCGAAGTCTGTGATGGCGTCAATGGACGCGCTGCCTTTGGTCTGGACGCCGGCAAGCTTGTCGGGCGTCAGATCGATGGCGTCGCTGCCTGCCACGGCGTCGAGCCCCGGCGGGGATGGCGTCTTGGTCAGCGCGAGCATGTAGGGGCGCGAACCGCCGGTGTCGGGGAAACCGATGTAGACGCGATCGTTGAAGACGTGCATGGCGGAGGTGCCCTTGGTTGCGCCGCCAAGCAACTTCTGCAGATCCACGTAGCTGAACGCGAGGGTCGGCCCGCTCGATGCGGTCATGTACACGTAGTCGAGGTTGCCTCCGCTGTTGGCACCGGCGGCCAACAGCCAGGGCGTGCCGCCCACCTGACCCGAAGCAAACAGACCGCGGCCATCTTCGTTGTCTGGGCCACACTGCGACGTGTCTTTTTGGCAACCGGCGGCGCCCAAAGCGGGATAGGGAGCCGCCGACTTGTTGGCGTGTTTGTCGCCAGTAACGTCGGCTGCGAAGGAAAACGCCACGCTCGTTGGCGCGCTGCCATCGGGATTGAAACGCACCGCGCCAGTGCCCGCGCGCGAGGGGCCCAGCCACGCGCTGCCCTGGTATCCCACCACGAACGCGAAGGCCGTCTTGTCCTGGAACGGATCCGAAAGCAGCTTGACCACACTGCCGCCCGTGCCGCCCGTTCCCCCGCTACCGCCCGTCGCGCCACCGGTTCCCCCGCTACCGCCCGTTCCCCCCGTCGTTCCACCGCCGCCGCCGCCACCGCCGAGACCCGCGTCGCTGCTCGCATCCACGCCGCCGCTGCCGCCGAGACCCGAGTCAGTGTTTGCCGCGTCCGTACCGCCGTCCGCGCCGGCGCCCCCGCTCGCCCCCGCGGTTCCGCCAGCGCCAGCGCTTGCGCCCGCGCCGGCGCTGCCGCCGGTACCCGCGTCGGCTCCGTAGATCACGAGCGGCGCTGGCAGTGTGAAACGGCTGCCGGCCGGCGAGCGCAGGGTCACCACGTGGCTACCGATGGTCAGCCCTGCTGGGATGGTGAGGTCGATGCGGCGGGGGCTGACCCAGCGCACGTTGTGGGCTGCCACTGGCGGGTCGCCGAATGCGATCCGCCAATCTCGCGTCACGACGCTCGGCTCCGCATTTAGCGAGGCGGACGCCGAGTTGTAGAGGCGCGCGCCGTGCAAGCTCGCGGCGGTGGCCTCGAAGTTGGGCGCGGCGGCCGGGTCGAGGCTTTGGAGCACAGGGTCGCCTTCGTCCGCGCCCGCGCAGCTCAGCGCCAGGGGTAGCAGCAGCAGCCAAGGCCAGCGTTTGGCCGCAAGGGGCGGATTTTCCGAGCGCGGGTCGATGGGAACACTCCGATCAGTACAGAACGGCTCGCGCGGCGAGAGCTTGAAGGGTATCGGGCCCCGGGTCGGGCGGCTGGTCATGCCCCACCTCGGTCGTGTTATTGGGCCCGCATGAAGACGTCCCTGAAGTCACGCGTCTCTGGCGCGCCCAAGGTCCGCCCGATAGGCATCACCGGCAAGGAAACTCCCGAAGCCCTGCTCGATGACAAGTTTCCGGCTTTTGCGGGGCGCCAAGTGCGCGAAGCCTACAGTTTGATGCGCACGACGGTGCGCGAAGGGGCCGCCACGTTCTTGACCTTGAGCGGTGCGATGACGCCGGCGGGCATCCACTCTTCCTGCATCATCCCGCTGATCGAACGCGGTATGATCGATGCGATCACGACGACCGGCGCCAACCTGTACCACGACGCGCACCGCGTCATTGGCCACGCGGTGCACGAGATCGACCCGAATTCGGGCGATCTCGAACTGCGCAAGGCGCGTTGCATCCGCATCTACGACTTGGCGTTCCCGGAGCAGGCGCTGCTCGATTGCGATCGCGTCTTCAGCGCCATGTTGCAGAAGCCGCAGTTCCAGAAGCGCATGAGCACCGCAGAGCTGCATCGCCTGCTCGGTGAAGAGATGAACGCCCTCGAACGCGCTTTGGGGGTCAAAGAATCGTCACTGCTGGCGACGGCCTATCGGCACAAGGTGCCGATCTACGTGGGGGCCGTGCAGGATGGGTCGATCTTCCTGAACGTAGTGAAGCTACGCGCGCTGCTGGGCGAAGCATTCCGCTGCGAAGTCGATCCGATCCTGGACGTCTACGAAATGAGCGCGCTGCAGCACTATTGCCAGAAGACTCTCGGCAAAAAGTTGGCGGTGTGGATGCTCGGCGGTGGCGTGCCCAAAAACTACACACTACAAGGCGAACCGCTGCTGGGGCAGATCTTCGACATTCCCACTCGGGGCTTCGACATCGATGTGCAGATCTGTGTCGACGTCGCGGACAACGGCGCGCTCTCCCCGGCGACGGCGGCCGAGGGGCACACCTGGGGCAAGACCAGCGCCCAGAGCGTGCAGACCGGCAGCGTGTACTGCCGTGCAGACGTCACGGCTGTGATGCCCTTTATCACCTACGCGCTGCTCAGCGACCGGAAGATGAAGAAGCGGGGTCTTGCGCTCGCGGATCACATTGCCCGAGCCCACGCGGTGCTCGACGCTGAGGTGAAGAAGCGCCGCACGGCGCTGCTCCGCAGTTTGGATTTCGAGGGGGTGACGGAAACCGCAAAACGGCCGTCGAAGGCGCGCAGAGCCCCTGCGACGCGCGCCGCGAAGAAAACGCGCACCACGAAGAACAGGCGCGCGGCGAAGAAGACGCGCAAGCGCTAGATCGCCGACGACACCGACGCACCGGCGCTAGGTTTGCCTGCGCGTCACTCCGCTGTGAGGCGGCGGATCTCTTCTTGAATGATCGTCTCGGCGAGCTGCGGCACAACTTCCCAAACGACTTGCTCGACGACTTCGCGAGAGAGCGCGAGCACGCCTTCGACCTGTTGCGGGGAGAGCCCCATGTCCGCGAGTTTGCCAGCAAGCGCTCCGTTGCCACTTGTTGCGGTGGCGGCAGCGGCGGCGGGGGCGGCGGGGGCGGCGGCTGGACGCGCCGCCGGAGCCGGTGCCGCAACGGGCGCCCGTGCTGGAGCCGGAGCGAACCCTGCGGGCTTCGGTGCAGCGGGCGCTGCGCCGTAGGCCTGGGTGCGCGCTACCGCGCTTGGGGGAGCCGCGGCGGGTGGCGCGACGGCCGGTGCGATGGGAGACGGTGCGGGCGCGGGTGCTGCCGCAGGCTTCGGTGCCGCTGCGGGCGCCTCAGCGGCCTTACGCGCGACGCCGCCCGTCTTGTCCAGCAGCTGCTGGGTGTCGAAGGGCTTGTCCATGAAGTCGTCAGCGCCTGCGCTCGACCCCCGCCCCTTGTCATAGGGTGCGTGCTTGCTGCTCAAGATGATCACCCCGGTGCCGGGGGACTCACTCTTGATGCTCTGGCACAGGTCGTACCCGCTTTCCGAGCCAAGGGCTGCGTCGACCAGAGCGACACTTGGGCGCTCGGATCTCAGGAGTTCCAGCGCTTGCTGTGAGTTCTCCGCGAGGACGACCTTGTAGTCTTCCCCCGCGAAGGTGATCTCCAGCACCTTGCGCATTGTCTTGCTGTCATCTACGGCCAGCAGCGTGGTGGTCAAAGGGCCTCCTGGTACATAAAAAAACCGTGGGCGATCATGGCGGTCCACGCCGAAAAGTGTCAAGGATTTCGCGGCTCCGGAGCGAAGTTGGTGTTTTACGCCGAATCGGCCCCAGAAACCCGAAGGCTGCACGCATCTTCAGGGGGTTTCTACGCGCAAAAGCCCTATTCAGTTGCCGCGCTCCGCGACCGCCCGGCGCCCGGGGCCGTTGACGGCCTGCCCGGAAGCCCCAAAAATGACTCTCTTGAGTTCCTCTTCTTTGCAGCTGAGTAAGCGCGCCCGCGCGATTCTGTACGCGGTCGTCTCCGAGTTCATCGCCACCGGCGAGCCCGTGGGGAGTCGCACGTTGGTGAAGAAGTACGCGTTCAGCCTGTCTGCAGCGACGATCCGCAACGTACTTTCCGACCTAGAAGACACCGGCTTCCTCGCCCAGCCCCATACGTCGGCGGGTCGGGTGCCAACGGAAAAGGCGTTCCGGCTGTTCATCGATGCGTTGATGCAAATCCGACAGCTGTCCAATGAAGAAAAGCACCGCATCGCGCAGTGGTTCGAGGAGCTTTCGCCGGGAACTGACATCGTGCGCGAAACTGGCCGCCTGCTTTCGGATCTGACCGGCTCCGCGGCGGTGCTGGTGCGGCCGCGCATCGAAACGCGGGTCGTCGTCAAGGTTCGCTTCATTCCGACTCGTCCCGGGGAAGTGCTCAGTGTGATCGTATTCTCCGATGGCACGGTAGAGAACCGCTTCATCAGCGTGGAACAGGAACTCCCAAGTCCCGTCCTAGAGCGCCTTCACGCCATGCTGGAGGAGGCCACAAAAGGCCGTACCCTTGCCGGCGTGCGCGACCACCTTGCAAAGGTTCTCAAAGACAGTCGGGACGAAGTCTCGGACCTCAGACGATTGGGGCTGACGATGGTCAAGGCCTCAATCGACGGCAGCGCGCGGGTCATGGACGTCGTGGTTGAAGGTCAGTCGCGGCTGCTGGAACGCACCGACGCCAGCACGGACAATCTGCGCGAACTATTGCGCGCGCTGGACGAGCGCGAAAAGCTGGTCGACTTGCTCGACAGCGTGCTCAATGCGGAGCGCGTCCAGGTATTCCTGGGGGAAGACACTGCGGAGATGGCCGGAATGCCCGTGAGCCTGGTCGCCGCTCCGTATACGGACGGTGGGATCCCCGGTGGCGCCGTTGGTGTGCTCGGACCGACGCGGATGGACTATGCGAGCGTGGTGCCCATTGTTGGCGCCACGGCGGACGCGATGAGCGCCGCCCTGTCTCTGACCGACGAAAAAAGTCGCGACGGAGACACATGAGGAACAGGACTTCCACTCGCCTCGAAAGGGCGTGATACGCTCGCCTGCCCATGCCGACGGCCCCTCCTGGACTCCCCGGTCAAAGCCCTGGCGAAAGCCCGGTCGATCGCGCCCTGGCCCTGTCGTTGGCCGATGAAAAGGACTCCGCTTTGCGCTGGAGTGCGGCACTCCTCCGCAGCGAGCCGGCGTCCGCGCTGGCACTCCTCGTCTCCGCTCGCCTCCTCGCTGCCCTAGGCCGGCGCGAAGTCGCTGTGGAAGGCTTGGAAGTATGTGTCGTGCGCGCGCTCGACGCGGGCAACTTGCCCCTTGCGGTGACTGCTGCGTGCGATCTGAAGACCATGCGCGCTGATGCCGAAAAGCATCTGGACGCCATTGCGAAGGCGTTTTGCGCCGAGTCGCCCCGGCTCTTAGCGAAGGGCGCGGCGCCGCCCGAGCTCCCAGGCGAAGCCGAGCAATTCCAGCCGTTGCCGTCGGCCCTTTCCGGAAAGGCCCTGGTCGCCAAGGCCCAGGAGGCCGTGCACGAAGCGAAGCGCGTGCTGGAATCGGATCTCGCAGCGCGGGATTCGATTCAGAAAGTTGCGCCGCACCCACTGTTCTCTGCACTGACCGAGCCGCAGCTGCGCGCCATGGTGGGGATCTTCGAAACCTCAACGGTAGCGACGGACACCGTATTGATCGAAGAGGGCACCACAGGGGCCGAAGCCTTCATCGTGGCCCGGGGCGAGCTTGAGGTGCGCCGTCGTGTCAACGAAGAGACCAACGAGACCATGCAGCTTGCGCTGCTCGGCAATGGGGCGCTCTTCGGCGAAATGGCATTGCTTAGCCGCGCACCGCGCGCCGCCAGTGTGCTGGCGCGCCGGCCGAGCTTGATCCTAGTCGCGCGCAAAGACGCTTTGGACCGGATCGCCGAAAAGCAGCCGCAGGTCGGGGAGCTTTTCGCCGAACATTGTCGGCGGCGCATGGTGGAGAACCTCGTGCGCACGAGTTCGATCTTGAGCGCAGTGCATGCGGATGAACGTCCGGCTCTGGTGGATCGTTTCCTGACTCGAACCTACGAAGAGGGAGAGCGCTTGATCGTGCAAGGGCACGAATCCGAGGGCTTGCACTTGATCGCCTCTGGAGAAGTCGCGGTCGTGCACGACGAGGGAGACGACACGACCGTCATCGCCAAGCTGGGCGTTGGAGAGGTCGTCGGGGAGGTCGCCCTGGTGCTGCGGCGCCCGTCGAGCGCCGATGTGATTGCAAACTGCCCGACGGTCACCCTGCACTTGCCCCGCGAGCGCTTCCTGGAGCTGATCAAGCAGCACCCGGCCATTCTTGCGCAGCTGTACGAGCTGGCGATCCGCCGCGACGAAGAAACCAGCACAATCGTGGCCCAAGAGGCCACCGATGCCGACGAATTCGTCCTGATCTAAGGCCGCCGCCAGGCCCGCAAAGTCCGCGAAAGCCCGGCCGATCCTTGACCCGGCTGCGTTCGGTAGCTATGCCCGCGCCATGACTCAGGGCTTTTTCAAGCGCGGCGCAGCCGTGCTCTTGGCAACTCTCTCGCTGGGGTTCTTTGCGTCGACTGCAGCCGCGGCGGGCAAGATCGCGGTGGTGGACACCCAGCGCGCGATCATGGAAACCGAGGACGGGCTTCGCGCACAGGCGACGCTGAAGAAGCTCTTCGACAAACGCCAGCGCGAACTGGACAAGAAGCAAACCGAGCTGCAGCAGGAGCGCGAGGACATCGACAAGCAGCGCGAAGTGTTGAGCAAGGGTGCCTTGGCCAAGCGCGTCGAGAAGTGGCAGCGCGAAATGGTCCAGCTGCAGACGGTGTTCGTGGACTACAACAAAGAACTCCAGAAGAAGCAGAACGAGTTGACCCAACCCATCTTCACCAAGGCGATGGGCTTGATTCGGCGCATGGCCACTCAAGAGGGCTACGACCTTGTCATGGACAAGCAGGCGGTGCCCTACGTGCGCAGCGACTTGGACCTGACTGATCGCGTCATTACCCTCTACAACCAGGGTGGCGGCAGCGACAAGAGCAGCGCGGCTCCGGCGGCCGGGGCCGCCAAGAAAGCCCCAGCCAAGGCTCCGGCAAAGTCCAACTGATTTCCCCCGGGTCATGAGCGCATCGGCAGTCCACGCCCCAACGCTGGCGGGGGTGACTCTGCCGGAACCGATTCGCATCGGCGCCCTAGCGCGTCAGTTCGGCTGTAGCGTGGACACGCACCTCGAGGAGGTCGTGGTGCGGCGCATCGTCGAACCCGGCGAAGACGCGGCTGCGGACGCCCTGGTCTTCGTCGCCAACGCGCGCGCGGCCATCGCTTCGCCTGCCGTAGCGATTTGTGCGCCGGAACACCGGGTGCGACTCAGGTCGGAACGCCTTCTGCTGCACGAAAAGCCGCTCTGGGTCCTGGCTAGCCTGCTCCATGACGTCGAGACTCGGAACGACGAGCCGCCGGACCCGGCGTGGATCGATCCCACCGCAAACGTGCGATCCAGCGCCGTGGTGCAGCCGGGCGCGCGGGTCGGTCCAGGCTGCGTCGTGGAAGAAAATGCCGTCATCTATCGGGGCACCCAGCTCGGCCGTAACGTGCACGTCGGCGCCGGCGCGGTGATTGGCCGCCCCGGATTCGGATTCGTCTTGGGCCCCGGCGGTGCGGCGAAACGCATGCCCCAGCTCGGCGGCGTCGTGATCGAAGACGACGTGGAGCTCGGTCCGCTGTGTACCGTCGACGCTGGTACGCTGACCCCAACGCGGGTCGGACAGGGCAGCAAACTGGACGCCCACGTGCACGTCGGACACAACGTACAGATCGGTCGCGGCTGTCTGGTTGCGGCGCAAGCGGGCTTCGCTGGATCCGTCGTGCTCGGTGACAGCGTGCAGGTCGGTGGTCAGGCCGGCTTCAAAGACCACGTGCGGGTCGGCGCTGGCTGCAAGATCGCGGCGAAGAGCGGCGTGATTGGGGATATCCCGCCGGGTGCTGTCGTGGCAGGCTTTCCCGCCGTAGAGAAGAGCCGGTGGCTACGCGCCATGGGTGAACTGTTGCGGGGCAAGAGGCAGAGATGAGTCGAGAAGCTCCCGTCAAGTTGGACATCCAGAAGATCTTGGAGATCTTGCCCCATCGCTATCCTTTCGTGATGGTGGATCGCGTGATCGATTTGAAGCCAACGGAGAGCATTAGTGGCATCAAGATGGTCAGCCACAACGAGCCTTGGGTCGCTGGCCACTTTCCCGGGCGCCCCATCATGCCCGGCGTGCTGATCATCGAAGCCTTGGCGCAGATCGGCGGCATCCTGGCCTATGCTTCGGACCCAGTCGATCCCCGTACGCACCTCATGTACTTCCTTGGCATCGACAAGGCGAAGTTCCGCCACACGGTGACTCCTGGCGACCAGCTGGACCTGTATGTGGAAGTGATGCAGCACCGCACCAACGTCTGGAAATTCCGCGGGGAAGCCAGCGTGGACGGAACCCTGTGCGCTCAGGGCGAGATGCTGGCGTCCATCGTCGCGCGCGAGGGCTGAGTTGGCCATCAACGTGCACCCCAGCGCGGTCGTGGACGCGCAAGCCATGTTGGGCGATGGCGTTTGCGTCGGACCCTTTTGCTACGTGGGTGCAGGCGTCGAATTGGGGGCCGGCACGGAGCTCGTGGCGCACGCGACGGTGCTCGGTCCTGCTCGGCTGGGCTCGGGCAATCGCATCTTCCCCTATGCGACTCTTGGAGCGGCGCCGCAGGACAAGAGCCATCAGGATGAAGAGACACGGCTAGAGATCGGCGACGACAACGTTTTCCGCGAGCAGGTGTCGGTGCATCGAGGAACCAACAAGGGCACAGGCGTCACGCGTATCGGCAACGGCAATTGGCTTCTTGTGGGCGCCCATGTGGCCCACGACTGCCAGTTGGGGGACGGCATCGTGCTCACGAACTTGGCAACCCTTGGCGGGCACGTGGCCGTCGCACCCTTCGTGCGTCTGGGGCGGGCAGCGTTTCTTGCCGGCGGCGCATGCGTGGAGCGCGACGTGCCGCCCTTCGTCATCGCCGCTGGCGACCGCGCGCGGGTTCGCGGACTGAACCGCGTCGGGTTGAAACGCCTCGGAGTGCCCGAAGGAAGCCAGCGCGCGCTGAAGAAGGCGTTCGCGATGTTGTTCCGCCGAGGTGTGCCCCTCGCCGTGGCATTGCCAGCCGTTCGCCAAGAGCTCGGAAGCGAGCCACTGGTCCTTGAACTCGTCGACTTCCTGTGGCACGCCAAATGAGCCCCGGGCGCCCGCCCGCGACGCGCTACTTGCTCTCAAACAAGTCGTCGAAAACCGCGTCGAAGTCGTCTTCGCCATTCGCGGCTTTTTGTGTCGGTAGTGGCGCTTCGCCGGGTGCCAGCGCCGTGATGCGCTCGCTGACGTCGCGGTAACCCGGATCTCGCCGTGCGATCTTCTTGAAGTAGTACACGGCCTCTTTGGGGCTGCTCTTCATCTCGTAGACGTTGCCCAAGTCGTAGTAGAGCGCCATCTCTTGCTCGATGGTTTTCTGGGGGGACTCCAGCGCCGCCACGTAGGCTCGGGCTGCGTCGTCGAGCTCCCCGCGCTCCAGGCGGATCATCCCGATCATCGCGTGGCACATGCACTCGCGAGTTTGGTCGCGGGCGGCGAGCTGGAATTCGTTGATGGCGTCCATCAACAGCCCCATCTCCTTGTAGGCGACGCCTAGGTCGTAGTGCGTCGCACTGTCGGCTTCTGCCACCTGTGCGCGCACTCCCTCTTTGAACTTCTCGAAGACCTGATCCACGTCGACGTTGTCCGCGGGCACCGCCGGCGCATCGACGGGCTGTGCCTGCTCAAGCTGATCGAGAGCTTCCAGGCTCGCAGCGATGTCGAAGGCCCGGTCTTCCTCTTCGGCATCGTGAGGAAGCTGTTGACCCGGCTGCAGTTGGGAACGATCGATGGTGCGGCTTTCGCCAGACGCCGCGAGAATGTCATCGATCTCGCGTTGGCGCTCGATGAGCAGCGGGTGGCCAGGAGTGCGTGCCAGCTGGTCCGACACGATGGCGCGTGCGTCGTCGTACAGTCCGCGCGCCA
This sequence comes from uncultured Polyangiaceae bacterium, assembly GCA_965369205.1. Lineage (GTDB taxonomy): Bacteria > Myxococcota_A > Polyangia > Polyangiales > Polyangiaceae > JACKEA01. The sequence goes on along the minus strand of CBDUPW010000057.1, from coordinate 11,234 downwards.
CGAAGAACTCGGCTTCTTCGAGAGCTTCCTCCACCGCCATGGTGTCGATGGATGCTGGTTCTGTTGAGTCGGCGTCGATGGCCACCGGAGCGGAATCAAGCTCTTGTTCTGGCGGCATTGCTGCGCGCGGCGAGCTCTCGTACTCCAGACCGAGGGGGAACGAAGGCAGCGGTTGTTCCCCGAAGGGTTCGTCCATGCTGGCATCTGCGAAAGGATCCATCTCCGCGTACTGCACTGCGTCTTCGTCGGTAAACGGCTCTGTGCTGGCCATCGCGCTGGAGGCACTGACTTCTTCTAGGTCGTAAGAGGGCAGCGGTGCCTGCGGATCGTAGGTGTCGTAGCTGGGCTCTGTGCTGTAGGCCGTGTCGGCTTGCGCGTAGGTCACAGCGTTGGACGACTCGTCGAAATGCTCGTAGCCGGGCTCCTCGTATCTTGCGTGCCCACCGCTCTGCCGCTCGTAGCCCGCTTGCGGTACGTACGGCTCGTCCTGCTGCCCGTGGTCCTGCGGTGCGTGGCTTTGCCGGTCGTACTCCTGCTGTTCGTACGCTTGTTGGTCGTAGGCAGCCGGGTCGTACTCGGGGGCTTCGTAGGTGCCGGCCTCGGCGCTCCACTCCATGCCTGCTTGAGTGTTTTCGCCGCCCATGCCCTGCAACATTTCGAGGGCAGCGGGATGGTTGGGTTCCGCCTCGAGCACTTCGTACAGCATCAACTCCGCGCGCGACGGGTCCGCTGCTTCCAGATACAGCGCTGCCAGGGTGATCGACTCGCCAATGGCGTTGTCGCGATCCCCGCTTTCAATCAAGATTTCACGCAGCTTTTCCCGTGCGTCCAAAGAGCGCGGGTCGACCTCTAGCGCGATGTGCAGCACCTCAAGCGCTTTGGAATACAGCCGCAAGCGCCGGAACGATTCTGCGTCCACGACGGCCTTGCGCGCGTGTTCTCTGGCTTCGAGGGAGTCCCCGTCGATCAACTCTTCGGCGACCTGTATGTCATCGGCCACGACCACGACGTCCGGTGCGCTGGCCTGCTGCGGACGGAAGCCGGGGTGACTCTGGCGGTTTAACTCGAAGGGCGCCTCCGCAGCGGTGTCGTCGACATGGGGGTCTTCTTCGTCGATCAACTCCAGATCCGCGTCGTCCACATGCACGGCGGACACGGAACGCTCGCGCGCTGGCGCAGCCTCTGCAGGACCGGCCACTGCCATGGCGCGCACTTGCTCGTCGTTCGGCGCCACCTGGTTGAGGTGCGAAAGCAGCTCCTGGAATAGATCTTGGCGCCCGGTCTCGCGCGCCGTCCGAGCCATCTCCTTGTACACTTCGATGGACTTGTCAGGCTGGTCGATCAGGGTGAACGCCTGCGCCAGGAGGCCGAGGGTGTCGAGGTCTTTCGGGTTGGCCTGAAAGCAGACCTGGAGCTTGGCCAGGGCTTGCATGCCGTCTTCACGCCCGCCGCGCGCTAGGTAGAGCTCCGCCGCCATGCGCGCGAACTTCGGATCCGCTTTAAAGTGCAGGATACGCTCGATCACCTTGAGCGCATCGTCACGCCGCCCCAACTTGAGCAGCAGTTCCGCCGCGGTCCAGAACGCTTCGACGGCGTCGTCGAGATCCTGAATGCGACAGCATGCCTCCGCTAGGCGCAGATGCGGTAGAGGATTGGTCCCATCCAGCTCCACCATCTTGCGGAAGATGTCGATCGCGTCCCGCTCGCGCCCGGTACGCTGGAAGGTCGTGGCCACCTCGTCGTAGGCCTGCAACGCGTCGCTGGTCAGGCCGAGTTGGGTGTAGATCTCTGCCAGCCGCGGCACGATGTGCGCGTAGCGATCCGATAGGTCGGGCGAATGCTTGCGGATCAGCTCGCGAACCTGCTTGAAGACCGCAATGGCCTTCAAAGCGAAGCCCTGCTTCGCATAGTAGTTTCCGACCCTGTCGTAGGTCGCAATGGCGTCGGGGTACGCCTGCATTCGGGTCTGCAGATCCCCGATCTTCAACAGCGTGCGTGCGTCGTTGGGATCGCTCGCTACGATCTTTTGATAGTCCTCTATCGCTCGGTCGTACCGCTTCTTGTCCACCCACTTTTGGGCGGACTGGAGGATCTTCTCGCGATCTATCGACACGACAAACTTTGCGTTCCAACTCGCGTGGGCCGAGCTGAACACATGAGTGGAACGCCAAATTCTATGCGATATCGGGGGGTTCGGTCAAGAACAGGCCCGTCTTCGGTGGCGCTTTGCACAGGCTCTAAAACGGCTTCGTCAGCGCCAAAAAGGCCGCCCCCACCGCACAGATGACCAGCACAGCGCCCATGGGATGGGCGCCTTTCGTCGGCTCGTCGCTGGCGAGCCGCTTCGCCCGTGCGCCGAGCACGTGGTGGAGGGCGATGACGACCAGCACCAGGGTCAGCTTCGGATGCATCCAGCGCGTCTGTGAAAAGTAGAGCGCGGGATTCATGAAAAGCACCGCTCCGCCCCCGATCAGGGAGGCGATGAACCCGGGGACCGCCACCCTGCGGTAGATCTGCAGGGCCACGGGTTTCCGCACCGCGGCTGCTCCCGCCATGCCCAGGGCCACCGCGACACCCGCGATCCCCCCGATCCACAGCAGGTTCCCGGTGATGTGCAGCACGAGCAACAGAGCTTGGGCAGTCATTGGATAGGTAGCATAGTGAACCCCCCAGCGGTTCGGGAGCCCTGATCCTGCCTGTCTTGCGTATGGGCACCGCCCGTCGCATGGTCAGTCCGCCATGACAACCGCCAGCCTCACCTATCGTGCGCCCTTCGCGCCCGGACAGCCCCAGGCCATCGATCCCGAAACCTGCGGCAAACTGCTCAGCGTTGCATTGTCCCGGGGTGGCGACTACGCCGATCTGTACTTCGAGTATCGGGCGGCGGCGTCCATGTTGTTTGAAGAGGGCATCACGCGCAGCGCGTCGCGCGGGGTTTCCTTGGGGCTGGGAGTGCGCGTGCAGCGCGGCGACGCGACGGGCTACGCCTACGTCGAGGATCTGAGTTTCGAAGCCATGAAACGCGCGGCAGAGACGGCGGCCCGCATCGCGGAAAGTGGTGGCGGCGTGGCCCCTGCGACTCTTGAGCGCATGACGCTGCCGGAACGCTACGATCTGGACAAACTGAGCATCGACGTTTCGGGATTGGAAAAACGCGCCCTGTTGGAGCGCGCGAGCCGCGCGGCGCTCGCCCACGACAAGCGTATCGTCAAGGCGGACGCGAGCTTCGCCGAAGAGGTCCGAGAGATCCTCGTCGCCACCAGCGACGGACGCTTTGCCCACGACGTGCAGCCTCTAATGCGCTTTGGTGTTTCAGCCATCGCCGAGCAAGGGGACAAACGCGAATCTGGGCGTAGCGGCGGCGGTGGGCGCATGACCCTGGGGTACTTCGAAGACATGTCGCCGGAATGGCACGCGGAGCGCGCCGTGAAGCAAGCTCTCACGCTGCTCGATGCTCGCCCCGCACCCGCCGGTCAGCTCGAGGTCGTGCTCGCCCCTGGCGACAGCGGTATTCTTCTGCACGAGGCAGTGGGGCACGGTCTGGAAGCCGACTTCAACCGCAAGGGTACCAGCAACTACACCGGGAAGATCGGCGAGCGAGTTGCGAGTGATCTCTGCACTGTGGTGGACGACCCGACTTTCGTGCAGAGCCGCGGGTCCATCAATGTGGACGACGAAGGCATCGAGCCCGAAGCCAGCACGCTGATCGAAAACGGCATGTTGCGCGGCTACATGCAGGACCGACTCTCCGCGCAGCACTTCAAAACAAATCCCAGCGGCAACGGTCGGCGCGAGAGCTTCAAGTGCGCGCCGATGCCACGCATGACCAACACCATCTTGCTTGCGGGGCCCCATGACCCGGAAGAGATCCTCAAGAGCGTAAAACGCGGCGTGTATGCCAAGACCTTCGGTGGCGGTCAGGTGGACATCTCCAACGGTGACTTCGTCTTTTCGTTGACTGAAAGCTACCTGATCGAGGACGGCAAGATCACGGCTCCGCTCAAGGGCGTAAACCTGATCGGCAACGGTCCCGACACCCTCACGCAGGTGTCCATGCTCGGCAACGACGTCGAACTCTCCGATGGTATTTGGACCTGCGGCAAGGATGGCCAGAGCGTGCCGGTGGGTGTTGGCTGTCCCACGATCAAGATCGACAAGATCACCGTCGGTGGCACGCAAATCGGGTGAAAACCCCGCGGCGCGGGTTCGCGCCGTGGTGGGGGTGATCGGGCACAGCCCGCTTTTGGAACGCGACGACGGCGCTGTCGCCGTGCTGCGTCAGCTTGGTGCCGAAGTGCGTGCCCAAGACCTCTGGGACGATCCTCAAGGGCTCATCGAAGACGGTTCTGTTTTGCGGGCATTGGTCTTCGAAGCGCTCGATCGCCCCGACTTGGGTGTGGCCGCATTGCGAGCGCTGCGCAAAGAAAAGACCTTCGACGCCGTCGGCACCCTATTGGTGGTGACCGTGTCGCAACTTGGCCGCGTGGAACCATCGAACGGCTTCGATGATTTCGTGCTCCACCCCTACGTGCCGGCTGAGCTCTATGCACGTATTCGTGCCCTGGAGTGGAAAGTCAGTGAGTTCGCGAGCGAGGAGCGGCACAAGGTGGGGGCCATCGTGGTCGATCGCGCGGCGCACGAGGTGAGTAGTGACGGCAAACCTGTCGCGCTCACTGCGAAGGAGTTTGCTCTGCTCGTCTACTTCTGCGAGCGACGCGGGCGTGCGCTCTCGCGGGAGCACCTGCCAACGTATGGGGCAATCGCTACGAGGGCGGCGCGCGTACCGTCGACATCCACGTACGCCGGCTGCGTGCGAAACTAGGTGACGCGCTGCCGCTCGAGACGCTGCGCGGCAGTGGCTACAAGCTGCGCGCGCCCGACGAATGAACGGGCCCCCTTCGGCATGACCTAGGTTTTTGGGGTTTCCTGCTTTTTTCGGCATCGACGCCGCCGCGGGTCGGGGCCTGGATGACGCCGCAGACCCGTGTACACTCGACCCTGACTCATGTCGGCGTTTCAACTCGCGCCGGGATCGCTGTTCGCTGGCGATTACCGGATCCTGCGACCGCTCTCTCAGGGCGGAATGGGAGCAGTTTTCGTCGCCGAGCAGCTGAGTACCCGTGCAGAGCGCGCCTTGAAGCTGATGCACCCGCAGTTGGTGCAGGATCCGACGTTGCGCGGGCGGTTCGAGCAAGAAGCCAAGATCGCCTCGCAGATCCCCAGTGACCACGTGGTGCAAGTGATCGCCGCGGGCATAGACGGCGCCAGCGGCATGCCGTGGCTGGCGATGGAGCTGCTGGACGGGACAGATTTGCTGGAAGCCGCCGCCACGGGGCGCGCTGGGCCTGCCGTTCTGCGCGAGATCATGGCGCAGCTGTGCCACGCTCTCGGGGCTGCTCACGAGCGCGGGATCGTGCATCGGGATCTGAAACCCGAGAACATCTTTCTCGCTGCACCTCGGCGTTCTGGAATTCCCTTCACCGTCAAGGTCCTGGACTTCGGGATTTCCAAGATGACCTCCGAGGCCGCGTCTGCTTCGACCACCGCGTCCCTCGGCACTCCGCTTTGGATGGCTCCGGAGCAAGCGGGTGCCAGCAGCGGTGTGATTTCTCCTGCGACGGATGTGTGGGCGCTCGGCTTGATCGCGTTCTGGCTGCTCTCCGGTCGCCACTACTGGCTCGGCGCGCGCGAAGACGGCGTCACCTTGCAGGCGTTGATGCGCGAGGTCTTATTCGACCCCCTCGTGCCGGCGTCGCAACGTGCTCTTGAGTTGGCGAACGACGCGCGCCTGCCGCCGGGCTTTGACGCATGGTTCGACAAGTGTATGCAGCGCGAGCCCCAGGATCGTTTCCCAGACGCCAATGTCGCTGGCGCGGAGCTAGAGCAGTGTCTGGCCCAGTCGAACCAAGCGGTTGCCCTTGCCGCTGGCGCTGCGGGCGCTCTCGCCACTTCGGGGCCTGCCGGCGCCGGCGCCGCGGTAGCCGCAGAAAGCGGCGCGGCGGCCCCAGCGGGGGCGCCGGAAGCGGTGGGCGTCGCCGGCGCCCGGGTGGCGCGCACGGTCGACGACATGCCGCCGCTACGCATCAACACGCCGCCCGCTCCGCCCCCCGCTGGCCATATGCCGGTGCGAAGCGACTGGGTTACGCCGGGTCCCCAGCCGCGCATCTCGCCAGTGCCGCCAACGCCGCACCACGTGCCGGCGTATGGACCGCCGCCGGGGATCGGACACACCACGGGCGCGCCATGGGCGTCGACTCCCTCCGCAGCACATACAGGACCGCTCAGCTATCAGGTCGAGCCACGCCGAGGCGGCTGCGCTGCGATGGCCATCGCCACTCTTGCGATCGTTGCGGGAGTCATCGTCGCGGCTTTCTTCACACGGGACACATGGGAGCCGACCATGCTTTCCTATTTGGGCGAAACGCCAGAGTCTCCGACGCCACCGCCAGCGCCGCCCAAGCCCACCGCGCCGCAGTTGAAGTGCCCCGATGGCACACGCCGGCAAGGCGACGTGTGCATGAAGCTCATCGATACACGGTGTCCGTCCGGCATGCGCTTCAGCAGCCGCGGCTGCGTGGCCATTGTCGCGGCTCAAGACTCGGATGCCGGTTCGGCGAAGCCGAGTGGCACTTCACCAGCCGTGGGACCTAGGCCGAGCGGCGGCCCGATGAAAGACTCGCAGCTGTGGGTGAAGTGCCAACCCGAATGCCAGAGCGTAAGGATCGACGGCAAGTCCGTTGGTGCTAGCCCGGTGCGGGCAGTGCTGCCGCCGGGACGCCACACCGTGCTTGGTCAGCGCAGCGGCTACACTGGCTACACCACCAGCGTGGTGACTGCGGCGGCCCGGACCCACACGGTCACGTTGCGCTTGACGCCCAACGCTGCCTCGCCGGGGACTAGCAAGACTCCAGCAAAAGCCTGCGATTGCTCCAAGAAGACGAACGACGTGGGGTGCAATGCGTTCTGTGCGATGCAGAAGCAGTAACGTGCGAAACACGCCGGCCCCGCAACATCCGGCTCAGCCGCCGAGCCACAGAATTTGAATGAGCCCCCGTGCCCGCGGCTGCTAGAACGGCTGCGTGCTGTTCGTGAGTCTGGGCTGCCCGGCCGGCGTAGGGCCCGAAGTTTCCGTTGCTGCGGCACTGCGCGTGCCGGCGCGGGTCGTGCTGGTCGGAAGTCGCGCCGTCGTGGCTGCGACTGCGTCCAGTCTGGGTGTTGGTCACGAACGGCTGGTTGCCTTCGAAGGTCGGGCACCCAAGCGCGGCCAGATCGCTGTCTGTGATCCCGGTCCAACGCTCAGTGCACGCGACTATCGACCGGGTCGTCCATCCAAGCTCGCGGGGCGCGCTGCACTATCGTGGATCGACGCGGCCGTGCGCCTCACGCGGGAGCACCCCAAGTCTGCCATGGTGACCGGCCCGGTCAGCAAAGCGTCGATCGCAAACTCGGGGGCACCGGGGGCCGCTCGTTTTCGCGGGCACACGGAACACATCGAAAAGCTCCTTGCGTCGCCTCACAGCGTGATGTGCTTCTATACGCCCGGCTTTTCCACGTCCTTAGTGACGACGCACCTCCCGGTGAAGAAAGCGACACGGGCCATCACACCCGAGCGCGTCTGCGTCGCGACGGTCGAGCTCGCTGAGTTCTTGCGTGCACTCGGCATCAAGCATCCGAAAATCGCGGTCGCCTCCCTGAATCCCCATGCGGGTGAGGCGGAGCTACTTGGCCGCGAAGAGAGCACGGCCATCATTCCGGGATTGAGGCTTGCCCGCCGGCGGCTACGTGGCAGGGCCGAGCTGTCCGGGCCCGTCGGAGCCGAGACCGCGTATCGCGTTGCCCATGGCGGTGGGTACCACGGCGTCGTGGGCATGTTGCATGATCAAGCCACGATCCCGACGAAACTGGTTGCTTTCGGGGATGCCGTCAACGTCACTCTGGGCTTGCCCATCATCCGCACAAGCGTTGACCACGGCACGGCTTACGACATTGCGTGGCAGCGCAAAGCGGATCCCGAGGGCATGCTCGCCGCGATGCAGCTCGCACACAGGCTGCTGCGATTTTCGCGTGTATCGGGCCGCTGATGCCGCCCCGTGCCGATCCGCGACTTGCCGCTGTGCAAGCGATGCTGCCCGAAGGTGGCTCTGCTGCGAAGTCCGTGGATCGAACGGAGCAGCTGGCAGCGATCCGGGTACTGCTCGTCGCGGATACCGCGCGCCGCTATTGCATCAGCAACGATTTGGATGCCGGGCTGCTGCGCGGGTCACGGTTGCTTCAGCTCGAAGCTGTTGCAGAGCGCGTCGTATACTGCCTTGCGGACACTCGTGCGCGTGCCAGCGAAGCGTTGGTCGGCGACCTGTGTGGCGCACCGTTGGAGACCATCGGTGCGGTCTTGGAGCGGACCCTCGATTTGGTGATCTCCGACGCGGGGATCCTAGGTTGGTCGCGTGGTCGCAAACCGAGTGGCAGCTACTTCACGCCCGAGGTCTGGACTCGTCACGTCATGCAGGCCGTGTTGCGGGACCGGAAGTGGGCAGCTCCCAGCGTGCTGGACCCGGCCGCGGGCGCGGGTGCGTTTTTGATCGCCGCCGCGCGCGCTCTCTCCGAGTCGGGAGCGAACCTGACCAAGGTGGTTGCGACGCAACTCCACGGCGTGGACAGGAGCGAGCTTGCCATCGCTGCGTGCGAAGTCAGCCTCACTCTGCTGGCGAAGGACTCCCGGGTGCTGCCGTCGCTGCGCCAGCACCTGCGCGTCGGCAATGCGCTGATCACCCCAGACGACGGCTGCCCCGATGACGAGGGCGCGTTCGACCCGCTCGCGGCTTTTCCCGCTGTATTCAGCGACGGTTCAGGTTTCGATTTGGTCGTGGGCAATCCGCCTTGGGTGGCCTTCGCGGGCCGAGCTGCCAAGCCGCTTTTGCCGGAAGTCCGGGCGTTTTATGCGCGTCGCTACGCCGCGTTCCGCGGCTATCCCACCCTGCACGCCCTGTTCGTAGAACGGGCCACAGAGCTGGCTCCCCAAGGCACCCTGGCGCTATTGCTGCCGAGCCCGATCGCAGACCTGGACGGCTATCGAGCCGTGCGCAGCGTCTTGGCTCGCAACCACACGGTTCGGGAGCCGCTCTTGGAGCTGGGCCAAGACGCGTTCGCCGGTGTGACCCAACCTTGTTTCGTGTTGCTGGCGGATCCCGGTGCCGATCCCCGCGGTGGCGACCGCGCCTATGTGCTTTCGGAGCGGACTCGTCGGGCGGCAGACGCCGCCGCGCTGCAGCCGCCGGAAGTGCTTGCGGGGATCGCGAAGCGAGCGCCGTTTCCCGACGCGTTGTTTGGCGAGATGGGCTTTCAGAGCAGCGGGGAAGTTTCAAAGCGTCTGTTTCTACGCGGGGATGCTCCGGACGCCCAGCACACGTACCCGCTCCTGGAGGGTCGCAATGTGCGGGAGTTTCACCAAGACCCACCTCGGCTTTTTCTGCATCCAGACGCAGAGGTGTTGGCACAGTCCCGCTGCCGCCTGCGCCTGGCGGAAGAGTACACGCGAGCACGTTTCGTCGTGCGTCAAACCGCCGCCTGGCCCATTGCAGCCCTGCATGGTGGGCTACCGTTTCGCAACTCGCTGCTGGCGGGTTTTGCCCACGACGCGCTGTTGCCCGAAGCTGTGGTCGCGTTGCTCAACAGCGCGCTGTACCGCGCCCTGCACCTTGCCGCCCGCAGGGACGCGCGCCAGGCCGCCTTCCCACAGATGAAGGTCGGTCATTTGCGCGGCATGCCAGCGCCGGACACAGCGCGCGCAGAGTTCGCCGCGCTCGCGCCGATGACGCGTGCGTTTACCGAAAACGGTGTCAACGCCGCTGGTCGAACGCAGCTGGACCAAATCGTATTTGAGCTATTCGACGTGCGCGCTGAGGACCGCACGGCCGTGATGCGCTTCTTGGCGGAACGTGCGCCGAAGCTCTACCCCGCGGCTCAATCGTAGCGACCCACCCAGGCGCTCCAGCGATCTCCCGGGGAGTCCCCGGCGACGACGACGCGACCGCGCGCGTCCAGGGCGGCTCCGAACACGAAGCTGGGTCGTGGCGCTTTGTCGTCGACCCATGACGGGCGCTCTTCCGCGCCGTCCGGCGTCAGCATCACGAACAGGGGTTGCGCGGCGTCACCTAAGCCTCGGAAGCCTGCGCCCAGGATGTGCCCGCTTGGCAGCGGTAGCAATGCATAGAGCTGATCGCTCGCTCCCATGGGCACCGCGAGCCCGCGCCGGCCGAAGCTCTCGTCGATCTGTCCGTCCGCGCGCAGACGCGCGATCACGATCGGACCGCTCGGCGCGTGCCCCGCGACGATTATGCGGTCTGCGCTGTCAACGGCCAGCGCCCAAGCACTGCCGACGGCGACGTCTTGCAGCAGCATAGAGCCCCCGGTTCCGAACGCGGCGTCTGGTGCGCCGCGGGCATCGAGTCGGGAGACGAACATGCGGTCCTTTGACGGGAGGTAACCGCCCAGCACAATGCCGTCGTCGCCGTGCAGGGCGGAACGAGTTGCGAACGCGCGCTTGCCCGGCGCGGGTTGGACCAGCCCGACGCCGGCGGTGCCAAACTGCGCGCACGGTGTGCCATCGCCCTCGAGACACAGCACTTGATTGGTATCCGAGCCGTGGTATCCGCTGATCAGTAGTTTGCCGTCAGCACGTGCGTGCACCGCCTGCGCGCGATTGTCCTTGCCCGCGCTGTGCTCGACCATTCCCGCCGTGCCGAAGCTCGCATCCAAGGTCCCGTGGGGCGTCAGCCGCGCCACGATGAAGTTGGTGCCACCCTTGCCATAGAAATAGCCGGCCACGACGACTTTGCCTTGAGCGTCGACGGCGATGGCCTCACCGAAGGCGCGTCGCTGCCCGATTTGCACGACACCGCCCCGTCCATACGTCGCGTCTAACTTGCCCGTCGTATCGAAGCGCGCCACGGCCATGTCGGTACCGTGCGTGAAGGGCGCGTGCCCCACGGTGTACACGACGCCGTCAGGGCCCAGCGCTACGGCCTTGAAGCGGTGCTCGCCAGATTTCTGCCAGATCGACGTACTACCCGTTGTGCCGAAACTCGCATCGCGCTTCCCGCGGAACGCGAGGCGGCTTGCGTTTCGCGTAGGCACCTGGAGCGGCACCTGCGCTTCGGATGGCTCGGGCGCTGGCACGGCGACGTGACCAGTCGCTTCGGGCGCTTTTTGGGGTGGCGGTGTGGGGCGTGCACAGG
>CBDUPW010000056.1:0-31036 GCA_965369205.1 uncultured Polyangiaceae bacterium | reverse complement strand
GGGGGCAGGCCTAGATCCGGCGCCGACGAAAATACCCGGGCCAGTTCTCTGCCATAGCCCCGCGACAGCTCCGCCACGGAAAGATCGTCGAAGGCGCCGGCCTTAGGACGGCTGGCCAAGGGCAGCAGGAGCAAGCTGACGAAGACCAAGCGATACAGCACAAACAGACGCAGGCGGTCCGCTGCGCTTTTGCCGACGAGCACGCGTCGCAGGAAGTGCACGTTCAGCGGCACGTGGAACGCTTCGTCACGGGTCAAGATGGTGAGCATCTTTCGCGCTTCTTCGTCCTGAACGTTGCGCAGCGCCATGCGGTAGGTCGTGGATCCGATCGTCTCGAACATCAGGTTCGTCAGCACGATGGACTCCATGCGCTTGGCGCGGCCGTAGACTTGGTAGAGCGTGCGGGTGACCCGCCCCATGGGCCGCACCGTGCCGCCGAGGCGACTCAAAAACTCCAGGAGCAGCTCTCGGTGCCAGCCCTCTTCGTCCCCGTACAGCTGCAGCACTTCGGCAAGCTCTGGATCCGACGCCGCGAGGCTTTCTGCGAGGCCGTGAGCCTGTGCCTGTCCGGACTCCTCTGCCCGTAGCGCCGCGTTGAAGAAACGAATCGCCGCATCTTGCGCCGCGGCGGTCGCGAAGCGCAGCGGCGCTTTGCCGAGGGTGGTTTCGGTGCGGCTGCGGCGGCGCTGCAGGGTCTGTAACCACCACGCGGTGGGGCGGTCGTGCACGTCGCGGGCCACGGTGGTTCCGGAGTTTAGCGAGGCCGTCGCATCGCGACGACGAAGAAGCCTGCGAAGAAGCGCAGCGGCGAATCGCATAGGGCGCGCTCTGCGCCGCGGAACACCGTGCGGGCCACGGGAATTCGCATCAGCCGCGCCGCGGGGGTTGCGATGCGGATGCCTCTCGAGCCGACGATGCTCATGCCGTCGGGCACGAGGCGGCGGATGTCCAAGGGAGTGTCGAAGCGGGTGAAGACGCGGTCTTCGTGGGTGCCTTCGGCAACCCGGCCAGCGGGCGCCAGACGCTTTGCTAGGCCACGAAAACTCAGCGGGTTGTAAAACTCGGCCACGACCGTGCCGCCGGGTCGCGTCACCCGCGCCATCTCCGAGAGCGCTTTTTCTATGTCCGGGATGTGCGCCAGCACCTTGAAGGAGCAGGTGACGTCGAAGCTCTCGTTTTCGAAGGGCAGCTCGGTAGCCGAACCCTCCACCACGGAGAGGCCGCGCGCGCGGGCACGCTCGAGCATGCCCGGGGATAGATCCACGCCCTGGGCGCGCCGCGCGAAACGCTCGATGCGGCTCAGCACCAAGCCAGTCCCGCAGCCGACTTCAAGCACTTCGCCGTCACGGCCGAAGCGCTCGACGTAGCCAGCTTCGAGCTCGTCCAGCAAATCGTGGTAGCCGCCGGGGTCGTTGTCCCCCCGATGGGATTCGTAGCCCTCACTAAAGGCGTTGTAATACGCGCGATTGGCGTCGTGACTCCCCGAGGCGTCCATTTGGCGCCAAGGTGTAGCAGAAAGTGGTCTCGCGCAACCCCCGGCGCAAATTCAGCGGGCTTTGGCCGGGCCGGATGGCGCGGTCTCAGTGGCCCAGGCAACATTCGCGTGGGAACGGAGCCCCTGCCGGGCCTTAGCCGCGGCTCTGATTGCGACTAGCTGGCCGTGGCGTCGGAGAGTCTTGCGTGCACGCGTTCGTAGGCAAGCTCGGTGGGAGTGATCTTGCGCTCCGCAGCCGTCGCCAGAAGCTCGGTGGTTTTGGCGCCGCAGATACGGGCCAAGGCTGCATGCACGCGTTTGACGCTGGACAGTCCCGCGTGAGTGCGTTCTTCATGCCCAGCGATCACACCGCCGACGGTAATGGACCAATCCGGTTGGGTCAGGATCCCCCGGGCTGCCAGGGCTTTTGCCAGCACGATCTCGTCTTCGATCGAGTTGGCGTCGAGGGTGTTGTTGGCTGCACCGTAAATCAACTTGCAGTTCAGTTGCGGAACCTGCGCGTGCCCGATCACGGCGCCCATGGCGCAAGGCGCGAACAAGTCGCATTCGGTAGTGAGCAGGTTCTCTGGGGACAGCACCGTCAGAGACGGAACGGCACTCAGCGCGAGCTGTACGCGTGCCGGATCCGGATCGTAGGCGGACACCCGCATGCCAGCGGTAGCCAGGCGCTCCAGCAGAGCCAGCCCCACGCTGCCGAGCCCCTGCAGCACGGCGCTCCTGCCCTCGAGTTTGGAACTGTCCCACAAAAACGCCGCCGCGGCGCGAATCGCAATGAAGATCCCCTCGGCAGTGGGCGCGCCTGTCGAGCCCATGGGCGTGGATGCGCCGCATAGAATGTTGGGGGTGTAGCGAGTGCTGAGCGCGTCGATCAGCTCGCCGGACAATCCCACGTCCGGGCCGGTCATCAAGTGCCCGCTGTCGATGCAGTACGCCAGGAACCCAAGGCGAGCGTCGTCGTCCTTCTCGATGGCAGCACTAAAGAGCGCGGTTTTGCTGCCGCCGTAGGGCAGTTCCGCCTGAGCGCATTTGTAGCTCATGGCTCGTGACAGGTTGAGTCCAGTTGCCAAGGCGCTCTCCTCGTTTGTATCGGGCGCGTAGCGGCGGATCCCCCCGGCGCGCAGCGCGTGCTGCGGCTGACGTAGACCAAGGGTGCTGGAGTGGATGAAATGTGCGACACGGATTTGCAGCTTCGCATGACTGCAGAGCCAGACCATCTCGTGGCGTTGTCGACGCATGCCGGCAAGCAACGCTTCGAGCGCGGCGCCTGCGCCGCTCTGTTGAAAGAACGTCCGCGTTTCTGGATCACTCAGGCAGCGCGCGCTGGGGCACGGGATCTGATCGACCGCATGGCGTCTTCCGTAGTCGCCAAAGCTCCAGTCCGGTTCGAACGCGCGACTTGCGCTGAGTGTAAAATTGCCATCGCCGGCTTTCAGCACTCGCAGCGTTGTCAGTTCGCCCGCGTCTAATGCGTCGAAGATCCCCATGGCCCCAGGGTAACAGAGGGACGCCGGCTCGGATTGACGGCGACCAGGTTGCGGCCCAGGGCTCAGGGATCGGCGCCTCAGAGCCGGGCGAAAATGCTGCGCCGCTGTTAGCTGGCGCCTACCCGTCACGTTTTCATGGCTGGAGGCCACATGGGTCTAGCCCAATGCCGGGCGAAACCTGCGGGCAACGACGCAGTCAAATGGCGGAACTTATTGGAGAAATTGAAGCTGCGTCTCAGTTTCGGGTACCCTCGCCTGTGGCCGGAGCACCTCTCGGGCCATCACACGTAGAAGGTGAGGCAATGGAGCGCATCGGTGAGTACCTGGTCCGTGGCTTGGTCGGCGAGGGCGGCATGGGCAAGGTCTACGAAGCGGAAGAGCGCCTGAGCAAGCGCCGGGTGGCGCTGAAGGTGCTGCGCCCGGAGTTTTCCAAGTCCGAAGAAGGCCGCCGGCTGTTCTTGAACGAGATGACGATCCTGGCTCACCTCGATCATCCCAACATCGTGCGTTGCCTCGCCTGCACGGAGAGCGACGACCAACTGGTGATGGCGCTGGAGTTCTTGGAGGGCCGTACGCTGCGCGCGGTACTCACGGACAGCGCCGCTCTGTGTTGGGAAGATGCCGTCGGAATCACGGTGCAAATTGCGTCTGCCTTGGCCGCAGCACATCGGCAACAGCCGCCCATCGTGCACCGGGACTTGAAACCCGAGAACGTCATGGTGCTCGATGACGGCACGGTGAAAGTCATGGATTTTGGCATCGCGAAGGTGCTGCAAGCTCTCAGCGGCACGACGACCCATAGCGTGGGCACGCTCCAGTACATGAGCCCGGAGCAGATTGACGCAACGGGCGTGGACGCCCGCAGTGATTTGTATTGTCTCGGACTCGTGCTGTACGAGATGTTGGCGGGTGGCCCGCCCTTTGAAAGTGCGTCGCCCCGGGAACTCCTGAACGCGCAATGCACGCAGAAGCCGCCGGATCTTCCCGAGGCCGTGCGCGCCGGCCTGCCGCGGGGCGTGGAGCGCTTGGTTTTCGAGTTGCTTGAGAAGTCTCCGGACGACCGCCCCGGGTCTGCCCGCGATGTGCTGCACGACCTCGATCCCTTTGCCCCGTCCTTGACGCGGGCGCCGCGATCCCGGGCCAGCGGCACGACCGCGCCTATTTCGAAGCGCGCGCCAGTCACCGAACCGCTCCCCGACGCTGAAGCACCCGGCGCCGCGGAAAAACCCGAAGCTGCCGCGCCCGCAGGCAAGAAGCCCGCTATGCGCGCTGACACCCTCGCGCTGGTCGAGAGAGCCACTGCTCAAAAAGAACTCAGCCCGAAGGTCGGCGTCATGGTGATCGTGGCACTGTCGCTTTTCGCCGCAGTGGTCACGTATTTTGTGCGTGCCGGAAGTAGCGACGGCTCCCGCCCGGAAACGCCGTCCGCGTCCGCGGCGGCGGGCGGCGGTCTGCGGTGACCGGTGCGCCCGTCATTCCGGGGATCAGCGCGGGTCCTGCGCTACCGGAGCTTGGGCGTGCCCGGCGGTATCGCCTGGACGGCAACCGTGAACTCTGGCTGTTAGACGAAAGCGATCGCCCCGCGTGGCGGCGGCTGTTGGACCTGGGCGCCGAGGGCATTGGGCGCTTCCGTCGGGGTGGACAGCACGGGTCGCAGCTCTGGCTCGAGCGTGCTTCCGGCGCGCCAACCCTGACCGAGCTCCTGGAGCCTGGCGGCGCGCTGCCCCTCGAAGCTGCCCTAGGCATCACGACCAGCTTGCTCCGCGCCCTCGCGTTTGCGGAACGTGAGGCGCTGTTCCCCGGGGCGCTGTCTTTGGGGGATGTCGCCGTCGATGGCCACGCCGTGCACCTTGCGGCAGACGCCCTGGTGTTCGCTCTGGTTGGCGCGCAGGACCAGGCGAAAATCGGGCGGTCTAGCCGGACCTCGCCGCGCTGGACGCCCCCGGAGCAAAGCGATGGAAGTCCGTGGAACAACGCTGCCAATCGCTACGTCACGGGGCTGATCTTGTATCGCTTGCTCTCCGGGGAGCATGCCTTTGGCGGCCGTGGATTGCGACTTTCTCTCGAAGCGCGCGCGGGTCGGCCGCCGGCCCCCTTCGCGCCTGAATTGGCCCAGGGCCTGCCTCCGGGACTGCAATCTTTGTGTTTGCGCAGCCTGGATCCGGACGCACAAGAGCGTCCAGCGAGCGCGCTTGAGATGCTCGATCTGCTGACCCGCGTGACCGAAAGTGGTGTGAGCGCTGCTGGAAAGTCAGCGCGCACGCAACCTTCCCCGGCGGTCGCTGAGAAGCGCGTAGATGCGCCGCGCGCTTCTGCGTCGGATCCCGATCCCGCGGGGGCGAGACCCGCCGTTGCGCCTGCGCCAGCAGCTTCGTGGGGCGGGGTGGCTGTCCGCCGCCGGATGACCGCCCTCGCACTCGTGCTCGGACTCGGCGCTGGCGCGGTTTTCTGGTGGGGACTGCCCCGTGGCACGACCGCGGAGCGCCCGCCCCTCAAACAGCGCGAGCCGCTGGTCGCCGCGAAAATGCTTTCTGGCGACTGCGCGAGTTGCCACCCCCGGCAGGCTGGAGAGTGGCGGCGATCGGTGATGGCGCACTCGGTGAAGAGTCCGCTCTTTCAGTCCCTGGAGATGTTGATCGAGGAACAAGTGGGGCGCGACTTCGACTGCCCCAACGGCGCTGGCGTATTGCGCAAGGCCGACCCGAACACCGCATGTCGCGACCGTCAGAGCGGCCAATCCTTGACGGGATCCGGCGGCGAGCATTGGTGCGTGAATTGTCACTCCCCCGCGGATAACTTGGGCAGCACGGTTCCGGCGTGGAACGCCCGGGGCCAGGCAGCCAATCCCACCTTGCGCGAGGTGCTCACGGACCGCGCGTTGGAAGGGATCTCTTGCAGCTTCTGTCATCAAGTCCACGCGCCGGGCGCTGGGCGCACCCCGGCGACGGAGCTTGGCAATCCGTTCTGGGTGTCGGCGGCGACTGGACGACGCTTCAACGCGCGTCCCGAGGACAGCCGCGGCCGCGTGGGCATTGGCAACAGCGGCTATGCCATCGACCCGGACCTGTTCTTTCGCGGAGACCGCGTACCCGGGGGAGCGCACGGCCGACCCGATGCTGAGACCCGCGCGTACCTGCGATCGAGCGACTTCTGCGGCGCGTGTCACGACGTGCGCTTGTTCGGCACGGACGTCGTCGGCATCCGTGAGCGCGGAGAGCACTTCAAACGCTTGCGCAACGCCTACAGTGAGTGGGCGGCCTGGGCGGAGCTCGAACAGCGTGCGGGGCGCAAAGCCGCGAGCTGTCAGGATTGTCATATGACCCAGTACCCCGGGGTCTGCGTGCAAGACGCAGCAGACGAAAGTGGTCCGGCGCCTACCCCAGGCAGTGCGATCAGCACCGCCTGCCCGCCGGGCACACGCTTTGTCGCGCGTCCGCCGGGAAGCTATCCGACGGGGCTCGCCGCGACGGGATCTCAAAAGCCTCGACCGCTGAGTCTGCACTACTTCAGCGGCGTCGAGATCCCCCTGGACCCGAGCTTTGACGAGGGGCTCGCGGGTGGCGACTGGACGGATGTGTTTGCCATGCCGCAGTCCGTGACCCGCCGCGCGAAGATGCTGCTCGCGTCATCGGTGCAGCTCAGCTTGGGTCCGGCGCGGGCCAGCGGCCGGAGCCTTTCGCTGCCCGTCACCGTGGAAAACGTTGGTGCCGGGCATCGAGTCCCCGCCGGGTTCAGTCAGGAGCGGGAGCTCTGGGTGCATCTGACGGTGAGCGACGCCAGCGGACGCGTGCTGTACGAAGTCGGGCGCGTCGACCGACCCGACCAGGACTTGAAGGACAAGGTGTTTCTGCGGGTGAATACCGATGACCGCTTCCTGGATGGCCAAGGGCGGCCGCAGGGACTGTTCGGCGCGGACGTGACGGACGGACCCGATGTGCCGCGCTGGCAACCCAATCCGACCCGAGGCGGCACGCGTTTCCGCGGCTTGGGGTTGATCAATTTTCAGAACGGATTCTTGCGTTGCGTGGTGTGCATCGGTCGCGTCGAATCCGACGGCACGTGTTCGGCGCTGCCGGGCCAAGATCGCACGCGTGCCGATCGCTTCGCAGACGGTAGCTACGACATTGACACGGGCGAGTGCACCAGCAACCTCAGCGGGGAGGATGCGCTGTTTGAGACGTACTTCCCCGTGGGCGCGCTCGACGCATCCCGCGGCGTGCTCAAGGCGCCGGACGCCATCATCGACCGACGCTCCTTGGCTCCCGGACAGCCCGTGACATTCACCTACGATTTGGCGCTTTCGGGCGCCGCCAGAAGCGTCGAGGCCCGCTTGCTATTCCGAGCCTTTCCGCCCTTCTTGCTGCGGGCCTTTGTCGAATACGAAGCCAAGAAGCGCCCCGGGCGCCCGCTGATGAGCGCCGACGCTCTGGACCGACTCGAAATCGTCGAGCTCGCTCGTGCTCGTGTGGAGCTGCCTTGAACGAAGCGGCGCTGGCTCAGGCGTTTGCGACGCCGTTCTTTCGCGATTTGGACGCACGCGCGCGCCAGGACCTGTCGCTTTCGAGTCGCGTCGTCGACTGCCAGGCTGGGGGATCTTTCTACGAAGAAGGACAATCTGCCGACGCTCTCTTTGTGGTCGTCTCTGGCGAAGTGCAGCTCCGCGCCGTGCGCCGAGGCGAAGACAGCGTGAGCACATTGCGCAGCGCTCTGCGCGGCGATTTGTTTGGGGAAGAAGCCACGGTGACGGGAGCCACGCGCCTGTCCCGGGCCCAAGCCAAGACAGACGCCTGCGCCGTCGAGGTGCCTTTTGCGTTGGTCTCTCGGGCAAGGGTGCGCGGAGGTGTCGCGGAAGATGTGATCGCTCGCGAGCAGCGCTCATTGCGCCGCGCTCTCTCGCGTGACGCGCTTTTCGCGTCCGCCTTGGGCTCGGACCTGCCAGACGCCGAGTTCGCCATGTTGATCGATGCGGCGCAGTGGAAGCAGGTCGAGCGGGGCAACTTCGTCTACCAAACCGGTGAGCCGGCGGACTTGGCCTATGTGCTCGTTGCAGGCCTGATCCAGCTGCAGGTGGAAGACGCAGGCCGCACTCGCGTCACGGCGTATTTGAGTCGCGGCGACGTGCTTGGTGACGATGCGGCGTTGAGCGGCGAGGCCCATGATGGGTCCGCGGTGGCACTGGGAAACGTGCATCTGCTTGCGTTGCCCCGCGGGGCACTGCGCAGCGCGGTGGATCGCAGCCCGGCGCTGCTCGGTCGTCTGCGTCGCGTGGCACAAGGGCGTGACGACGTGCAGCGCGACTTGGTCGCTGGGCGCAATAAAAACGCCACGAGTCACGTGCTGGGCGATCTGTACCGTATGCACGTGGCGCGGTCGCTGCTCGTGATCGATCAGGATAGCTGCGTGCGCTGCGGTCAGTGCTCGAGTGCTTGCGCGGACGTGCACGGGGCGACGCGGCTCGTGCGCCGCGGCGACAAGATTGTAACTGCGCTGCAGGTGGCCGAAGCGCCCAGCAGCTTGCTCGTGCCGAACAGCTGCCAGCATTGTGACAATCCCGCGTGCATGATCGACTGCCCCACGGGCGCCATCGGGCGCGACCCCCGGGGCGAGGTATTCATCCGCGAGGCGCTGTGCACGGGTTGCGGCGCCTGCGCCAAGGCGTGCCCCTGGGACAATATCCGTATGTCCCCACGCGCCGAGGGCGCAGCTCCACCGACTGCGAGCAATGCGGAGGGCGGCGTGGGCACGAGCGCGCTGGTGGCCACGAAGTGCGATCTGTGTCGGGAGCGTGCCGGCCCGGCGTGTGTGGCGGCGTGTCCGACGGGAAGCATCTTGCGGGTGGATCCATCCCGCGACTTTGCAGAAGTGCTCGCGCTGTTCCCCGGTCGGGAGCCCGCGCCCGCAAACAAGGCCACGAAACGGAGTGCAGCCTTTGGACTGCTGCGACCGCTCCCGATCTTCTTTGGGCTGAGCGTCGCCGGGGTGGGCGCCGGGCTGCACGCCGGGGGTCAACTGTCGGCAAGTAGCGGAGTGGGGCTAGCCTTTGGCTGGTTTTCGCTTGGGCTGGTCCTGGCGCTATTCGTCTACGGAGTACAGAAGCGCCGCTACCGAAATATGCCCAAGCGTGCGCGCGGCGCCCGCGCCGAAGCGTCGGACCCAGCACCGATGCCAATGACGACCCGCGCGTCGTTCCGGTTGCATGTCTGGCTTGGGTTTGCAGCGCTCGGCGCGGTGGCGTTGCACGCTGGGGTCTCGCTACCAACGTCAGCGCATACCTACGTTGGCGCCGTGTTCTGGTGCAGCAGTCTGCTGGGCGTGCTGGGGTACGCCGCATACAAGCTACTGCCTCCGATTTTGACCCGCATGGAACGAAAAGGCCTGCTACCCGAAGACTTCTCCCGTGAGCGGTTGCGGCTAATGGATCGCCTGTTTCGAGCAACTAGCGGCAAGAGCGAGGCTATCAAACTGCTGGTCCGCCGCGTGCTCTTGCCCTACGCCCGAGCACCTTGGGGCGCGCTTTTGCTGGCGGCGTCTGGACGCACCCTGCGTCAAGAAGAGGCTCGCTTGAACCAGCAGCTCTTCGACATGCTGGGTGAAAAGGCGTCAGCGCATGCAGCGGACATTGCGGAACTGACGCGCACCGTCGTCGAGATCCGTGCGCTTCCGGCCCGGCGGATCCTGACCTTTGTGCTGCGAGCCGTGTTGCCGGCCCACGTGCTGACCCTTGGACTTTTGTGCGTCTTCTTGGCCGTCCATCTGCTGAGCGTTTGGGGCCGCTATTGAGCAACGGGAGACCGACCCAGAAGGCCAGTCCGGCCCCGGCCGATGAACCCAGTGACGTTCGGCGGCTGAGCGGGCTGTTTGTGGGCGCTGCCGTTGCGGCGGTCGCGAGCCTGGTCGGCATCTTCGCCACCGAGGGCGCGGCCGCGCTTCGGTCGCCCGGCGCGCTCTCCCGGCCCCATGCGCGGGCTGGGCTGGGCTGCAATGATTGCCATGGGCAGGCCGAGCCCACTCGCGCATGCACCCAATGTCACGGAGCTCACCCAACGACCCGCGCAGGGCACAAGCGGATGCGCAACGCCGGCAAAATGAACTGCGTGACCTGTCACGACAGTCATCGCTCTGGCCAAGGAGTGGCGCTCTTGAGCGGCGGCGTTGCGGAGCGCTACGGCAATGGTTGGAGCGTGCGCTCGGAGGCGGCGACGGGGTTTTCTGCGGACAAGCCCGTGCATGTCGCGACGATCGACGCAAAGGTCTGCGGCGAGTGCCACGCCCTGGCCGACCCACGCGACGCGATCTTCGTATGCCTCCCGCCAGGCGGCGCGGCGTCCGGAGCGACGCTCTGCTTCGACGAGCACCAAACCGCCGCCAGCGCGCGGGACGAGACCGTGGCCCGGGATGGCGCCTGGGAGGCGGCACGCCTGGTGTTGAAGCAAACCCCGCCGGCACCAGCGACGGCGCGCGGGTCGTGGCTGCTGTTTGGCCTTTTTTGCGGTGCTTTGGTGTGGACGTCGCGGCAAGCGCAGCTGCGGTTTCGCACGCGACGCCGCAGCGCCGTCGCGCCGGAGGGGATGCGGCCGGCCCAAGTGGTACGCCTGCCACAAATCAACGCGACGACCTGCTTGGGCTGCAATGCTTGTGTTGACGCCTGTCCCTACAACGTCATTGAAATGCGTTCATTCATTGCGCAAGTCGCACGCCCCGATGATTGCTGTGGACTGACGCTTTGTGAGCAGAAGTGCCCCAATGGTTCGATCGTTGTGCGAGACGGTGAGCCCATCTTAGACCGACCGCGAGTCGACGATGCGCTGCAGAGCGTGGAGGTGCCCGGGCTGTTCTTGGCGGGGGATCTGACTGGGATGCCGCTGATCAAGAACGCCATCAATCAAGGCGCGCACGCGGTGCGCGGCGCGGCGCGGCAGCTGGCAAAGGGCAAACGCAAGCGCGCAGCTACGGACTGCGACGTGCTGATCGTTGGGGCGGGCCCAGCGGGTTTGTCCGCGGCACTCGAGGCGAAGAACCTGGGCCTGTCTGCGCTGGTGCTGGAACAGGGAAGCGTCGCATCGAGTATCCAGAGCTTTCCTCGTGGCAAGTTGGTTTTCGACCAACCCCTGGATGTACCCCTCATCGGTGAGCTCTGGTTGGAGGAGGCCACCAAGGAGGAATTGCTATCGAAGTGGCTGCGCATCGTGCGCAAGGAGGCTCTGGAGATCCGCGAGCACCGGCGCGTCGTTGCCGTCACGCCCGAAGCGGCGGGCACCTTCGTCGTGCGTGCGACGGATCCCGAGGGCGTGGAAAGCGTGCTGCGGTGTGGACGGGTGGTCTTGGCGATCGGGCGACGCGGTACACCGCGGCGGCTGGCGGCGCCCATTGCAGACGACGCGCTGAATCGGGTATTTTATGGCATCTCAGACGCCAAGAGCTTCTCGGGCGCTCGGGTGCTCGTGGTCGGGCTTGGGGATTCGGCGTTGGAGACCGCAGTGGCGTTGAGCCACCAACCAGGCACTCACGTGACGGTCGCGTACCGCGGCACGGAGTTCCGACGGGGCAAGCCGCGCAACGTCGCTGCGCTCCGAGCGGCGCAGAAGCAGGGCAGGGTGGATCTAAACTTCGAAACGGAAGTGACTCGTATCGACCCAGGCCGCGTCACTCTGCGGCGCGCCGGCATCGAGTCCGAGTTGCACGTCGATGCCGTGGTCGTCCTGATCGGCACGCTTCTGCCCTGGCCGTTTCTAGAGAGCATTGGAGTGCATCGGCCGCTCGCCCCCGACGCCAGCGGCGCGGCGCCCGGGCCGCAGGAGCCGCAGGAGCCGCGCGCCGGGTCGGCCCGTTGAAGCTCTGCTCTTTTCCGAGGAGGATCCCGGCATGGGCTTTCGTGTAGAGTACCCACGCTGTGAACGAACCGCTGGTCATCGGTTGGGCAGAGTACGTCGACATTCCCGAGTGGAATGTGATGCGGCTCCGCGCCAAAATGGACACGGGCGCGCGCAGTAGCGCCCTGCACGTAGAGAACATCCAAGAGGTCGGTGACAACCGCGTCCGCTTCGATGTGCGGCTGCACCGTCGCAAACTGGACCGCCGCGTCACCGTGGAAGCGCCCGTTTCGCGGCGGGGACGCGTGCGCCCGTCCAGTGGAGTCTCGGAAACTCGGATCTTCGTGGTCGCCAAGGTGCGTATCGGTGGCGTCGAGCGCGAGATAGAACTATCCCTGGTTTGCCGCGCTAAGATGATCTTCCGGATGCTGATAGGTCGGTCCGCCTTGTCACACGCCTTCGTGATTGATACCAGCCGGCGCTACAGCCTCGGTCGCCCGAAGAAAAAGACCGCGAAGAAGAAGTTGAAGAAGAAGAAGAAACGAGTGCAATCAACATGACAATGAAGATGGCCATTTTGTCGCGAAGCCCGCGTGCCTACAGCACGCGCCGATTGCGAGAGGCCGCACTCGCGCGTGGCCATAAGGTCAAAGTGCTCAACACGCTGCGCTTTGCCATGGGGTTAGAGCAGGGCAAGCCGGATCTGTTTTGGCGCAACAAAGAGCTCAGCCACTATGACGCGGTGATCCCGCGCATCGGCGCATCCATCACCATGTTCGGCACGGCGGTTGTGCGGCAGTTCGAGCAGATGGGCGTGTTCACCCTCAACTCGTCCACGGCCATCAGTGTTTCCCGGGACAAGCTGCGCAGCACGCAGATCCTGAGCCGCCACAACATCGGCATCCCTCCCACCGCATTTGTTCGTGATCGCGCCAGCGTGCTCGGGGCAATCGAGCGGGTCGGCGGCGCCCCGGTCATCATCAAGTTGCTAGAGGGCACTCAGGGCATTGGTGTGATCTTGGCAGACACCGTGAAGGTTGCCGAGGCCATCATCGAGACGCTGCAGAGCGCCAAACAGAACGTGCTGATCCAGAAGTTCGTGTCCGAGAGCCGAGGCCGCGACATGCGTGCCTTCGTGGTGGGCGATCGCGTGGTTGCGGCGATGCGCCGGGTTGCGGTCGGCGAGGAGTTCCGCAGCAACGTGCACCGCGGCGGTCGTGCCGAAGCGGTCAACATCGACCCGATCTATGAGCGGACCGCGATCCACGCTGCCCAGATCATGGGCCTGCGGGTAGCCGGTGTGGATATGCTCGAAACCAAAGACGGCCCGAGCATTTTGGAAGTCAATTCATCCCCGGGGCTCGAGGGCATCGAAGCGGCCACGAAGATCGATGTTGCGGGCGCCATTATGGAGCACCTGGAGGAGCAGGTTTTGTTCCCGGAGCTCGACCTGCGGCAGCGCCTGACCTTGAAATCCGGCTACGGCGTTGCGGAGTTTGCTGTCACTTCCGACAGCGAGCTGTGCGGCCGCACCCTGAAGGAGTCCGGGTTGCGGGAGCGCGACGTGCAGGTGCTGAGCATCACGCGCGGCAGCGTCACGATCCCCAATCCCCGCGGTGATAGAGAAATCCTGCTGAGCGACGTCGTGCTTTGTTTCGGCAAGCACCTCACCCTCAAGGGGCTGATCCCGGCGGAAGATCGTCGTCCACGCAAGAAGAAGAAAAAGACCGCGGAGAGCAACGGGGGCGCGTCCTGAGTCCGAAGGTCCCCCCCTTTATTATCGCCGGCGAGCGGGTCAAGAAGGGTGAAACTCGCGACATCGCGCTGAAGGTCAGCGAGACCAGCATGGGCGTGCCCGTGAGCGTGCCTCTGCGCGTGATGCGCGGGCGCCGCAAAGGGCCCACGGTCTTTGTCTCGGGCGCGGTCCATGGCGACGAACTCAACGGGACCGGTGTGATCCGGGAGCTGATGTTCTCCAACCTCGAGCTGCTGCGCGGCACGTTGATCTTGGTGCCGGTCGTCAACGTCTTCGGATTCGAGCGCCACACCCGCTATCTGCCGGACCGTCGGGATTTGAACCGCAGCTTCCCTGGGGATCCGAAGGGCAGCTTGGCTTTCCGCCTGGCGCACGCGATCCATCGCGAGGTCGTGCTGAAATCCGACTATGGGCTGGACCTGCACACGGCTGCGGCGGGGCGAACGAATTTCCCGCATGTTCGCGCGGACCTGTCCTTGCCCGGGCTCGAAGAGCTGGCGCGTTGGTTCGGTTGTGAAGCGATCGTCGACCGCAAAGGCGACGATCGGAGCCTGCGGCAAGTCGCTTGCGGGGGCGGCTGCAAGACCATCTTGCTGGAAGCTGGCGAGTCCCTAAAGATCGAGGCCGGCGCGGTGGCGATCGGCGTGCGCGGCGTGCGCAACGTGCTGATCGAGCTCGGCATGATCGAAGGCAGCCGCGAAGAGCCTGCGTACCAGACCACCATCACGAAGAGCGTCTGGGTGCGGGCGCACACGGGCGGAATTCTGCGCGTCCACGCGCGCCCTGGAGACTTGGTCAACGAAGGCGAGCGCATCGCGGTCTGCGATGCGTTCTTCCGGGACGACAGTCCCACGGTGGTGGCGCCCGTCGCCGGCATCATTTTGGGCATGACTCTGTTGCCCGTGGTGCGACCGGGCGCGCCCGTTTGTCACATCGGCATCCCCAACCGGCCCATGGCAGACATCCGCCGCGAGATCGCCCGTCGCCCGCGATCCTTGCACCGCCGCGTGCAGCGCCAGATGGCGCGCCAAGTCCGCGTCGAACCTCGGCGGCGCTGAGCTAGCCGCGCGCGCTCACCCTGCTGGACGCTGTGCCCGGAGTGTCCGGGGGATGGCAGCGTGGATCGCGCTGTGTGCCAGACCCGCCGCGATCAGAACCGGAAACACGACCTGGGCCGCGAGGCGCAGATACAGAAAGCCTAGGGCGAGGGCGAGGGCCCAGGGCGGCGTCGCGGCGCTGGGGGCGAGCAGATGTGAAACGACGCTCTTTTCGTACATGGCGTGTTGGAAAACCCAGTGCATAGCCAAGTGGCAAAGCCAGCCCAGGCTCATGCCTAGGAGCAGGATACGCGGCTTCATGGCTGACTCCAATGGGATGCGGGGAGCGCCGTGAGCATGGCCAACACGATGGCGTTGCCGAGGGGCCCGCCGGAAACGAAGCTGCTCTGCCCGGACCGCTCCAGGGGCGCGCCGAACAGCACGAAGGTACGCAGGAGTCGGTCTAAGCTCTTCGGTGCGCCGTTCGCGCGGGCCGCGCCCATGGCAAAGCCAGTCGCAGAGATGCTGTACCCGAGCACCAGCGGACCCGAGTCGATATCGCCGCGTCCGAACTGTCCCCAGGGGTACTCGCGGATCACGCCATAGCCCAGGACTTGATCATAGAGCTGGGTTTGCAGGGCGCGGAATAACTCGGCGCTGAGCTCGGGGCTCATGAACGAGGCGAAGTATGCCGCCAGCGCCGTGCCGGAGCCGCGCTCGCCGTCTCCGGGGGTGACGCCGTCGGCCGCCATGCTCTGAAACAGCAGGCGGCTGTCAGCTTTTTGGAAGTGGCGCGCGGCGTGCGCCAGCCAGCGCCGCACGACCGCGCGCCGTGGCTGCTTGCGCGCGTGATCTGCCAGGGCGATGGACGCAACCACTGCCATGTTGTCGACGGGGTAGATCTCGCCGGGATAGGTCTCGAGCACGAAGCGGTCGCTTGTGAGCAGCCTGCGTTCGAGAGCGGCGCTGATCCGGCGATTCAATTCGGAGTAGGGACTGTCCGCGTCCAAGCTCACGTGTAGAGAGAGTGCCAGGTTCATGTACCCGAGGTAGGCAGCGTGGCCCCGGTTGGCGTCGAGGCTATCGAGGGCCGCTTCGCCCCAAGCTGCCGTGTCAAAGGCCGCACCCGATGTCGTCAGGCGATCGAGGGCGGGCAGCATCTGTGCCGCCGCCCAGTCGCGCATCTCGGGATCGGCGTGGGCGAGCTGGCCGAGGCCCATGGCGCTCATCATGTAGGTGCCGAAGACCCACTCTCCGTCGAAGCGAGCGCTGCCGGTTGCAAAGTGTGCGTCCAGCGCGTCCGCTCCGTTGGTTGCCGCGACAGAACGCGCGAGTCCGCGGATCCTGGAGCTCTGCGGCGTAAGGAAGTCTTGGGCCTGACGCCCGCTCCACCACGCCGGTCCCAGGGCCAAGGTGGCAAAGCCCGCGACCAGCACCGCAGCCCAAGTCCAGAAGGTCCGCATCATCACCGTGAGACGCGCGGGGCCGCAGCTTCATGCCCCGGCGGGGCAAGCCATCACGCAGCCGCCACATAGATGAGGATTGCGTGCAGAATCGTCAAAAAGGCGACCCTGCCCCCAGCCTGCGGTCACATTCCTGTGGCCCGGAGCCACTGGGGGAGAAGGCGCGCCGCTGCGACGGAAATGGCCTGTGAGGGCCGGGAATTGCTCCCGGACAGATCCGTCTCGGAGCTGGTGCGTAGAAAAGCCCGCAGCCGGGTGTAAGGGGCTGGGTCGCGGCTTCGTTTTCCACTGCGAAAGGGTCGAGTGCATGAAGGTCAAGAGCGTCGGACTACTCTCATTGTGCGGAATGCTGCTCTCGAGCGTCACCGTCTGGTCCTTGACCAAGGAGCGGCCCCTCACGGAGCTGAGCCCGGACCCCGTGGGGATCGCAGATCCCCAGGATCCCCCGGCGGCGGTCGGCGCCACAGTCACCGCCGGTCGCACCATCATGCTCGAGGGGCGCCTCGGCCACCCCACGTTGCAGGCGGAGCGGCCCGGGGAAACCTTCATGCTGCTGACGGCGACGGCGGACAAGGACGCGGCCACCTCGGCTGCGTCGCCCCTCAATTTGTCCATCGTGATTGATCGCTCCGGATCGATGAAGGGACGTCGCCTGTCGAACGCCCTCGACGCGGCGCGGGGCATGGTGGGGCGTCTGCGCGACGGCGATGCGGTCAGCGTCGTGACCTACAACACCACAACGGACGCGATCGTACCGTCCACGACCATCGATTCTTTCTCCCGGGATCGGGCTTTGCGGGCGCTCTCCTCCATCAGCGCGGGGGGAGACACCTGCATTTCTTGCGGTATCGACGCGGGCATGGAGCAACTACGTCGGCGCAGCGGCATGGTCGACCGCGTGCTCTTGCTCAGCGACGGCGAGGCCACCGCGGGAGTGCGCAACGTGGAAGGGTTCCGCAGCATTGGCGCTCGGGTGCGCAGTATGGGAGCCAGCATCAGCGCCATCGGCGTGGACGTGGAGTACAACGAGCGCGTGATGAGTGCGCTTGCGCTGGAGTCCAACGGTCGGCACCATTTCGTAGAGAACGCTGCGAAGCTACCCGAGGTATTCGACGCCGAGCTCAATAGCTTGGTCAAGACCGTGGCGAAAGACACCGAGGTCGAACTGGCGTTGGCGCCAGGGGTGAAGGTGGAACGCGTCTTCGACCGCACTTTCCGTCAAGAGGGCGATCGCCTCTTCGTGCCCTTTGGAACCTTCTCCGCTGGCGAGCAGAAGACTCTGTTGATCAAGCTGGCGATTGCCAAAGGCGCGCAGGGCGCGCGACCGGTGGCGGATGTGAAGATGACTTACGACGACTTCGCCCTGGGCGGCCGGGGCAATTGCGCGGGCAGTCTCGCGATGCAGTTGACGGAGGACGAGAGTCAGGTGGCCGAGCTCGATCCCGTTGTGCAAACCCGCCTGGTACGGAGCGAGACGGCGGCTACGCTGAAAGAAGCAAACCGCTTGTTCGCGTCGGGCCGCACCAGCGAGGCACGTGGCGCCCTGAAACGATCCTTGGATCAAGTCAATCGTCAGCGACAGGCCGCGTTGGCACAGGCGCCAGCGCAAGCGCGGGAGAAACTCAAAGCGGACTTCGACGACCAATCCGGTGCCCTCGGTGAGGCTTCGGAAGGGTTTGCAGCTCCGCCGGCAGACGCACCGGCGGGCGCCGCGGCACCACGACCCGCCGCGCAGGTCCGCAAGAACGCATCCACTGCGGATGAATTTGCGTTCTAGTGCGGCGAACGAATCGGAATGAAGCTTACCGCGGGCGGCGGGACTGCCGCTTGCGGATGCGCGTGGCGCGTGAGACCGTAGAACCCGCTCTTGTTTGAGGGACAATGGTGAGCCGCTGGCCCAACGCAGCCGGTGCGCGACGCCCTCCTTCGCCCGGAGCGCAACCAGAAAACGGAGCAGCCGTGGACGAAGTGAAGGCAGTCAGCGCAGCGAAAAAAATCCCGGACCTGAAGAAGCTCCTGACTCGGGGCGCGCTCGCGCTCGGGGCGCTTGGAGTGATCATCGCGGTCATTGCCTACGTGGCGACGCGCAAGCCGCCCCCGGTCAAGGCGCTTGCCATTCAGGCGCGTCTGGAGCTGGCAGCGGGCGAAGTCAGCGTGGACACTGGAGAAGGACCCGCACGCGCCGTGAGCGGCACGCCGCTCATGGACAGCGCCCGCATGACGACCGGCGCTGGTGCGCGCGCCCTGGTGCGACTGCCGGATGGTTCGCGCCTGTTCATTCGCGAGCAAAGCGCACTTTCGCTGGCGGCGGACGCCGTTAGCCTGGAAAAGGGCGAGTACTTCGTGGACGCGCCGCCCACGGAACGAAAGCCAACAGCACATAGCATCGGGGAGGTCGTAGTCACCGCTGCGGAGGCGGGCTTTGACGTGCGGCGTGACGGGGACAACGTGCTTGTCTACGTCGCGCGCGGCACCGCGACGGTCACTGGCAAAGGCGGGCGGGCAGAGGTCAAAGCCGGTGAACAGGCCAACGTGAAGGGTTCCGACAAGCCGACGGTAGCGCCGCTGTCGTTCTGGGATGACTGGACCGGCGGCATGGCGGACTTTGCGTCGGGCGCGCTGCTTGCTGGGACCGGAGCTGGTTCCATCTACGGCGTGGACGTGGGCGCCGCACCCGGAGCGCCGGCGCAGAAGCTCGAAGTCAGCCGACAGTCGGTGCGTGCAGTTCTGCGCGAAGGGCTGTCGGAGACCGAAGTCGATCAGACCTTCTTCAACCCCGGCGAGCGTGGCGTGGAGGGTTGGTACTGGTTCACGGTGCCCGAGGGAGCCAGTGTGACGGGGTTTGCCCTCGAGACCAACGGCGTGTTGGTGGAGGGCGAGTTTTCCGAGCGAAAGGAAGCTGCGGCGCAATATGGAGCCGCGAAGGCTTCGGGCCATTCGCCGGCGATCCTGGAGTGGATCGACAGCCGGACCTACCGCGCCCGCATCTACCCGGTGCCCGGTGGTGGCACGCGCAGGGTGGTCTTGCGTTACATTGAGCTGCGTCCGCCGGTGGGTTCGAAGCTCTCCTACCTGTACCCGATGGGTGCGGGCAATCCGGTGCGTATTGGCGAGTTTTCGCTGTCCGTGGACCTGGGTGACGCCGGCACCAAAATGAAGATCGCCACCCTGGCCGACGCGCGCGTGGAAAACGGCGGACGCCGAGTCACGATGCGGCGCTCGGGCTACACGCCCCGCGCAGACTTTCAGCTCGAGGCAGATCTTCCGAGCAAGCGCCCGCCCATGACCGTGGCGCGTTTCTCTGCCGGCGGTGAGAGTGCGGACTACGTGTTGGCGCGTTATGTCCCAGACGTCGACTGGAAGGCAGCGAAGCAGACCCGGGGCGACGTCGTGGTCGTCGTCGACACTTCGGCGGCCGGCGACGAAGCTGCCCACCAGTTGAAGACCGCTGCGGCGGAGTCCATCCTGCGGGCGCTGTCCGGCGAAGATCGCTTTGCCCTGGTCGCCCTCGATGTGCGTCCGACCGTGCTCTATCCCAAGGACGGTTTGGCGAAAGCAGACGACAAGGAAATCGAAAAGGCGCTGGAGTCCCTCGCAGATCACGCAGTGGGCGGCGCAACGGACCTCGCTGCACTCTTTGACGTTGCCCTTGGACGCTTGCACGGCGCGGAGCAACCCGCGGTTGTCTACGTTGGCGATGGCATCGCTACCAGCGGCGCCATGAGCGGCGAGCAGCTCGTTGAGCGCTTGCGCCGCGCGATCGGCACCTCCCGGGCGCGGCTCTTCAGCGTGGGCGTGGGAACGGATGCGCACTACTCGCTATTGGGAGAACTGGCGCGGGCGGGCGGGGGCATTAGCCTGCGCGTGGACGACGCGGAACAGACGACGGCCCGGGCACTGGAGCTGGCAGCTGCCATCAAAACCCCCACCATCACCGACTTGGAAATCGATCTGGGTGCGGGGTTGGACGAGCCGTTCTCGTCGGCGGCCGGCAAGGTCAGCCGCGGAGCGGAAGTGGTCGTGCTAGCCCGGACGCATCACGAAATCCCCCGCATGGTCAAAGTGCGCGGGCGACTGGGCGGCGAGAAGTTTGAGCAGGAGTACGAAGTCAAGCGGGACGGCAGCATCTTGAGCAACTTCGTGCCGCGGCTTTGGGCTGCGGAATACGTCAAACGCTTGCTCGGTTCCGCTTCCGGACCCGAAGCGGAACGCGGGCGCATCGTCGCCCTTGGTGTGGAATACGGGCTGATGACTCCGTTCACGAGCATCTTGGCGCTCGAAAGCGAGTCTGCGTACATGCGCATGGGCATTCCGCGCAAACGAACCAATCTGCGCGGGGTGCGCTTGGGGGCGCTCACGGACGACGAAGAACGCCGCGCGGCTTCGCGCCACGCGGGGATCCCCGCGGCGAGTCTGCCCTTTGGCTGCAGCAAGCTGGAACGCATGGCGGGGGACGAAGCGCCAGCGGAGCAGGCCGTGGCCACGAAGTCTGAGCCCATGGCCCAGGGAGCGCCCGCAAGTCCACTCCCTGTGGAAGTGCAGCCCGGCTACGACAAGAATCTGGAGCCGAGCGCTGTTGACGACGAAGTTGGCGGCATGGCCAAAGAAGAGGCGCCCGCCGCGGCCGCGCCCACCGTTGCGGCGCCATCGGAAGATCCGCTGGCGGAAAATGAAGCGCCACGTCCCGCCGCCAAGGCGATGCCGATTCCCGGCTTGGGCCGGGGCGCCATCGGCGGCAAGGGGAGCGGCGGGGGCTTGGTGGAACGCAAGCGTGCGTATCGGCCCGCACCGAAAAGGAAGATCCCTTCCGGTCTAGAAAAGGACGACGAGGGAGAGCGCTCGGTCGCTTCCGACCTGAAGCAGCTCGCCGAAAAGCCCGGCGCGGAGGTGGCACTCACCACCTGCAGTGACGCGTCTGCTCGGCCCCTCGCGCAGCGTGTGCTGTTGTGGCAGAAGCGAGTGAAAGCCGCAGGCGACGCCGGAGACTTGATTGAGCGCTACCGTGCTGCGCGCGCCGCCTGCGAGCTGAACGACTGGCGGGCGGAACGCACCTTCCTGGAGCTACTACAGCGCAAGGTGACCAATGAAGGCGCCGCGAGCATCCTGCTGGCTCACTTTGCGGGGCGACCGGATGTGCAACGGCACGTCGCGAAGTTGATCCTGCGCCGAGCCGTCGATGTGCGACTCGTGGCGGCGGTAGAACGCACGCTCTTCGGTGGCAGCGTGGACTGGGCCGCGGTGGATCGCGAGTTGTCAGCCATTGAAGCGGTGGACAGGCGCATCGAAAAGCTTCGCGAAGCCATTGCCAAAGCGCCAGAAGATCCGAACGGAGGCATGCGTCTGGTGAAACTCTTGGTAGAGGCAGAGCGCAAAGACGAAGCTGTGGCGCTCGGCCGTCGACTGCGCGACCAGGGGCTACTCACCCCCGGCATCGCCCGTGGGCTCGGGGATGTGCTGGCGCGAGCCGGCCACGCCGAGGAAGCGGTTCGCACCTATTCGGAGATCGTGGAGTTCGACCCGGAGAGCGTCCCGTCGCGGCGACTTTTGGGGGACATCTACCTGGGGCACGCTTGGTACGAACCTGCGTACCGCCAATACCGCACCATCACCGAACTAGACGACACGGATCCCCTCGGCTTCTTGCGGCTGGCAGCGGCCGCAGCCGGAACGGGACGGGTCGACGAAGCGCTGCGCATCGAGCGCAAGGTGGCCAATGCCCAAGGCACCCCCGGCCCAAGCGATCCACGGCGCTGGGCGCGTCTGTGGAGCGCTGCGCGCATCGCACGTCTGCTAGCCACCCCACCCAAGGTCCAGAAAGGGCAGCCGCCTGTGGACAACGCCCGGCGCAAGGCCAGTCTCAAGCGAGAGCTGAAAGAGCTGGGGCTTTTCAGCGGCCCCGGGCGGCTGGTGATCGTGACTTGGGAGGAGCTTTCGCAGCAGTTGGCCTTGAGCGCCCGAGTTCAGGACAGCGAGCAGGGCATTGGTGAGTCGACGGACGCCGCCAAGGCAGGTCTGTATGCTGTCCTGCTGACGATGGCGGATGCGGAGCGCGCAGCGCTGACCGCAAACTTGCGCAGCGAGCCCGTGGATCACGCGCTCACTCTTCAGCGACATGAAATCACGTGGAACGCCAAAGACTTCGAAGTCAGCGTGAAAGATTTCGCGCTGCCCGCGAAATCCACAACACTGGCGCTGTGACCGTGTTTGAGACCCGGGCCTAGTTGGTCTGACAGCTGAAGTAGTCCGGCGGCAGTCCGCTGTCGGGCTTGCAACTCTTGCCGCTCGGGCACGCAGGCCCGCCCGGGTGGCATAACTGCGCCGCGTTCAGCGCGATGCCCGTACAGGAGTCGCGGCACTCGACGCGGTCGTAGCCGGGTCCAATAATGCCGCGCACCGCGCAGCACTGCTTGGCGCCATCGCAATCTTCTTTGCCATCGCAATCGATGCGGATGGTGTCGCAGCCAAAGCCTGTGCAGCTGCAGGGATTGCCAAGCTTGTCGTTGGAACAGTAGAGCCCTTTGGAAGACGACACGCAGCACTGCGCGCCCGCAGCAAAACTGCAGAATTGTGCGCCACAAGGCCCGACTCCTGGCTGCGCCACGTTGCCGCCCGTGCCCGCGTCTTCTGGCGGGATGCCTCCGCCGCCGCCCGTGGGTCCGCCCGCGTTCCCGGCGGCCCCGCCGCTGGCCGCCCCGGCGTTGCCGCCGCTGGGCACGCCCGCCGCGCCGGCGGAAGCGTCTCCAGATGCAGCAGCACCGCCTGAGCCGCCGCCGCCCGCGACGCCTCCAGACGCCCCGACTCCACCGCTTTGGGAAGCGCCGAAGAGCCCGCCCTCGTCGGAGCCGCCACAGGCCGCGACCGCGAGTCCGACGACAAAAAGCAGCGCTTTCATTTCGTTGGGATCATGTTGCGCCCTGTTGTGCATGCGCGCAAGGGAGATGGGTCGCGGCGGGGCTGACGTGTGACGCGCACCAGTGGTAGATCTTCCGCCGCGGTCCCAGGCTATCGCCATGAAACCGAGCGACCATCCAGAGTTCTTCCAGTTCCCTGCACCGGCGGGTCGGAGCCGAGAAAGCACGATCGTGCTCGATGCGGTGGGGCGCTTTTGGCACGACGGCGCAAAGGTCGAGCACAGCAGAATGGCGCGAGCGTTCTTCTCATGGATCCAGAAGCATCCGGATGATGGGCGCTACATCCTGTCCAACGGCTACGACTGGACCTATTTGACCGTCGAGGACGTGCCGCTGTTCATTGATGCGGTGAGCCGGCCCAACCAGAACAGCCTGCTGCTGCACTTGTCCGACGGCACGCAGGAGCTCCTGGACCCGGAGTCCCTTTCCAGCGGGCCGGGAAACGCCACCTACGCCCGGGTCAAGGACGGGCAGCTGGAGGCCCGTTTCCGACAGGAAGCCCAGACGGGATTGATGCCGCTGCTGGAGCCCGGCGCCGACGGCGACCCATGGCTGCAGCTGGCGGGGCGGCAATATGCCTTCAAGGCCCGGGGTTCTCAGGCCTAGGCACCCACTTCGGCGAGCGTCCGCCGCGGCCTCTCGTGTTCTGGCACTCAGCCGTGATACAAGCCCGCCTCGATGAAGGTGCTGGTGGCGGACAGGTTGGCGGAAGCCAGCCTCAATGAGATGCGAACCCTGGGGGTCGAGGTCGAATATCGTCCTGACCTTGAGTCCCAAGAACTGAAAAAGGCGCTCACGGACGTCAACGTCTTGATCGTGCGCGGGACGCCCGTCGACGGCCAAGCGATGAAGGCCGGCAAAGCGCTGAATCTGATCATTCGCGCGGGGGATGGCACGGGCAAGATCGACGTGCAGGCGGCGAGCGAGCGCGGGATCTACGTCGCGAACTGCCCGGGGAAGAACGCCCTCGGGGTTGCCGAGCTCACCATGACCTTGATCGGCTGTCTCGACCGCCGCGTCGTGGACGCCGTCGTGAGCCTACGTAACGGCAAGTGGGAAAAGGAAGAGTTCGCTCAGGCGCAGGGACTGCAAGGGCGCACCCTTGGGCTTGCGGGATTCGGCCACGTGGGGAAAGCCGTCGCGCGCGCTGCCCTCGCATTTGACATGCGAGTTGCAGCCTGGAGCCGCTCGCTCACGCCCCAGCGTGCAGCGGAACACGACGCGGTATGTGTGGGAAGCCTGCTGGAACTCGCTAAAAAGAGCGATATTTTTTCAGTGCATCTGGCTCTGACGGACCGCACCGCTGGGATCGTGTCACGAAAGATCATCGAAGCACTGCCGGACGGCGCGTTCTTCATCAACACGGCGCGAGCGGAGTTGGTGGATTGGGTGGCGCTGCAAGAGCTTGCTCCCAAGAAGAAGCTACGTCTCGGACTAGACGTACTGCCAAACGAGCCGGGCACCCGCATCGGGGTGTACGCGAACGACTTGCTCGACAAGGCGTTCGTCTACGCGACGCCACACATCGGCGCGTCCACAGACGAGGGGCAAATCGCGATCGCCAACGAGACGGTGCGCATCTTGCGAGGCTTCATCGTCAAGGGGGACGTGCCCAACGTCATCAACATCAGTATGGCGACGAGCGCTCGCTATCAGCTGGTGGTGCGCCACTTGGACAAGGTGGGGGCTCTGGCCAACGTTCTCAACGTGTTGAAACGGCACGGAATCAACCTGCAAGAGCTCGAGAACACCGTCTTCGAGGGGGGACGCGCGGGCTGCGCCAAGATCCGCACCGACACCCGCCCGAGCGAAGCCTGTTTGACCGAGATCATGGCCTTTTCGGACGAGGTCCTGCACGTCGACCTAGTGACCTTGCCGAATCTGGCTTGAACCGAGCTTCCAACGGGCGAAATCCCCTAGACCTTCACCCGGTCTAGGTCGCAAATCGCTGTAATCATGTGACAAATTCCAGGTGGAGGCGTCGGAAAGCTGGGGCGATTCAGCGGCCTTGCGAAGGGCAGATCCTTTGGCTAAGCTGCGCGCCGACAACTTGGGTGGATCCCAAACGGGCCCCCGCTAGCGGGTTCCGTTTTTTTTTGCCTGTGGGCCTCCGTTCAAGCTGTCGCGCGCCCTAGGTGCGCTCGTCCCTCCACATGGAGCGACACGGCACTCATGCACGTTGCACACGAAAGACTTAAAGGCCTCGACCGGGATCGCGTCCTCGCGATTGTGGGGACGGTTTTGCGCGCGCACAACGTGGAAGGTGTCGAACTGATCTGGGGCACCGACCAAAGCGGGTGGGTGTTGGAGCTGACCGTAGAGCGACCGGATTCGCGGGTGCCCGGCGCAGGTATTACCCTTGCCGTCTGCAGCGAGATCTCTCGCGATCTCTCCGCAGCGCTCGACGCCGAAGACGTGATCGCGCCGCGCTACCGTCTGGAGGTTGGTTCTCCAGGGCTGGACCGCGCGCTGTATTCGGCCAAGGACTACGAGCGGTTCGCAGGGCAGTTAGCGAAGCTGAAGCTGCGCGAGGCTGTTGAGGGCCACGGGCACGTCCTCAGTGGCACCTTGCACGGCTTGAACGAAGCCGGCGAAGTACAACTTGAAACGGACAGGGGGCTTGTCAGCGTGTCGCTGCAGGCCATTGAGAGTGGGCGACTGCAATTCACATGGTCGAAGGGCAAGCCCAAAACGCACAAGCCGAAGGGCGCAAAAGCCCGGAAGCAATCAGCCGGTCAAGGCAAGTAAGCCGGACCGTACACGGAGCTAGAGCATGGCAGCGCAAGCAGGCTACGACGTCGAATTAGGAGGCATTGTCGAACAGGTCGCCCAAGAAAAGGGAATCGACAAGCAGATCCTCGTGGAGACGATGGAGGCCGCCATCCTCAAGGCCGCCCAGGCGGCCTTTGGGCCGAACCGGGAGCTGGAGGCTCGGTTCAACGACGAGAGCGGACAAATCGATCTCTTCCAGTACATGACGGTTGTCGAGGAAGTGGACGACCCGGAGCGGGAGATCGCCTTGGACATCGCCCAGAAGCACGGCTTGGAAGCGGACATTGGCGAAGAGCTCGGCTTTCAGGTGTTCTGGCATCCGAAAGACGCGGACAAGGCGAAGCAGCAGGACAAGGAGTTTGGGGCTGTGCTCGACATGCGCCAGGCCCGCAACGCCTTTGGGCGCATTGCTGCGCAGACCGCCAAGCAAGTGCTGCTACAGCGCGTGCGGGACGCCGAGCGCGACATCATCTTCAACGAATACCGCGACCGTCAGGGACAGCTGATCCGGGGCATCGTTCGGCGATTCGAGCGTGGCCACAACATCATCGTGGACCTGGGACGCACCGAAGGCGTGTTGCCGCATCGCGAGCAGACCCCGCGCGAAACCTACCGCCCCGGCGACCGCATCGTGGCCTACGTGAAGAACATCGACCGCGAGGCCCGCGGCCCGATGATCATTCTGAGCCGCAGCGCGCCCGACCTGGTGGTCAAGCTATTCGAAGCGGAAGTTCCGGAGATCTACGAGGGCATCGTCAAGATCGACAGTGTGGCACGGGAAGCCGGATCGAGAAGCAAGATCGCCGTCACGACGCGCGATTCGGACGTGGATCCGGTCGGAGCGTGTGTGGGCATCAAGGGCTCCCGCGTCCAAGCGGTGGTGCAAGAGCTCCGCGGCGAAAAGATCGACATCGTGCCTTTCGACAAGGACCCGGCTCGCTACATCATCAACGCGATCCAGCCAGCTGAGGTGAACAAGGTCATCG
The DNA here is from genome assembly GCA_965369205.1 of uncultured Polyangiaceae bacterium. Classification (GTDB taxonomy): domain Bacteria; phylum Myxococcota_A; class Polyangia; order Polyangiales; family Polyangiaceae; genus JACKEA01. The sequence continues at coordinate 4,322 of CBDUPW010000056.1, read as the reverse complement.
TCGATGAGGCGGATCACCGCATGGAACTCGTCGTACCCGACGAGAAGCTGAGCCTGGCCATTGGCCGGAAAGGCCAGAACGTGCGCCTGGCGTCCCATCTCACCGGCTGGAAGCTCGACATCATCAGCGAGAGCAAGTTTCGCCAGATGGAGGAAGAGGCACTTGCGGCCCTCAAGGACATCGACGGCGTCGACGAAGACCTGGCCCGCGCCATGTACCGTCTCGGTTTCCGCGCGCTCGAGGAAATCGCCGAAGCCACGGTCGAAGAATTGGTGCCCATTCAAGGCGTCGGCACGCCCGAGGCAGCGGTGGATCTCAAGGGTCGCGCCGAGTCCACTATGGAGCGCCTGCGCAAACAGCGCATCGACGAAGCGTCCCAGCGCGCGGAGCCCCTCACCGAGCGTGAGAAGCTTCGTTTCGTGCGGGGCGTGGGTTTGCGCACGCTGCAGCTGCTGGAAGAAGCCGGCTACAAGACGGTTCTGGAGCTCGTCAAAGAAGATCCGGATCGGTTGGCAATTCGCACGGGTCTCGGCATCAAGAAGGCGCGGCAAGTGCAGGCTGGCGCCGGCTACTTCCTCGAAAGCGAAGCTCGCGAAATCGAGGTCGCTCGCGCTGCGTGGGCCGCTCGAATGGCGGCGGAGGAGCAAGCCAAACCCAAAGCTGAAGCTGCGGCCGAGGTGAGCGTCGAGGAGTAATTGATGTTGGCCCGGGAAATCCAAAACCGCCCAGTGCGCTCCCTGGAGCGCACTTGTGTCGGATGCCGAGAGGTAACGCATCCTGGCGCGATGCTGCGCCTTGTGCTCGGGCCAGACGGCGAAGTGGTGCCGGATCTCGCTCGGGGTGCGTTCGGCCGCGGCGCTTGGGTGCATCCCAAAGCAGCCTGTCTGGAGGCTGGCGCCAAGCGGGGTCTTTCCAAGGCGTTCAAAAGTGGGATCCGCACGACAGCGGACGAACTGCACCGGAGTTTGGTTGCGCAGGCGGAGCGCCGCGCATGCGCGTTGATCTCCTCCGCGAAGCGCGCGGGCAAGATCGCTGTGGGTCGCACGGAAGTCGACAGTGCATTGGATGGCGGCAGCGTCGCGCTGGTGGTCGTGGCGCGGGACGCCCGCTCTGCCGCAGATTCCCCGCGCGTACTGAAAGCCATCGAATCCGGCGTTGCGCGCGCGTTTTCGGATAAAGCACGTTTGGGGGAGTTGTTGGGCAAGAGTGAGGTTGGCGTCTTGGCCGTTTTGGACCAAGGCGTTGGAAGCGCTCTTAGTGAGATGTTGGAAGTAATGATGATTCCGAAGCCCGGGGCGCCGCCGAGTGCGCCCCGCGTCAAGGAGGACGGATGAGCAAAGTGCGTGTCTATGAGGTCGCCCGAGATTTGGGCATCGAGAACAAAGCGTTGGTCGCGTTGTTCCAGTCCGTTGGCGTGACCGAGGTGCGCAACCACATGAGCGCTGTGGCCCCCGAGCAAGTGGAGCGCGTGAAGCGGCACTTGGAAAAGGCGACTGCGGCACCGGTGGTAGAAGAACGCATTCGGCCAACGGTCGTGAAGCGTCGCGCGGTCAAAAAGCCGAAGCCCGAGCCCGTGGCAGAAGCCGCAGCTCCCGCGCCGCCCGTACCGGCCCCGGCACGCCGGGTTGCGCCTCCAAAGTCGCAGCCGCGCGTCGCGCCGCCGCCCGAGGCGAAACCCGAGCCGGTGAAAGTTGCTCCCGCGCCCGAGAAGCCGGCGGCAAGCACACCCAAGGCTGCGCCGCCTCCTGCGGCGGAGGAAGCCCCCCCGCCCAAGGCAGCGGCAGCACCCGAGCCCGCGCCCGAGGCGCCGCCGGCGCCAGCACCGAAGCCTGTTGAGGTCGCAGCAGCGGCGAAAGCACCGGAGCCCGATGCCCCGGCGCCCCGTCCGTCGAGCCCGCCGAAGACCGGCGTGGAAGTCTGGGAAGGACGTCCCGGCGTGCCGATGCCTCAAGCGCCCCGCGGCGCCCCGACGCCTCGGCGCGTGCAGTACGACGCCAAGGCCGGCGGCAATCTCGGTGGTCGCGGTCGCGGCCCGATGATGGGTGGTCGCATGGGCGGGCGCGGCATGCGCCATCGCGGTCTGGGCTCCCTCGGCCGTGCCAAGGGTTCCGGTCAGCCGGTCACTCAGGAACGATCCGCTCACAAGAAGGTGGTCAAGATTGAGGAGACCATCGCGCTGCAGACCCTCGCGCAGCGGCTAAGCGTCAAGTCCGGGGACTTGCTGATGAAGCTGATCCGGCTCGGTATGACCGGCGTGAACATCAACAGTACGCTGGACGCGGAGACTTCCAAGATCGTCGCCGGGGAGTTCGGCTGGGAGGTCGAGGACGTCGCAGTGAGCGAGGAGAACGCGCTGCTCTCCGCCCAGGGCCTTGAAGTTGAAGTCGACAATACGGGCACGGAGCCTCGACCGCCGGTCGTGACTGTCATGGGCCACGTTGACCACGGCAAAACGAGCCTGCTGGATAGGATCCGGAAGGCCAACGTCGTGGCCGGAGAAGCCGGCGGCATCACGCAGCACATCGGTGCCTATTCCGTGGAGACCAAGAACGGCAGATTGGCGTTCCTGGACACGCCCGGTCATGAGGCGTTCACCGCAATGCGGGCTCGAGGCGCTCAGACGACCGACGTCGTGATCCTGGTCGTTGCGGCGGACGATGGCGTCATGCCCCAGACGATCGAGGCCATCAACCATGCGAAGGCCGCGGAAGTGGCTTTGGTGGTCGCCATCAACAAATGCGACAAGCCCGAGGCGCAGCCCGAGCGCGTGCGCCGCGAGCTCTCCGAACATGGCCTGGTGCCGGAAGAATGGGGTGGAGACACCCTGTTCTGCGAAGTCAGCGCTGCAACCGGCGATGGCGTCGACGCGCTGCTGGAGCAGGTGGTCCTGCAAGCCGAAGTCTTGGAGCTGCGGGCGACCGCCGACAAGCCCGGCGTCGGCGTCGTCGTAGAGGCCGAGCTGGACCGCGGTAAAGGTCCGGTCGCCACGATTCTGGTACAGGACGGCACCCTCAAGCGGGGCGACGTGATCTTGGCGGGCAGCGTACACGGCAAGATCCGCGCAATGCTCGATGACCGAGGTCGCAACGTTGCAACGGCGGGGCCGTCGACGCCAGTGGCCATCATCGGTCTTTCCGACGTGCCGTCTGCCGGGGATCCGGTGCACGCCATCACGGACCTGAAAAAGGCTCAGGAGATCGCCGACCAGCGCAAGACCAAAGAGCGTCGCAGCATGCTGCCCACCAGCGCCAAGATCAGTTTGGAAGAGCTGGCTCGCGCCATGAGCGAAAACGAGCAACTCGAGCTCAAGGTCATCATCAAAGCCGACGTGCAAGGTTCTGTGGAAGCGCTTACCGAGGCGCTGCTCAAGCTCACGACCGAAAAGGTCAAAGTCGGCGTGGTGCACGCGGCGGTGGGCGCCATCACCGAAGGTGACGTCAACCTGGCAGTCGCTGCCAAGGGCATCATCATCGGCTTCAACGTGCGTCCCGCGGGCAAATCCGCGAGCTTGGCCCAAAAGGAATCAGTCGAAATCCGTCAGTACAACGTCATCTACCATGTGGTCGACGACGTAAAAGCCGCCATGGAGGGCTTGCTGGCGCCCCAGCTGGTCGAGAAGGACCTGGGCAAGGCCGAAGTCCGGCAGACCTTCCGCGTCTCCAAGGCGGGTACCATTGCGGGCTGCATGGTTGTCAACGGGTTGGTGCGCCGCAGCGCGACCGCGCGGCTCGTTCGAGACAACACCGTGCTGTGGACCGGTAAGGTGAGCAGCCTGAAGCGTTTCAAAGACGACGCGCGCGAGGTCAAAGAAGGCATGGAGTGCGGCATCGGGCTCGAGAACTTCAACGACGTCAAGGATGGCGACTTCATCGAGTTCTTCGAGATCGAGGAAGTCAAGCAGACCTTGTGAAGACCGGACGCCGGGCCGCCAGGCTGTACCCGGCACTAAGTATTAATGTTTGTAGGTGTATTGCGGCTAGTGCTTTCGATTCCCGGAGCGCGTTCGCTCAAGGACCGACGCCAGGTCGTGAAGAGTTTCAAAGACCGCGTTCGCGCCCGGCTGGGGGTTTCTGTGGCTGAGGTCGGGGACGTCGAGCTCCTGCAGGTGGCAACCTTGGGCGCGTGTGTCGTCAGCCGCCAAAGTGAGCACTGCCGGGAAGTGCTGGAAAAAGTGCGTGGCCTGGCCGCCAGACTGTCCGATGCGGTCGTGGCGGATGTCGCGAGCGAGGTGCTCAGCTTCGGCGATGGGGGCACTGAACTGCGGGGGGGGATCGAGCACGTGCTCGACAAAAGCGAGCTTGCCCCCGGGCTTGAGCACACGA